>JAWOLC010000175.1:0-25100 GCA_033853925.1 Candidatus Eiseniibacteriota bacterium
AGCCCGATCAGAAGATCGAGCTGTTCGAGCAGATCTAGAGGAGCGGCCATGGGTCTCAAGAAATTCCGTCCGGTGACGCCGACGCTCCGGCACACCGTCGTGCCGGACTACGCGGAGGTCACGCGGACCCGGCCCGTCAAGTCGCTCACCCAGCGGCTCTACAAGAGCGGAGGGCGCGACAACTACGGGCACGTCTCGGCGCGCTGGATCGGCGGCGGGCACAAGCGCCGCTACCGCCTCGTCGACTTCGTCCGCGACAAGGACGGGGTGCCGGCGCGCGTGGCGAGCATCGAGTACGATCCGAACCGCTCGGCGCGCATCGCCCTCCTGAACTACGCGGACGGAGAGCGACGCTACATCCTGGCCCCCGAGGGCCTCCGGGTCGGCATGAAGGTGCAGTCGGGCGCCCAGGCGGAGATCAGCCCGGGCAACTGCCTGCCTCTGCGCAGCATGCCGCTGGGCACCAACGTCCACAATGTGGAGCTGTTCCCGGGCCGGCGCGCCCGCGTGGCGCGGTCCGCCGGCTCCTACTGCCAGCTCATGGCCCGGGACGGCGACTATGCGCAGCTGCGGCTGCCCTCGGGCGAGGTGCGGAAGTTCCACGTGAATTGCCGGGCGGTGGTCGGCCAGGTGGGGAACCTGGAGCACGAGAACGTCTCTCTCGGCAAGGCCGGACGGAGCCGCTGGCTGGGACGCTCGCCCAGCGTGCGCGGCGTGGCCATGAATCCGGTCGACCATCCGATGGGCGGCGGCGAGGGCAAGTCATCCGGCGGGCGGCATCCCTGCTCGCCGTGGGGCAAGAAGTCCAAGGGACTCAAGACGCGGAAGCGCAAGCTGAGCGACGGGCTCATCGTGCGCCGCCGGACGAAGTAGCGGGGGACGCCATGGCGCGCTCAATCAAGAAGGGACCGTACGTCGTCGACTCCCTCGTGCGGAAGATCGAAGCCTTGAACCGGAGCGGCGAGAAGCGCGTGCTCAAGACCTGGGCCCGCCGCTCGACCGTGCTGCCCGAGTTCGTGGGCCACACGCTGGCCGTGCACAACGGCAACAAGTTCATCCCGATCTACATCACCGAGAACATGGTCGGCCACAAGCTCGGCGAGTTCGTGCCGACTCGGGTCTTCCGCGGCCACGGCCAGCACGTGGCCGAGAAGACCCCGGTGCCGGCACCGGGAAAGTAGAGCCATGCAAGCGAAAGCCATCCAGCGGTTCGTGCGGATCACGCCGCGCAAGTGCGGCCAGGTCCTCGAGCTCATCCGGGGGCAGGCCGTGGAGCAGGCGCAGGTCACGCTGCAGTTCACCCCCAAGGCGGGGGCGCGCATCGTGCAGAAGGTGCTGAAGTCGGCGGTCGCGAATGCGCTCCACGAGGGCAAGGTGCGGCTCGAGGACCTGTACGTGAAGGAAGCCGTCGTCGGGGCCGGACCGACGCTCAAGCGGTGGCTGCCCCGCGCGCAGGGGCGCGCCACCCCCATCTTGAAGCGCACCAGCCACGTGTCGGTGACCGTGGCCACGAGGGAGTAGCCATGGGCCAGAAGACACATCCCGTCGGCCTCCGCCTGGGCATCGTGAAGAGCTGGGACTCGCGCTGGTTCGCCAAGCGCAACTACCCCGAGGTGCTCGCGGAGGATCTGCTCATCAAGCGGTATCTGAAGAAGCGCCTCTACCAGGCGGGGATCTCGAAGATCACGATCGAGCGCAAGGGCGACAAGATCACGATCGGCATCCGCACCGCGCGCCCCGGCCTGGTCATCGGCCGCAAGGGCGAGCAGGTGGACAAGCTGTCCGAGGAGATGAAGCAGCTCACCAAGAAGCACGTCCAGCTCAACATCGAGGAGATCAAGCGGGCGGATCTCGATGCCCAGCTCGTGGCCGAGCACATCGCCCGGCAGCTCGAGCAGCGCGTCTCCTTCCGCCGCGCCATGAAGAAGGCCATCGCCTCCTCGATGCGCGCGGGCGCCCAGGGCATCCGGGTCGCGGCTTCGGGCCGCCTGGGCGGCTCGGAGATGTCCCGCTACGAGACCTACCGCGAGGGCCGGGTGCCGCTGCACACGCTGCGCGCCGACATCGACTTCGCCCGGGCCACCGCCAACACCGCCTACGGGACCTGCGGGGTGAAGGTGTGGATGTTCCACGGCGAGGTGCTGGACAAGCCCGAGGCCGCCACCGCGGCCGGGACCCGTTAGGGAGACGCCGCCATGTTGATGCCGAAGCGCGTGAAGTACCGCAAGCAGCAGCGCGGGCGCATGAACGGGAAGGCGTACCGCGGCTCGTCGGTCACGTTCGGCGAGTACGGCCTCATCTCGCTCGAGCCCGCCTGGCTGACGAACCGCCAGATCGAAGCCGCGCGCGTGGCGATCACGCGCTCGATCAAGCGGGGCGGGAAGATGTGGATCCGGATCTTCCCCGACAAGCCGGTGACCAAGAAGCCGGCCGAGACCCGAATGGGCAAGGGCAAGGGCGCACCGGAGTTCTGGGTCGCGGTGATCAAGCCGGGCCGGGTCATGTTCGAGCTCGAGGGCATCTCGCGCACGGCGGCGCAGGAGGCGATGATGCTCGGCGCCTCGAAGCTTCCCATCCGCACGCGCTTCGTCGAGCGCCACGAGCTGGGGAGGGAGTGAGCCGTGCCACACGTGAAAGCCAAGGCCCTGCGGGAGATGTCCCCGGACGAGATCCGGACGCGGCTCCAGGAGCTGCGCGAGGAGCTGTTCACCCTGCGCTTCCGGAACGCGATGAAGCAGCTCGACAACCCGCTCAAGATCCGGGCGGCCCGGCGCGAGATGGCTCGCCTCCTGACCGTGCTGCGTGAGAAGGAGCAGGTCGCACAATGAGCAACGAAACCGAGCGCAATCGCCGGAAGCTGCGTGTCGGCAAGGTGGTGAGCGACCGCATGGACAAGACCGTCGTGGTCTCCATCGAGCGCCTGGTCAAGCATCCCGCGGTCGGCCGCTACGTCCGCCGTCGCGCCACCTTCAAGGTGCACGACGAGAAGAACGAGTGCCACGTGGGAGACGTGATCCGCTTCATGGAGACGCGGCCGCTCTCGAAGGGGAAGCGCTGGCGTTTCGTGGAATTCGTCGAGCGCGCGAAGTAGCACGCGAGGAGAACCGGCCGTCGAGCGCGGCCACGAGGTGGGGCGCGGGAGTGGCGCCCGGGGCTGTGGCGGAGGGCCCGCAAGGGCGCATCCGCCCGAGCCGCGGGGCGACGCGACCGAGCCGGGCAGACGCGCCGGGCGGGTCCGGCAGATGAGCCGCGAAGGGCGGCCAGGAGTCGAGCCATGATCCAGTTGAGGACGATGGTGACCGTCGCCGACAACTCGGGCGCCAAGCGCGCCCAGTGTATCAAGGTGCTGGGCGGCCACCACAAGCGCTACGGACGCCTGGGCGACATCGTGGTCGTCTCGGTGAAGGACGCCATTCCGGGCGCGGCCGTCAAGAAGGGCGACGTGGCCAAGGCGGTCGTGGTCCGCGCCGTGAAGGAGGGCCGCCGGAAGGATGGCTCCTACATCCGCTTCGACGAGAACGCGGTGGTGCTGATCAACGACGACAAGGAGCCGCGCGGGACCCGCATCTTCGGCCCGGTGGCTCGCGAGCTGCGCGAGAAGCAGTTCATGAAGATCATCTCGCTGGCTCCGGAGGTGATCTGATGGCGATCAAGATCCGCAAGGGCGACACCGTGATGGTGATCGCCGGCGACGACAAGGGGAAGGTCGGACGGGTGCTGGCCGTGGACGACGCGAAGCAGCGCCTGGTCGTGGAGAAGGTGAACTTCGTGAAGCGGCATACGAAGTCTCGGCGCCAGGGCGCGCAGAGCGGGATCCTCGAGAAGGAGGCGCCCATCCACCTCTCCAACGTGCAGCTCTACGACCCCAAGCTCGGCCGCGGGACGCGGATCGGCATCCGGACTCTGCCGGACGGCCGGCGGGAACGGGTCTCGCGGGCCAGCGGAGAGGCGATTTCGAAGCCGGAGTGACCTGAGGCATCTGGCCGCCCCGGCGGCCAGGGGGAGCGGGTGGCTCCCGGGCACGGCCCCGGAACACCAGGGTCGAGAGGGCCGTGCAGACCGGACCCTGGAGAGAACGAAGGATGGCGGACGAGAAGAAGCCGAAGGCGGCGAAGCCGGACAAGCCCCAGAAGGGCGGCAAGCCCGGGAAGGGCGCGGGGGAGGGGAAGGGCGCGGCCGGCGCGGTCGAGAAGGGCCGGCCCAGCGGGCCGGTGGAGAAGCCGCGCCTGGCGAAGCACTACCAGCAGGCGGTGCGCCCGGCGCTCATGGAGAAGTTCCGGTACCGGAGCGTCATGCAGGCGCCGCGCCTGGTGAAGATCGTGCTGAACATGGGGGTCGGGGACGCCTTGCAGGATTCGAAGCTGATGGACGCGGCGACGAACGAGCTGGCCGCCATCGCCGGCCAGCGGCCGACGGTGCGGCGGGCGAAGAAGTCGATCTCGAACTTCAAGCTGCGGGCGGGCGTGCCCGTCGGCTGCGCGGTGACCCTGCGGGGCGCGCGCATGTTCGAGTTCTACGATCGCCTCATCAACGTGGCGGTGCCGCGCATCCGCGACTTCCGCGGGCTCAACCCCCGCTCGTTCGACGGCCGCGGCAACTACACGCTCGGCCTGACGGAGCAGATCATCTTCCCGGAGATCAACTACGACAAGGTGGGCAAGGTGCGCGGCCTGGACGTGACCCTCGTGACCACGGCCCGCACCGACGAAGAGGGACGCGAGCTGCTCCGGTTGATGAACATGCCGTTCCGTCCGAGATAGCGAGCCGGCCAGCGGCCGGTCGGCGGCCGCCCGAGGAGGAAGCGTGGCGAAGAAGTCCATCGTCGAGAAATGGAAGCGGACCCCGAAGTTCAAGGTGCGGGCGTACACGCGCTGTCACCGCTGTGGGCGGCCGCGCGGCTACCTGCGCGACTTCGGGCTGTGTCGCATCTGCTTCCGGGAGCTGGCGCTGTCCGGTCAGATCCCGGGCGTCGTCAAGTCGAGCTGGTGAACCCGCCCCGCGAGGGGCGCGACGGGACCAGGCAGCAGGGCGCGGATGGGCCGCGCTCTGGACGGTGGCCCCGGGAGGAGATCGATGTCGGTCAGTGACCCCGTGGCGGACTTCCTCACCTGCGTGCGCAATTCGATTCGCGCCAAGCATCGCAGGGTGGACGTGCCCGCCTCGAAGCTCAAGACGGAGCTGGCCCGAGTGCTGCTGCGCGGGCGCTACATCAACAACTTCAAGGTGATCGAGGACGGGCGGCAGGGAACCCTGCGCGTCTACCTCAAGTACACGCCCGAGGACGAGAGCGTCATCACGGGGCTGCGCCGCGTGAGCACGCCGGGGCGGCGCGTCTACGTGGGGAACCGCGACCTGCCCAAGGTGATGGGCGGTCTGGGCGCCTCGATCGTGTCCACTTCACGCGGGCTGATGACCGACCGCGAGGCCCGGGAGGCGGGCCTCGGCGGCGAGCTCGTCTGCCAGGTCTGGTAAGGGGGGGCGGCATGTCGCGAGTCGGAAGGCGTCCGGTCCCCATCCCCGGCGGCGTCACGGTCGTCGTGGAGCAGGATCAGGTTCGCGTGAAGGGCCCCAAGGGCGAGTTGACGCACCCGGTCCTCGTCGGGACGCAAGTGACGGTCGAGGGCGCGGAGGCGCGCGTCTCGTCGGAGCGCGCGGTGCGCAATCCCGCCTACGGCACGATGCGCGCGAAGCTCAACAACATGGTGCTGGGGGTGACGGCGGGCTTCAGCAAGACGCTCGAGATCGTGGGCACCGGGTACCGCGCCGCGATGGAGGGCAAGACGCTGGTGCTGCAGCTCGGCTTCTCCCATCCCATCCGCTTCGATCCGCCCCAGGGCATCACGATCAAGCTCGACAATCCCACGCGCCTCGTGATCAGCGGCCCGGACAAGGCCCAGGTCGGGCAGGTCGCGGCGGACATCCGGGACTTCCGCCCGCCGGAGCCCTACAAGGGCAAGGGCGTGCGCTACGAGGGCGAGTACGTGCGCCGCAAGGCCGGCAAGGCGGCGGGAGCGACCACCACATGAGCGGCCAGCACAACAAGCACGAGCGGCGCCGCATCCGGCGCTATCGCATCCGCAAGCGGGTTTCGGGCACGACGGAGCGCCCGCGGCTCTCGGTGTTTCGCAGCTCCAAGCACATCTACGCGCAGATCATCGACGACGCGCGCGGGGTCACCCTGGCGGCGGCATCCAGCCGCGAGGACCTGCCTCGCGAGAGCACCGGCAAGCTGGGCGTCTCGACCGAGGTCGGGAAGCGCCTGGCCGCGCGAGCGAAGGAGAAGGGCATCGCGCGGGTCAGCTTCGACCGGGGCGGCTACCTGTATCACGGGCGCGTGAAGGCGCTCGCCGACGGCGCGCGAGCCGCCGGCCTGCAATTCTAGGAGGACGACGTGCGAGGCCAGGAATCGCGGGGCCGGGGCGGGCAGCCGGAAGCCCCCAAGTCCGAATTCGTGGAGCGAGTCATCAACGTGAACCGCTGCGCCAAGGTGGTGAAGGGCGGGCGCCGGTTCTCGTTCAACGCCATCGTCGCGGTCGGCGATCAGAAGGGGCGCGTGGGCGTGGGCCTGGGCAAGGCCAACGAGGTGGCGGACGCGATTCGCAAGGCCGGGGAGGCCGCGAAGAAGGGGATGTTCCGCGTGCCGGTCACGCGGGGCAGCTCGATTCCCCACGCCATCGTCGGCCGGTTCGGCGCGGGGGAGGTGCTGCTGAAGCCGGCGTCGCCGGGGACCGGCGTGATCGCCGGCTCGGGTGTGCGCGCCGTGCTCGAGGTGGCCGGCGTGGCGAACGTGCTGACGAAGTGCCTGGGCAGCCGCAACCCGCACAACCTCGTCAAGGCCACGGTGGACGGGTTGAAGCGCCTGCGCCGCCCCTCGGACATCGCCGCCGTGCGCGGCCTGGACCTGAGCGAGCTGTTCTCCGCTCCGAACGAGCCCGAGGTCCCTCATGCCTGAGACGATCCGCATCCGCCAGATCAAGAGCGCGAGCGGGCACCCGCGGGATCAGCAGCAGACCGTCCGCGCCCTCGGCATCCGCCGGCTCCACCAGGTGGTCGAGCACGACGATACGCCCCAGATCCGGGGCATGATCTTCAAGGTCCGCCACCTCGTCGAGGTGGTGGAAGGTCCAGGGGGTGGCCGATGATGCGCATCGGGACGATCCGCCCGGCCTCCGGCGCGACGCGGAGCCGTAAGCGCCGGGGGAAGGGTGCGTCGAGCGGCGTCGGCGGCACGGCCGGGCGCGGGCACAAGGGGCACAAGGCCCGGACCGGCGGGAAGATTCCCGCCTGGTTCGAGGGCGGCCAGATGCCCATCCAGCGCCGGCTGCCCAAGCGGGGATTCAAGAACCCGGGCCGCGTCGAGTACCAGGTCGTGCAGGTGGGACGGCTCGCGGGGGCGCCGGCCCAGACCCTGGTGGATCGCACCTGGCTCGCCGAGCGCAGGCTCGTGCGGGGCACGCGGCCGGTGAAGCTGCTCGCCGGCGGAGCGCTCGAGGTCGCGCTCACCGTGCGAGTGGATGCCGCGAGTGAAGCTGCCCGCCGCGCGGTCGAGGCCGCCGGAGGCACCGTGGAGACGCCCAAGCCGAAGGCCGAGGCCTGAGGCCGTGGTCGAGACGCCGGGATCGGCCTCGCGGAGGCGGCCCAGGCATATCGAGGAGCCATGATCGAGAAGCTGCGCAACATCTTCCAGGTGCCCGAGCTCAAGCGCCGCATCTTCTTCACGGCGGCGCTGGTGGTCGTGTACCGGCTGGGCGAGCACGTGCCCACGCCGGGGGTGAACCTGCAGGCCCTCAAGGGCGCGTTCCAGGCCTCCGGAGCGGCCGGCGGGTTGTTCGGGCTCTACGACCTGTTCGTGGGCGGCGCCTTCTCGCGCGCCACGATCTTCGCCCTCGGCATCATGCCGTACATCTCCGCCTCGATCATCCTCCAGCTTCTCGGCGCGGTCGTCCCGTACTACGAGAAGCTGCG
Source organism: Candidatus Eiseniibacteriota bacterium (assembly GCA_033853925.1). Classification (GTDB taxonomy): domain Bacteria; phylum Eisenbacteria; class RBG-16-71-46; order RBG-16-71-46; family RBG-16-71-46; genus JANXPZ01. The sequence goes on from JAWOLC010000175.1 coordinate 7,966, forward strand.
GAAGGAGGGCGAGGAGGGCCAGAAGAAGATCATCCAGCACACGCGCTACGGCACGGTGCTGATCTCGTTCATCCAGTCGTACGCCTACAGCGTCTTCCTGATGAACCTGGGGCACTCCCAGGGCATGTCGATCGTCAACGCTCCCGGCTTCCTGTTCATCTTCTCGACCATCATCACCCAGACCACGGGCACGATCTTCGTGATGTGGCTGGGCGAGAAGATCAGCGAGCACGGCATCGGGAACGGGATCTCGCTCATCATCTTCATCAACATCATCGGGCGCGTGCCCGACACGCTCCTGAAGGCGTGGCAGAGCCTGCAGGGCGGCTCGCTGAGCTGGCCGCTGCTGCTCTTCATCTGGGCGCTGATGGTGCTGGTCATCGCCGCGGTGATCTTCATGACCCAGGCCACGCGCAAGATCCCGGTGCAGTACGCCAAGCGCATCGTCGGGCGGCGGATGTACGGCGGAGCCAACACCCACATCCCGCTGCGGGTGAACACGGCCGGCGTGATCCCGATCATCTTCGCTTCGAGCGTGATGATCCTGCCGGCCACCATTCTCGGGTTCGTGAAGACCGACAACCCGATGGCGACGATGCTGGGGGACCTGTTCCGCCCCACGGCCTGGTTCTACAACGTGCTCTACGGCCTCATCATCGTGTTCTTCACCTACTTCTACACCGCCGTCGTCCTGAACCCGAACGACCTGGCGGAGAACATGCGCAAGTACGGCGGCTTCGTGCCCGGCATCCGGCCGGGGCGCAAGACGGCCGAGTACATCGATCGCGTGCTGTCGCGGATCACGCTGCCGGGCGCGATCTTCCTGGCCCTGATCGCGGTGCTGCCCGACCTCATCATCGGCTCGACGAACGTGCCGTTCCTGGGCTTCGGCGGCACCAGCGTGCTGATCGTCGTGGGCGTGGCCCTCGACACGCTCCAGCAGGTGGAGTCGCACCTGCTGATGCGTCACTACGAGGGGTTCGTCAAGGGTGGCCGGATTCGCGGCCGGCAGAGGATGTGACGTGCGGGCCGTCTTGCTCGGTCCGCCAGGGGTGGGCAAGGGCACGCAGGGGCGCCGGCTGGCCGCCGAGTGCGGCTGCGCGCTGATCTCGACCGGGGAGATGCTCCGGGAGGCGGTGGCTCGGGCGACCCCGCTGGGGCTCGAGGCCCGGCGGCAGATGGAATCGGGGAAGCTGGTGGCCGACGAGGTGATGATCGGACTGGTGCGGGAGCGCACCGCGGAGCCGGACGCGGCGGGCGGGTTCGTGCTCGACGGGTTCCCGCGCACCGTGCCGCAGGCGGAGGCGCTGGACGCGCTGCTCCGGGCTCGGGGACAGGAGATGGACGTGGCCGTGTACCTCTGGGTGGGCGAGGAGGAGCTGTTCCGGCGCCTGCGCGGCCGGCTCGAGTGCCCGGTGTGCAAGCGAGCCTACAACCCGGAGGGCGTGCCCGCCCGGGACGGGCGGCACTGCGACGACCACCCCACGGTGGAGCTGCGTCCCCGGGCGGACGACACGGAGGCGGCCATCCGCCAGCGGTTCGAGGAGTACCGCGAGAAGACGGCCCCGCTGGTGGACTACTACACGGTCAGCGGGAGGCTGCGCTCGGTGCTGGGCCGGGGCACCGTGGACGAGGTGTTCGAGGCGCTGCGGCGCGAGGCGGGCTGCGGTCCGCGCCCGCGCCAGGCGAGGTGACATGGTCTATCTGCGGGATCGGCGGGAGATCGAGGCGATTCACACCGCGGCTCGCCTGGTGGCGCGGACGCTCGACGCGCTCGCGCGCGAGATCCGGCCGGGCGTGACGACCGCCGAGCTGGACCGGCTGGCGGAGGCGTTCATCCGCAGCCACGGCGGGCGCCCCGCGTTCAAGGGCTATCGCGGCTTCCCGGCGACGATCTGTCCCTCCGTGAACGACGAGGTGGTGCACGCGATCCCGGGACCGCGGCGGCTCGCCGAGGGGGACCTGATCGGCATCGACGCGGGCGTGGAGATGGAGGGCTACTACGGAGACTCGGCGCGCACCTTCCCGGTGGGGGAGGTGAGCGCCGAGGCGAAGCGCCTGATGGAGGTGACGCGCGCCGCCCTCCTCGAGGGCGTGGCGCAGGCGAGAGCGGGGAACCGCGTCGGCGACATCTCGCACGCGATCCAGTCGTACGTCGAGCACCACGGGTTCTCGGTCGTGCGCTCGCTCGTGGGCCACGGCATCGGCCGGGAGATGCACGAGGAGCCGCAGGTGCCGAACTTCGGTCCGCCCGATCGTGGGCCGCGGCTGATGATCGGGCAGGTGCTGGCCATCGAGCCGATGGTGAACGTGGGCGGGGCGGAGGTGGTCACCAAGAAGGACGGCTGGACGGTGGTGACGAAGGATGGCAGCCTCAGCGCCCACTTCGAGCACACCGTCGCCGTGGGTCCGAACGGCCCCGAGATCCTCTCGCGGGCCGGCGAGGAGTGACGAGGAGCGTCTTGGCGAAAGAGGAAGGCATCCAGGTCGAAGGCACCGTGATCGAGCCGCTGCCGAATGCCATGTTCCGCGTGGAACTGGAGAACGGGCACAAGGTGCTGGCCCACATCTCGGGCAAGATGAGGATGCATTTCATCAAGATCCTGCCGGGCGACAAGGTCACCATCGAGCTGTCGCCGTACGACCTGAGCCGCGGCCGGATCGTGTATCGGTACAAGTAGGCCGCCGCGTCGGCGGCGGGCCCGGCGACGGGCTCGCCGATGGCGCCTCGTCGCGGGGCGGATGGCCTGCCGGAGGCATGGCGATGAAGGTGCGTTCTTCGGTGAAGAAGATCTGCGAGCACTGCAAGATCGTGCGTCGCAACGGTGTGATCCGCGTGATCTGCAAGCGCAATCCGCGGCACAAGCAGCGGCAAAAGTAGGTGCGTCCGAGAGGCTGAGCGCACGGCGGCGAAGGAGCGACGAGCGGGTCGCGTCTCGAGGACCCGTCGCCCCGAGCCGAAGCAGCGAGCGGTCTGCAGGCGCCCTGGCGAAGGAGGCGTTTCGTGGCACGCATTGCCGGCGTTGATCTGCCGAACGACAAGCGGATCGAAGTCGCGCTGACCTACATCTACGGCATCGGTCGCACGACCGCGCGCAAGATCCTGGAAACGGCCGGCGTCTCGGGCGACGTTCGCGTCAAGAACCTGACCGACGAGGACACCGGGCGGGTGCGCAACATCATCGAGCGCGAGTACAAGGTCGAGGGGGCGTTGCGCAGCGAGATGGCGATGAACATCAAGCGGCTGATGGACATCGGCGCGTACCGGGGCCTGCGGCACCGTCGCGGCCTGCCGGTTCGCGGCCAGCGCACCAAGACGAACGCGCGTACCCGGAAGGGACCGAAGAAGACCGCCGGCGTGATGAAGCGCCCCACCGTCGCCAAGCCTGTGCCGAAGAAGTAACCGTCGAGGAGGTATCGAGTGGCTGAGGTCAAGAAGACGAAGAAGCGCGACCGCAAGGTGAGCGCGAATGGCGTCGCTCACGTGCAGGCGAGCTTCAACAACACCATCGTCACCATCACGGACATGGACGGCGCCGTGATCACGTGGGCGAGCGCGGGCAAGGTGGGCTTCAAGGGCTCGCGCAAGAGCACCCCGTTCGCCGCGCAGGTGGCGGCGGAGGCCAGCGCCCGGGAGGCCCTCAACCTCGGCATGAAGCGCGTCGAGGTGTGGGTGAAGGGGCCGGGAGCGGGCCGCGAGGCGGCTATCCGCTCGCTGCAGGCGGCGGGGCTGGAGATCTCCGCCATCAAGGACGTCACCCCCATCCCGCACAACGGCTGCCGCCCGCCCAAGCGGCGGCGGGTCTAGGAGAGCGCCATGGCGGTCTATCAGGATGCGCGCTGCCGCATGTGCCGGCGGGCGGGCATGAAGCTCTTCCTCAAGGGCGCGCGCTGCTACAGCGACAAGTGCGCCATCGAGCGTCGGGCCTACGCGCCGGGTGAGCACGGCAAGAGCCGCAGGATGAAGGAGACCAACTACGGCGTGCAGCTGCGCGAGAAGCAGAAGGCCCGCCGCATGTACGGCATCCTCGAGCGGCAGTTCCGCAACTACTTCGAGAAGGCCGCCGAGGCGAAGGGCGTCACGGGCGAGGTCCTGCTGCAGATGCTCGAGCGCCGTCTCGACAACGTGGTCTACCGGCTGGGCTTCGCGGTGAATCGGAGCCAGGGGCGGCAGCTCGTGCGGCACGGGCACTTCACCGTGAACGGCCGCAAGGTGGACGTCCCTTCGTACCTGGTCCGCCCGGGTGACGAGGTGGCCGTGCGCGAGAAGAGCCGCCAGCTCACGGTCATCGTGAACTCGCTCGAGTCCCGCAAGGGCCAGACGACGCCGGAGTGGCTCGAGCTGGCGCCCGAGCGGCTCGGCGGCCGGATCCTCAGCATTCCCACGCGCGCGTCGATTCCGACGCCCGTCAACGAGCAGCTCATCGTCGAGCTCTACTCGAAGTAAGCCACGCCTTCTCCTCTGGGGGGCTCCCGGATGAAATGGAAGAATCTGACCATGCCGAAGCAGGTGGTCGCGGACCCCGGCAATACTACCGGGTACGGAAAGTTCGTCATCGAGCCGCTGGAGCGTGGGTTCGGGATCACGTTGGGGAACGCGCTGCGGCGCGTGCTGCTCTCCTCGCTGCAGGGCGCGGCGGTCACGGCCGTGCGGATCGAGGGCGTGCTCCACGAGTTCTCGACCTTGCCGGGCGTGATCGAGGACGTCACCGAGATCATCCTCAACCTGAAGCAGGTGCGCCTGAAGCTGCATGGTGACGGCCCGAAGAAGGGCATCTTCGAGGTCAGCGGCAAGCGCGAGGTGCGCGCGGGCGACATGCAGGTGGACGCCGACGTCGAGATCCTCAATCCCGATCACCACATCGCCACGCTGAACCGGGACGGCGACCTGCGCATGGAGGTGGACATCAACAGCGGGCGCGGCTACGTCACGGCGGACCAGCACTCGCAGGCGGACCGGCCGATCGGCGTGATCTCCATGGACGCGCTGTTCTCCCCGGTCACGAAGGTGAATTACCACGTCGAGGCCACGCGCGTCGGGCAGCACATCGACTACGACAAGCTGTACCTCGAGGTGTGGACCGATCAGAGCATCCTGCCCGCGGACGCGCTGGCCTGGGCGGCCAAGCTGCTGCGCGACCACTTCGACCTGTTCATCCACTTCGAGGAGGAGCCGGTCATCGAGGGCGAGGAGGAGGAGGATCCGCAGATCGTCCACGTCCGGCGCCTGCTCGAGAAGAGCGTCGAGGAGCTGGAGCTGTCGGTGCGCTCGAGCAACTGCCTCCGGGCCGCCGAGATCAAGTCGATCGGCGACCTGGTGCAGAAGACCGAGTCGGAGATGCTCAAGTACCGCAACTTCGGGCGGAAGTCCCTCAAGGAGATCCAGGACCTGCTGGCCGAGATGGGGCTTTCCTTCGGGATGGACGTGACCCGGTTCTACCAGCACAAGGCGCCGGCGGCGATCGAGGGCTGAGCGGACGCGGCACGAGGCGGCCGGCGCGGCCGGCCGAAAGGGAATCGGACTGACATGCGACACCGGAAAGATCATCGCAAGCTGAGCCGGACGGCCTCCCATCGCCGCGCCGTGCTGCGGAACCTGGTCACGGCGCTGTTCGACCACGAGCGCATCGAGACCACCGTGGAGAAGGCGAAGGAGACCCGCCGGCTCGCCGAGCGGCTCATCACCTTCGCCAAGCGCGGGGACGTGGCGGCCCGCCGCCACGTCGCGCGCTTCGTGACCCGGCCCGAGGTCACGGGGAAGCTGTTCGCCACCATCGCCCCCTGGTACGAGGAGCGGCAGGGCGGCTACACCCGCATCCTGCGCATGGGGCACCGGCTGGGAGACGCGGGCGAGACCGCCTACCTCGAGCTGGTGAAGAGCGCCGAGCAGAAGGAGAAGGAGCGCAAGGAGCGGATCGCCGCGGCCGAGGCGAAGGAACGGGACCTCAAGGGCGGCGAGAAGAAGAAGGAGAAGAAGGCCGCGGAGCCGGCCGGCGAGGGGGAGAAGCCCGAGCGCGGGGGACGCCGCCGCGAGGAGGGCGCGCCCGTGGCCCCGGCGAAGAAGAAGACCCGCACCGGGGTCAAGACCGGCTGAGCGCGGAAGCAGGCGCCGGCGGTGGCCGCCGGCGCCGGACACCCGCGGCGCGGGCGCGGGTCGTGCAGCGACCGCGGAGCGCGCGCGGGCGGGTTCCAGATCCGCCCGCGTTCGTTCGCCCACCCGAGGACGTGCCTCATCTTCTCATGCCTTTCCTGCTCCCTCTGCTCCTGACCCTGGCGCTGGGCGCCGCGCCCGCGAGCCCGCCGGTCGCCGGGACGCCGCCCTCCGCTCCCGTGCCGGCGGACACCACGGCGCCGCTGGCGGACTATCTCTGGGTCACGCGCTCGACCCTGCTGGACTCGACGAGCATCGAGCGCCTGGTGGCGCGGGCGCGCGCGGCGCGGGTGCGCGGCCTGCTCGTCCAGGTGGTGGGACGGGGCGACGCCTACTACCGCTCGAGCCTGCTGCCGCCGGGTGAGGCGCTGCGCGCACCCGCGCTCGATCCCCTGGCCTTCGTGTTGGAGCGGGCGCACGCTGCCGGGCTCCGGGTGCACGCCTGGATGAACTGCACCCTCGTCTGGTCGGCGCCGCGGCGTCCCCGCGATGCGCGCCACGTCCTCAACCGACATCCGGAGTGGGTCGTACGGCTCCCCGACGGGAGGTCCCTGGCGCGTCTGACCCCGGCCGAGCGCCTGCGCCTGGGCGCCGAGGGGGTCTACCTGAGCCCGGCGCGGCCGGCCGTGCGCACCTGGATCGCGGCGATCGCCGGGGAGATCGCCGCCCGCTATCCGATCGACGGCATCCACCTCGACTACATCCGCGAGCCGGGGACCTTCGTGGGCCTGGACGCGGACGCGCGCGCCCGCTTCGCCCTCGAGCACGGGGCGGACCCGGCGCGCTTCGGGTGGGAGCCGCCCGAGCGCCGCGCCGCCCTCGACTCGGCCTGGACCGCCTTCCAGCGCGCCCAGGTCACCGCCATCGTGCGCGAGGTGCGCGACACGCTGGCGGTCGAGCGGCCGGGCCTGGCGCTGAGCGCCGCCGTGCTGGCGGACACCGCCTCCGCCGAGGACCTCCACGCCCAGGACTGGCGCACCTGGGTGCGAGCGGGCCTCGTGGATCGGGTGTTCGTGATGTGCTACGCGCCCGAGGTGCAGACCGTGCTGAGCCAGATGCTGGCCTTCGCCTCCGAGCTGGGTACGGGCCGGGTGGTGCCCGGCCTCGCCGTCTTCAACTCGGACGCCGCGGCCGTGGCGGCCAAGATCAAGGGCGCCCAGGCGCTGGGCTACCGGACGCTGGCGCTCTACTCGTACGACTCGCTGGACGAGCGCCCCGGCTACTGGGAGGCGCTCGCCGCCCTGTTGGGCGCGGCGCCGGCCGCCGCGGGGAGCGAGCGATGAGCGGCGTGGGCAGCGACGCGCCCGCGCCGGGCCTCCCGGCGCCCGACGCCGTCCCGCGCGCGGTGCGCGAGGACCTGCGCAACATCGCCATCATCGCCCACGTCGACCACGGCAAGACGACGCTCGTGGACGCGATGCTCTGGCAGAGCGGCGTCTTCCGCGAGAACCAGGAGGTCGTCGAGCGCGTGCTCGACTCCAACGACCTGGAGCGCGAGAAGGGCATCACGATCCTGGCGAAGAACACGGCCGTGCGCTTCGGCGGGACCAAGATCAACATCGTCGACACGCCGGGCCATGCCGACTTCGGCGGCGAGGTGGAGCGCACGCTGAAGATGGTGGACGGCGTGCTGCTGCTGGTGGACGCGAGCGAGGGCCCCCTGCCGCAGACGCGCTTCGTGCTGCGCAAGGCGCTCGAGCTGGGCCTGCCGCCGATCGTGGTCATCAACAAGATCGACCGGCGGGACGCCCGTCCGCGCGAGGTGCTGAACGAGGTCTACGACCTCTTCATCGACCTGGACGCCACGGTGGAGCAGCTCGACTTCCCCGTGCTCTACACCGTCGCCCGCGACGGAATCTGCCGGCTCGAGCCCGAGGGGGAGAATCAGCCGCTGCGACCGCTCTTCGAGGAGATCCTCCGCACCATCCCGGCGCCGGCCTACGACCCGGCCGCGCCGCTGCAGATGCTGGTCCTCAACCTGGACTACTCGGAGTACGTGGGCCGTCTGGCGGTCGGCCGACTGGTGAACGGGCGGGTGCGCGCCCGCCAGGAGGTGGCGCTCCTGCGCCTGGACGGACGGTCCACCCGGGCGCGGGTCACGAACCTCTACGCCTTCGAGGGCCTCGAGCGCGTCGAGGTCGAAGAGGCCGGGGCCGGGGACATCGTGGCCCTGGCCGGGTTCGGCGAGGTCAACATCGGCGAGACCATCGCGGATCCCGAGGATCCGCGCCCCCTGCCGCACGTGATCGTGGACGAGCCGACGGTGAGCATGATGTTCCAGGTCAACACCTCGCCCTTCGCCGGGCAGGAAGGACGCTTCGTCACCTCGCGGAACCTCAAGGAGCGGCTGGAGCGGGAGCTGCTCACCAACGTGAGCCTGCGCGTCGAGCCGGGGGACACGCCCGACGCCTTCAAGGTCTCCGGACGCGGCGAGTTCCAGATGGCCATCCTCATCGAGATGATGCGGCGCGAGGGGTACGAGCTGGCGGCGAGCAAGCCCGAAGTCATCACGCGCGAGGTGGACGGGGTCCGGCACGAGCCCATGGAGAAGCTGGTCATCGACTGTCCCGAGGAGTACGTCGGGCTGGTGACCCAGAAGGTGGGGACGCGCCGCGGCCGCATGACCAACATGGTCAACCATGGCACGGGGCGCGTGCGCCTCGAGTTCCGCATCCCCTCGCGAGGCCTCATCGGCTTCCGCAGCCAGTTCCTCACGGACACCCGGGGCACGGGGCTCCTCAATCACCTCTTCGAAGGCTACGAGCCCTGGCACGGAGACATCCCGCACCGGGTCACCGGCGCGCTGGTCGCGGACCGTCCCGGAAAGGTGACCGCCTACGCCCTCGAGCACATCCAGGACCGGGGCGAGATGTTCATCGAGCCCGGGGAGCGCGTCTACGAAGGGATGATCGTGGGCGAGAACACGCGCGAAGAGGACATCGACGTCAACATCGTCAAGGAGAAGCGCCTGACCAACATGCGCTCGTCCACCTCCGAGGAGGGCGTGCATCTCTTCCCCGTGCGCCGGCTGTCGCTCGAGCAGGCCCTGGAGTGGGTGCGCGACGACGAGCTGCTCGAGGTGACCCCGGCGAGCCTCCGCCTGAGGAAGCGCGTGCTGCAGTCCGTGCAGCGGCCCAAGTACTGGCAGAAGGGCTGACGCCAAGGCCCTGCGGGGCCGTCGTTTCCCCGCACGGGCCGCCGCCGCCCCGCCGGCGGGGCCGGATCCCGCCCCCCGGAGCGGGCGACCCCGAGCCGGCCCTGCCACCCCCCGCGCGGGACCCCGCGGCCTTCGGGGCCCGGGTCGGCCAGCCTGTTTCCTCTCAAGACCCTGCGGTCCCCGGCCGATGACTCCAGGGCACGATCTAGCCCTCTCGACGGCGAGGCATGGACTCCATGAATCAGCCCACAGGGATGCGGTCTGACGGTCCGGGCGTTTCCCGCGTCGCGTCGCCCGGCAGCAATTCCCCCGCGGCCGCCGACGCGGTGAGCTTCCTGCTCGGTCGCGGCGCGCGGTTCCACCGCGACTCCCGGCGCGTCACGCTCGGTCTGGTCGTTCTCGCCCTGCTCGGCGTGATCATGCTCAACGTCGGCCTCTACCAGGGCGCCCAGTCCCGGCTGGTGCGCGAGCGCTGGGAGCAGCTCGTCCTCAACACCGAGGCCCGGCGGGATCTCGTCGCCGGCCTCGTGCACGGCTTCACCAGCGAGATTCGCTTCGTGAGCGACGAGCCGCAGACGCGGGCCGGCCTGCTCGCGCTCGGCGAGGGCGGCTCCGCCGCGGAGCGGGCCCGGGTCGAGGAGCGCCTCGGGCGCGCGACCGCGGAATTCGGCTTCCACACGCTCCGGGTCATGGACGCCCAGGGGCAGGCGCTCGTCGGCGCGGCCGCCGGCGGGCGGGAGGACCGCGAGCGGCTCTCGAGCCTCGCGCGCCAGGCCGCGACCTCGGCCGAGCCTCTGGTCATCGACGCCTGGCGGGAGTCGAGCGGCGAGCAGACCCTGTGCGCGGCCGTGCCCGTGCGGGACGCGCGGGGCCAGGCCCCCGTGGTCGTGCTGTTCGAGGTCCAGGCGGACGATCTCTTCCAGCCCGTGCTCTCGCGCTGGCCCGGCTTCGGGACCACCGCCGGCGGATACCTGGTGCGCAAGCAGGACACCCGCGTCCAGTACCTGACGGCACCGCCCGCGGGCTACGGGCTGAAGGCGGGCGACCGCGTCCCCGAGTCGAGCCGCTTCGCCCGCCCCGCCGCCATGGCCGTGGAGGGCATCGAGTCCAGCATCGTCCTGCCCGATCGCTTCGGGCATGCCCAGGCGGTGGTGACCCGCTATCTGCCCGACCTCGGCTGGGGCTTCGTCGGCCAGGCCGACTCCGCCGAGCTCATGCAGGGCCTGGACCTCACGCTGTACGGGCTGCTGGTCTTCGATCTCGCGCTCCTCGTGCTCGGGGGCTCGGCCTTCTGGTTCTGGCGCCGCCAGTACCGATCCGGGCTCGCGCAGCGCGAGATGGAAGTGACCCGGCGTCACGCGGCGCGGGTGCAGGCCGTCTTCGACAACGCCTTCGACGCGATCCTGACCTTCGACCGCGCCGGGCGCGTCCACACGGCCAACCGCGCCGCCCAGGCGCTGTTCGCGCGCACCGCCAACGAGGTGGACGGGCAGCCCATCCATCGCTTCCTGCAATGGGGCGCCGCGGGGCGGCCGACCTCCGACCTGCCCGACACGGGCACGGTCGTGCGGGCGGAGGCCCTGCGGGCCGACGGGAGCGTGCGCCCGGTGGAGTTCTCGCTGGGCTGCTCGGGCGAGGGCGAGGACCTGCTCTACTCGGCCATCGTGCGCGACATCAGCGAGCGCGTCGAGGCCGAACGGCGGATCGAGGAGTTCGCCGAGGGGCTCGAGGTGAGCAACCGACGGCTCGAGGAGCTGAACGCCCAGCTCGAGGAGGCCTCGCGCCTCAAGAGCGAGTTCCTGGCGAACACCTCGCACGAGCTGCGCACCCCGCTGAACGGGATGATCGGCTTCCTCCAGCTCGTCCTGGACGGGATGTGCGACTCGCCCGAGGAGGAGCGGGACTTCCTGCGGCAGGCGCTGGAGTGCTCGCGGCACCTGCTCGGCCTCATCAACGACGTGCTCGACATCGCCAAGATCGAGGCCGGCAAGCTGAACCTCGAGATCACGCCCATCGATCCGGGGGCCGTCTTCGACGAAGTCTACACGGTGACCCACGTGCAGGCCGCGCAGAAGGGCATCCGGCTCGTCTTCGAGCCGCTCCCGGACCGCGAATTCCGCGCGCGCGGCGACTTCGGCAAGGTCAAGCAGATCCTCATCAACCTGGTGGGCAACAGCCTCAAGTTCACGGCCAAGGGCTCGATCACGGTGCGCGCCGTGCCGCACGTCGACCTGGGCCATTGCATGATCGAGGTCGTGGACACCGGGATCGGCATCCCCGCCGACCGCCAGAAGCTGATCTTCGAGAAGTTCACCCAGGGCGACGGGAGCACGACCCGCAAGTACGGCGGCACCGGCCTGGGCCTGGCGATCACCCGCAGCCTGGTGGAGCTGATGGGCGGCATCATCGGCGTCCAGAGCGCGGGTGAGGGCCACGGCACGCGGATGTACTTCTCGCTCCCGATGTGGAACGAGGAGGAGGAGGCGAGCCCGAGCGAGGAAGACCGCCAGGAGCGCATCGAGGGGCCGGCAGGCGGACAGCTCGTGCTCATCGTCGAGGACGATGCGATCTTCCGACGCTTCCTCTCGGCCCTGCTGAACGGGCACGGCTACCGCACGGTGGAGGCGCGCAGCGCCGAGGGCGGCTGGCTGCTCGCGCGGCGCCTGCGGCCGGCCGTGGTCCTGCTCGACTACGCCCTGGCCTGCGCGGAGAACGCGAACCTGCGGACCGGCTGGGACCTGGCCGAGCGGCTCACCTCCGATCCCAAGACCCGGCACATCCCGCTGGTCTTCGTCACCGGCTTCGAGGGCGAGCTGCTCGAGAAGCTCCGCTCCACCGCCTTCTCGCGCCAGCCGGTCCACCTGATGAAGCCCGTGGACGGCCACGAGCTGCTCACGCGCATCGACGAGCTGGTGGGGGCGGTGGAGGGCCGGGTGGTGCGCCTGCTCATGGCGGACGACGACCCCTCGGTGGGCGCCTACATCCGCAAGGTGCTCCCCGAGGACCGCTTCCACCTGGAGCTGACCTCGAACGGGGAGGAGTGCCTGCACGTCCTGCGGACCCAGCCCCGCGGCTTCGACCTGCTGCTCCTCGACCTGATGATGCCCGAGGTCAGCGGCTACGACGTGCTGCGAGAGATGACCCTCGCCGGGCTGGCGCCCGACCTGCCGGTGCTCGTGCTCACGAACTTCCCCGAGCCGCGCAGCGAGGACGAGCGGCGCCTGCTCGAGCAGGGCCTCGTGCTCGACGTCCTGCCCAAGACGTCGGTGCACGAGAACCCCCAGCTCCTGCCGCACATCATCGACTGGCACCTGCAAGTGGCGTCCGAGCCCCCCGGTGAGGAGCTGGGGCCCGACGGCCAGCCGCTGAAGGAGGCTGCATGAGGCGCGCCCTGGTGGTCGAGGACGACGCGCACAACGCGATGCTCTTCCGCAAGCTGCTCGAGAAGCGCTGCGGCTGCACCGTGGCGGTCACGGAGTCCGTGGAAGAGGTTCTCGGGCTCTGCCGCTCCGGGGCGATCGATCTGGTCATCATGGACGTCTCGCTCAACAACTCCCGCTGGCAGGGGCGCGCCATCAACGGCGTGGAGATCTGCCGCCTGCTCAAGCGGGACCCGGTGACGAGCCACGTTCCCGTGGTCCTGGCCACGGCCCACGCGATGCGGGGGGACGCCGAGCAGCTCCTCGCCGAGAGCGGCGCCGACGACTACGTCGCCAAGCCCATCGTGGACCACGAGCAGTTCGTGGCCCGCATCCTGACCCGCCTGCCGGAGGCCGCGTGAAGGCGACCGCCGACATCAAGATCCTCGTGGTCGAAGACGATCCCTTCTTCCAGCGCGTGCTCGTCAAGCGCATGCTGGCCGAGGGCTACCAGGTCTTCGCCGCCTCGGACGGCCGCGAAGGCATGAAGGCCATCGTCTCCTTCGAGCCCGACCTCGTCATCTCGGACTGGATGATGCCCGAGGTGGACGGCCTCGAGCTGTGCCAGTCGGTCAAGACGGGCCTCAAGGACGCGGCTCCCTACTTCATCCTGCTCACGGCGAAGGGGGAGATCAGCAACAAGCTGCTGGCCCTCGACACCGGCGCCGACGACTACCTGGTCAAGCCCTGCGACCAGGGCGAGCTGATGGCCCGCGTGCGCGCGGGCCTGCGGATCGTGCTCCTCACCCAGGAGCTGCGGGCCTCGGTCGAGGAGCTCCACGTGGCGAACGAGGAGCTGCAGAGCGCCCGGGCCGAGGTGGAGCGCCTGAGCAGCGAGATGCTGCCCATCTGCGCCTTCTGCCGGAAGGTCCGCGACGCGGACGGGGAGTGGCACTCGCTGGAGGAGTACATCACCCAGCGGACGCAGGCCGATTTCACCCACGGCATCTGCCCCGACTGCCGCATCGAGCACTATCCGGAAGTGGCTCCGGAGCATCGGAAGGATGCCTGAAGGCTTCGGCGGGGGCACCCGGCAGGGAGGGGTGTTCGCGCCTGGAGGCCGGCCGCCGGGTCGACTCGCCGGCCCGCGCCCCGGGGAGCGCCCCCACGGGCGCGTCCGCCCGGTGCCGCGCCAAGCGGAGGATGCGATCATGCGACTCCTGAGACTCGCCCTGCTGGGCGCCGCCCTGGGGCTGGCGGCAGCGCCGCTCTGCTCGGGTGGCGAAGCGTCGCGAGCCGTCCCGCCCGAGGCCGACACCTCACGCGTCCGGCTGGGCTCGGGCCCCTCGGCGAGCGACGCCTTCGTCGCCTGGCCGTCGGGCTCGGGGCGTGCCCCCGGCGTCCTGGTGCTGCACGAGTGGTGGGGGCTGGACGGCCAGATTCGCGAGGTGGCGCGCCAGCTCGCCAGCCAGGGCTACGTCGCCGTGGTCCCCGACCTCTATCACGGGGAGGTGGCCTCCGATCCCGAGCACGCTCGCGCCCTGGCGAGCCGGCTCTCGCTCGAGGACGCCTTCGCGACGGTGGACGCGGCGGCGCGCTGGCTGCGCGCCGAGCCCCGCACGGCCCGCGCCCGTCTCGGCCTCGTGGGCTTCTGCATGGGAGGCGGCCTGGCGGAGCGCTACGCGCTGCGCACGTCCGGCCTGAGCGCGGTCGTGATGTTCTACGGCCAGCCCGAGACCGACCCGGCCAAGCTGGCCGCCCTCGGCGCTCCGCTGCAGGGACACTTCGGTGCCGAGGACTCGAGCATCCCGCTGGCCAAGGTCGAGGAGCTGAGGAGCGCGTTGGCCAAGGCGGACAAGCCCGGGGAGATCTACGTCTATCCTGGCGCGGGGCACGCCTTCATGCACGAGGGCAACGACACGTACCGGCCCGACGCCGCGCGCCAGGCCTGGGCGCGCCTGCTCGCCTTCCTGCAGGACCGTCTCAAGTCGCGCTGAGTCTCCGCGGGTGACCCACCCGCGAACGGCGAGCGGCGAAGCCGGGCGCGGGACTCCGCGCGCGCGGGTCGCCGCCTGGCTCCCGAGCGCGAGGCTGCGTCGGCTTGACCCGGCCGCCCCGCGGTCAGTAGACTGTTCCGCCTCATTTCAAGCGTGAGAGACCGGGTCCTTCCCCCGGCCTTCGCGCCTGGGACGTTCCTCGGTAGCTCAACGGTAGAGCATCCGGCTGTTAACCGGAGGGTTGTAGGTTCGAATCCTACCCGAGGAGCCAGTTGTTGCAGTGCTCGAACCCGTGGGGGTTTGGTGGCCCATACCAGACCTCCACGGTTCGTCTGTCGTGGACCAGCACCTTCTTCACGAGCTGACGGAGAAGGTGCCTCTTCGGCGGGTCCGGAGTGATCGGTCGCAGGGCCTGGAACATGCCCGGGATGTCCTCGACGATCGCCGTCTCCAGGAGTTCAGGGGAGCCGAACTCGCTGTCCGCGTCCAACGCCAGCCACACGACCAGTCGCGGCGTGGTACCCTTGGCACTCGAACGAAGGACCCTTGGCCTGACTGCCCTCACCAGCGATCGGCGGCTCGACTTCATGCGTGTCGTTCTCATCCACGTTCGTGACCCGCAGTTCTTTTCGCTCGCCGATCACCGGGGTTCCCGGAACGGCCGAGTGCGCATCATGGGCTTCCCGCCGCTCGGAGTCATGACCCTCTCCGCCGTCCTCAAGCAGGCGGGGCACGAATGCGTCGTCTTCGATCAGGCGAATCCCGAGACGCCCACCAGCGTCGTCCTCCAAGAGATTCGGCGCCACAGGCCCGACCTCGTGGGAATCAGCCTGCTCTCCACCACGAGCTACCCCTACGCCAAGCGATTGGCCCGGCAGATCCGTGCCGCCGACAGTCGCGTCCGGATCGCGCTCGGCGGCGTCTTCGCGTCACTCAACGCTTCGCACGTCCTGCAACAGTGCCCCGAGATCGACTTCATCGGCCGGGGCGACGGCGAGCAGCTGATCCTCGATCTCCTCGCCCAGCTCGACGATCCCGGGACGGTGGCGGGGTTGTCGTGGCGGGAGAAGGACGGGCGCCTGCGCGAGAACCCGGATCGACCGCAGGAGCTGGACCTCGACCGCTGGCCCTTCCCGGATCGGGAAGCGGTGCCGGCGGACTACGTCGAGTCCATGCCACTCGACGTCCCCGCAGTGATGTCGCTCGACCGGTTCGCCACGGTGCAGTCCTCGCGCGGCTGCCCGTTCCACTGCGTCTTCTGCGACATCCCCGCCTTTCACCGCCGGACGTGGCGGCCTCGCAGCGCGGCCGCCGTCGTGGCGGAACTCCGGCACCTCCAGGACGCGGGCTACGGGAGCGTCTACTTCGTGGACGACCATTTCCTCCTCAAGCCGAGGCGGGTCGAGGAGATCTGCAGGGGGATCCGCGAGCGCGGGGTCACCTTGGCCTGGGGGTGCGAGGGGCGCGTGGACTCGGCCGGTGCTCGCCTCTTTCCCGCGCTGGTGAAGGCGCATTGCCGGACCCTGATGTTCGGCATCGAGAGCGGCAGCCAGAAGACGCTCGATCGCCTCGGGAAGCGCCAGACCCTCGCGCAGATCGAAGAGGCGGTCCGCGTCGCGAAACGATCCGGCATCCAGCTCGTCCATGGCTTCTTCGTCGTGGGCTGCCCGGACGAATCCGAGTCGGACCTGCGCGACACCTTTCGCTTCGCGCGACGGATTCCCCTCGACACCTTCGCGTTCAACCGGCTCTGCGTCTACCGCGGGACCCCACTCTGGGACGAGTACGTCCGGCGGGGGCTCCTGGACGACGAGGCCGACTGGTACAGGTTCTTCAAGTGCTCCGCCATCGACCCCACGGTGTTGTCCGGCGAGACGATCCACCGGATCCGCTCCAAGGAGATGCGGGGGCTTCTCGTGTACAAGCTCTTCCGTCATCCCCTTCAGTTCTACCGCGTCGTGCGCCAGTTCATCCGGAACATGCCGCTGCGCGACGTCCTGTACCTGCTGGTCAAGCCCTTCCTCGGCCGCCAGTCGGGGGAAACCCGGGCGGAAGCGCTTTCGCGAAGCGTCGAGGAGGAGCCGGCGGCGCAGGCTGCCCGCGGCCCTCGCGCCGCAGGAACACCTCGGACGCCGTAAGCCACCTCGGGCCTCGCTTGCCGCCCTCTCCCCAGCCTGCTTGCTTTCTTGCCGCAGGTGCCCCATAGTGCCGTCGTCTTCGGTCGATTGAGATGCGAGCCGACGTTTCGATTCCGCCAGGGACAAGCCCCCTGGCGGTTTCTTTTGGCCTGCACTTGTCGCCGAGCCCGGTCAGAGTGACCGGCCGCCGCCGCTGCGGACAAAGGCGGCAAAGCACGGGGTCCTCGGACCCGATTTCAAGGAGTCTCAAGTGGCTCGTGGTACGGTGAAGTGGTTCAACGAGGCAAAGGGTTTCGGTTTCATCTCCCAGGAAGGTGGCGAGGACGTGTTCGT
>JAWOLC010000176.1:0-3970 GCA_033853925.1 Candidatus Eiseniibacteriota bacterium
CCGGGCACTTGTCCAGCCCGTCGCAGACCCCGTCGCCGTCCGAGTCGATCGGGCAGCCCTTGGCGTCCACCACGCAGCCCTTGGGCGTGTCCGGGCACTGATCGAGGCCGTCGCAGACCCCGTCCCCATCCGAGTCGATCGGGCAGCCCTTGGCGTCCACCACGCAGCCCTTGGGCGTGTTCGGGCACTGATCCAGCCCGTCGCAGACCCCGTCCCCGTCCGAGTCGAGCGGGCAGCCCTTGGCGTCCACGATGCAGCCCTTGGGCGTGTTCGGGCACTGATCCAGGCCGTCGCAGACCCCGTCGCCGTCCGAGTCGAGCGGGCAGCCGTTCGCGTCCACCTTGCAGCCGATCGGCGTGTTCGGGCACTTGTCGAGCCAGTCGCGCACGCCATCCAGATCCTGATCGCGGGGCTTGCCGAAGAAGGAGTAGACGAAGCCCAGGGTGGCGGTGACGTCGTTCGAGAAGGAGAGGGCCTCGCGCTCGCGGAAGAAGTAGTCGCGCACCTCGAGCCGCAGGTAGCCCCGGTCCTCGACGCCCAGGTTCCAGAGCACGCCGGCGCCCACGTTGCCCGCGCCCCGCGCGAGCTTGAAGTCCTCGCGCCCGAGCGCGCCGTTGACGCTCGTGTGGGTCCGGCCGTAGCCGAAGCCCGTGAGCAGGAAGGGAACGATGTGGCCATCGGCGGGCCGCAGGTTCCACCGCCCGTCGAGACCGGCGTAGGCGAAGTTGTGCTTCTGGCCGGGCGCCGAGTCCGCCTTGGAGGTGGCCAGCATGGCCTGCGCCTCGAGGGAGAGCCACGACGTGGCCCGCAACCCCAACGAGCCCCTGTACGCCAGACCGTCCTTCATCCGGGCGCGCACATCGTAGTGGATGTATCCCGCGCTGGCCGACAGCTCCGCCGGGTGCCCGACGATCTGGGCGCCGGCCGGGAGGGCGAGCAGGGCCGTGAGGACGAGGGGCAGGAGCGCGCGCTTCGACCAGGACATGAGGGACGACCTCCTCAAGAAGGGATGGACAGCGTCAGTCCGTGGCACGGCCTCGGACATCGATTCCGGCTGCGGCCCGAGAACCGGACCCGCCGCTGACGCGGGCGGGTTCGCTGCGGGCGGGCTCCGGCCCGGTTCCGGGCCCGCAAGCGGCAGCCGAGGCGACGCGCGGAGGCCGTTCCTGCGCGCCCGCGGTCCTTCCGCCCCGGCGTCCCCGGGTAGAGTCCCCTTAGTGCTACCATCCGCAACCCCGAAGGTCAACGAAGGCCGCGCGGCCCGAACCGCTCCCCCGAGGAAGCACGCATGACCCCAGAAGAGCGCAGTACCTTGATCGAGCAGTATGCGGCGGGATACGACGAAGTGGCCGCGAGCCTCGAGGGCTTTCCCCCCGAGTCCCTGACCGCCCGGTTGCTTTCCGGGAAGTGGAGCGCGGCGGAGATCGTCCATCACCTGGCGGACTCCGAATCCATCTCGGCGCTGCGCCTGCGCGCGTTGCTCGCCCAGGAGCGGCCCGTCATCTATGCCTACGATCAGGAGGCCTATGCCGCCCACCTGCGCTACAACGAGCGTCCGATCCAGCCGGCGCTCGACGCGCTGCGCGCCGCCCGGGCGACGACCCTGCAGCTCCTGCGGCTGATGACCGAGGAGGACTGGCGGCGCGAGGGCTGGCACACGGAGTCGGGCCGGTACTCGACCGAGAACTGGCTCCGGATCTACGCCGCCCACGGTCACGACCATGCCGCGCAGATCCGCAGGCTGCGCCAGGCGGCGGGCGGGCGATGACGAGCGGGGCTCCGGCGCCCGGCCGCACGCGCGAGGCGAGCGTCATCTGGCGGTGCCGCGAGCGCCTCTTCGAGGTGTCCGCGCGCACGCTCGTCATGGGCATCGTGAACGTGACCCCCGACTCGTTCTCGGACGGCGGCCGCTACTTCGCGCCGGACGCGGCGGTCGCTCGGGCCCGCGCGCTCCTCGCCGAGGGCGCGGACCTCGTGGATCTGGGCGCCGAGAGCACGCGTCCGGGCGCCGCGCCCGTGCCTCCCGCGGAGCAGATCCGCCGGCTCGCGCCCGTGCTCCAGGCGCTGGCCGGGGACGCCGGAGCCTGCCTGTCCGTGGACACGGGCAGCGCCGAAGTCGCCTGTCGGGCGCTCGAGCTGGGCGCCCAGGTCGTGAACGACGTGACGGCGCTCGGAGACCCGGCCATGGCGGAGGTAGTGGCTCGCTTCGGCGCCGGCCTCGTGGTCATGCACATGCAGGGCACGCCGGCCACGATGCAGCGGGATCCGCATTACGACGACGTGGCCCGCGAGGTGCGCGGGCGCCTCGCGGCGAAGCTGGAGGAAGCGCGGCGAGCGGGGGTGGCGGAGGAGCGCGTGGCGCTCGACCCGGGCATCGGCTTCGGCAAGAGCGTGCGGCACAACTTCGAGCTGCTCGCCCGGCTGGAGGAGTTCGGCTCGCTCGGCCGCCCGGTCGTGATCGGGGTCTCGCGCAAGAGCTTCCTGGGGAAGACCCTCGACCTGCCCGTGGACCAGCGACTCGAGGGCGGCCTGGCCGCCACCGCCGTGGCCGTCTTCCTGGGCGCGCGCATCGTGCGCACGCACGATGTTCGCTCCACGGAGCGCGCCGTGCGCATCGCCGACGAGTTGCGCGCCGCGCGGCGGGGGTGAAGCCCTGCGGGGCCGCCTCGCGCTTAGGCGGGCTCCCGGGCATCTGCTAGTGTTGGCGTCCGAGACCCACGACCATGACTCCCGTCCACCAGATCTGGCTGCTCGACCTGCTCGACATCTTCCTCGTGACGGCGCTCTTCTACCGGCTCCTCGCCTCGGTGAAGGGCACGCGCTCGGCACAGATGTACGTCGGCTTGCTGATCCTCGTGCTCGTCGGGCTCCTCGCGCGCGCCTTCGACCTGATCGCGGTCGAGTGGATCGTGCACAGCCTGCGCACGATCTGGCTGATCGCCTTCGTCATCCTCTTCCAGCCCGAGCTGCGGCACATGCTGGCGCAGTTCGGGCGCACGCGGTACTTCCGCTCCCTCCTGCGCGGCGACTCCTACGGCGTGATGGGCGAGGTGGTGCGGGCCGCCGAGAGCCTCGGCCAGCGCCGCCACGGGGCGCTCATCGTCATCGAGCGCAACACGGGGCTGAGGAATTTCGTGGACACCGGCACGCGCCTGGACGCGAAGGTGAGCGCCGAGCTGCTGGTCACCCTGTTCTCCCCCGGCTCGCCCCTCCACGACGGCGCCGTGATCCTGCGCGAGGACACGGCGGTCGCGGCCTCGTGCATCCTGCCGCTCTCCTCGAATCCCAAGACCCCGGCCACGCTCGGAACGCGACACCGCGCCGCGCTGGGGATCTCCGAGGAATCCGACGCCGCGGTCGTGGTCGTGAGCGAGCAGACAGGAGCGGTGTCCGTGGCCTTCCGCGGAACGCTCAAGCCGCACCTGGACAGCGGCGAGCTGCGGAGCGAGCTGTCGCGGATCTTCCACCTGCGGCCGGAGGAGGAGACCATGCCCGCCGAGCCGGCGAGGGAGGGCGAGACCGCGGGCACCAAGGAAGCCGCGGGCTGAGCTGACGAGCGGGCGCTCGCGGTGCGAGTGGCTTGCCAGACCCAGGAGCGCGCCCGGCGAATCGCGGACCCTCGGCAGCGTCCCGACCTCGCGACGCTCGCGCAGGCACCTCGCCAGACCGGCCCTTCTGCCGAGGTGGTCCCCCACCACCTGGCTGGCAGATTCCCGTCACGGGGCTGGGGTTTCCCGCCGGGCCGCTGACGAGGCCTTGCCCCCTCAATCTCCCAGCCCTGCGCGTCCGCGCCAGCGCGCCTGGACCTGCGCGGCGAAGAATCCGACCAGACGCGGGATGCTCGATACGGACGCGGGAGCTCGATTGTGGCGAGGGAGCCTGATAGGGGCGCGGGAGTTGACTGGAGCGCGGGAGTTGACTGGGGCGCGGGATGCGCGAAGGGCGAGCGTGTGTGTATATAGCCGTCCTT
>JAWOLC010000177.1:0-10407 GCA_033853925.1 Candidatus Eiseniibacteriota bacterium
GCCATCGCCACGTCGGACAATCCCGCGCTCTTCTACACGCGCTGGATCTACCTGTGGCTCATCTTCGGCACGATCGGGGGCATGGCGCTGCACCAGGGGCTCGACTTCCTCCGCAAGCTCCAGCGCCACTGGCGCCGCCATCACGGGCAGTTCGAGACCCACCCGGCCGCCCAGCGCTGGCACCTGCGCATGACCCGCTTCGAGCGGATCCAGCACCTGCTCCTCCTCGTGAGCTTCTTCACGCTGGTCTGGACCGGCTTCGCCCTCAAGTTCCCGGGCTCGTGGCTGTTCTCGTGGCTGGCGAAGCTGGAGGGCGGCTACGCCTGGCGGAGCCTCCTCCACCGCGCCGCGGCCGTCGTGATGATCGCGACCTCGCTCGTGCACGTCGGCTACCTCTTCACCAAGCGGGGGCGCGGGACGCTCGCCGCGCTGTTGCCGAGCCTGCGCGACGTCCGCGAGCTGGGGGCGAACTTCCTCTACCTGCTCGGGCTCCGGCGCACGGCGCCGGCCTTCGACCGCTTCAGCTACATCGAGAAGGCGGAGTACTGGGCGCTGGTCTGGGGCACGGTCGTCATGACCCTCACCGGCTGCCTGCTCTGGTTCGAGAACCAGTCGCTGCGCGTGCTGCCCAAGTGGGCGATCGACCTGGCGACGCTCGTGCACTACTACGAGGCCTGGCTCGCCTTCCTGGCCATCCTGGTCTGGCACATCTACCAGAACGTGCTGAACCCCGACGTCTACCCGATGAACTGGACCTGGGTGACGGGGCTCGTGAGCGACGAGCAGCTCCAGCACGAGCACCCCGCCGAATGGCTGCGCCTCTCGACCGCGGAAGAGGCGCGGGCCCGCCACGAGGCGAGCGAGCGAAGCGCCCCCGGCCCCCTGCGCTCTCCGGGCCCCGAGCCCGGCGCGGCCGGCGGCGGAGCACCCGCCCCCGAGGCCACCTAGCGTTCTCGCGGTCGCTGCCGCGTCCACCGAGGGGCAAGAGCGAGGCCCGGGCGGTTGCGGTCGGCGAACCGCGCCCACCCGGGCCCGGGGTCGTGGTGGCCGGGCTGCGCCGCCGGCCTGCCGTCGGGCTCAGCCCGGACGGCTGGCCAGGGCGTTCGCGATGGTCTCGCGCAGCCCGCCTACCTCGATCGGAAGCGGCGCATGGTAGAGCGGCTCCAGATCCGAGGGCTCGCTCCAGGCGGTCGACGAGCCTCCCCCGACCACCACCAGGGGAACCTCGGGCACCACGCGACGCAGGAGATGGAGCACCGCCAAGTCCGACTCGCTGTCGGGCCTGACCTCGTAGACCACCACGTCGGGTGGTTGCTGCGTGACTTCAGCGATCATCTCCTCGCTGTCGTCACAGGTGACGAAGCTCAGGTCGTCCTGGAGCAGCGCCTGCTCCTCGGCGCCCTGGCAGTGGCAGAGCATCACGCGTGACATGACCCATCCATCCTTGAAAGAGGCGGCCACCAGCTAGGCTCGAGCCTCGACGAGCACTTCCGGCACCTCGCGCTCCCCGCGCACCGCCGCCTCCCTGCGTCGGGCTCTCACGCGCTGCGCGAATGCCGGGCTCCGCTCGTCTCGACCCGTGTGGTCCGGGGCTATGTCCTCCGAGGGACCGTGAATACCCTGCCACCGACTTCCGCCGCCCACAAGCAAATCCGCGGTCAAGTCCCTGACGTGGCTGAGTCCGGATGCCCCGGGCGTTCCGGACGTTGCCGAAACGATGCCAGCCCACTAGTGTCCACCACCGAGACCGCTCCCGCCCTCCACGCCAACTCGGGGGATCACGTGAACGCCCGTTCGCTTCCCTTCCGCCTCGCCCTGGTGACCGTCCTTCCCCTGGCGCTCGCCACGGCCGGCTGCTCCAAGCAGAGTTCGTCGCCCCAGACCTGCGACAACGGCGGCGTGGACCTCATCGCCTTCGCCAGTGATCGCGGGCACCATGGGCAGTACGACATCTACCTCTACGACGCGGACGCCAGCGGCTACCGCCTCCTGCGCAATCTGAACAGCGCCGCGCTCAACGACTCGAGCCCCTCGCTCTCGGGCGACAACCAGCTCATCGCCTTCGTGAGCCCCCGCGCAGCGACCGGCAACGGGCTGTTCGTCTACGCGCGCCTCACCTGCTCGTTCGCCTCCCTGTCGGGCATCGCCAGCCAGGACAGCATCAGCAGCCCGGCGTTCTCGGCGGACGGCACGCGCCTCGCCTTCGTGCGCGACACGCTGGGACACAAGCGCATTCGCCTGGTGGGCGCGGGGGGAACCAGCTTCGTTCCCCTCCCGGGCCTCGACTCCCTCACGGCGAGCTACGACGACTTCTCGCCCGCGCCCGACGTGTCGGGCACCAACCTCGTCTTCGTCTCGAACCGGGACGGGCAGCCGCACCTGTACCTCTACCTGCGCGCCGAGCAGCGCGTGGATTCGCTGGCCGGCACCCGCGGGGCGGACGGGATCGAGCTGGATCCCGCGGTCACCCCCGACCTGAGCTACGTCTGCTTCGCCTCCAATCGCTCGGGCGGACGCGGGGGCCTCGATCTCTATCTCTTCAACCGGCTGACGAGCGCCTACGTGCCCCTGCCCGTGGCCAACACGGCCATGGACGAGCGCCATCCCTCGATCAACGCGGGCGGCACCATCCTGGCGTACCAGAGCGACAGCTCCAGCACGCGCAACTGGCGCGTGCGCTACTTCTCCGTGGGCTCCGCCAGCGCGCCCCTCACCATCAGCCGCGTGGATACCCTGGCCGACGACGTGCAGCCTTCCATCGTCTTTCCCTGACGAGCCCGCCGTCCGCCGCGCTCGACTTGACTCCCCGCGCACAACGTCGTGACCCGTGCCGACGCGGGGAGTCTCACGGACGAGTCACTGCCCGCATGGGCAACTTCCCCTGCCACGCGGCGCGCGCTGGCGCATCCTGAGGAAGACGGGAGGAGAGCGGCGATCGCGCGCCGCGAGCCCAGCTCGCCTGCCGGCCTCGGGGAGTCCCCGCTCCGCTCGTCTCGCCCGCGGCCGCCGCGAGTCGTCGGCGGCGAGGCGCAGCGCGTCGGCGGATCATCGGGTCCGCCGCGCGGCGATCGCGCGCCGGCGCGTGTCGCTCCGCGATCGCCCGCGGCTGGCGCGCTCTTTCGCGACGCGATCGGGCGAAGCCGCGCGAGCGCATCGTCGTTCCTGTCCGGAAACGAGGTGCACGCGTCGAGGCCGCATTCTTCGCGACCAAGTTGACTCTTGCGCGCGGTGCGCTGCGCGGTGGTATAAAGCAGCGCACCGTCGGCAGTGAAGGACTCCTCGCATGCAGGCGGTTCGCAGCATCCCGTTCCAAGAGACCGATTCCCGTCGGGCAACCGCCCGGCGGGCGAGTGAGAAGGAGATGCTCCGCGAGTCCGACCGCGCCGGCGCGTGCCGCCCCCACGCCGCGCCGCCGCGGTCCTCGCATCCGGAAGGGTTCCTTGTCCGCGAGGAGGACCAGGGAGGTCCGCGATGACCCAGACCGTCAGCCACGACAAGGCTCCCGTTCCGCCCGCCGCCGCGCTCGCGCCCCCCACCCACGCGGGGCTGCGCGTGCCGCGCCGGTTCACGCGCCCGGGCGTGGACCCGCTCGACGAGATCGCCTGGGAGAGGCGGCGCACGGTCATCGGGAACCCCGACGGCTCGATCGTCTTCCAGATGGACGACGTGGAGGTGCCCGCCACCTGGTCGCAGCTCGCCACCGACATCGTGGTGAGCAAGTACTTCCGCAAGGCCGGGCTCCCCGGCAAGCCGGGGCACGAGACCAGCGTCCGTCAGGTCGTGCGGCGGATCACCCGCGCGCTGCGCGCGAGCGGTGAGCGCCAGGGCGGCTACTTCGCGAGCGCCGAGGACGCCGAGGCCTTCGAGGCGGAGCTGGCCGCCATGCTCGTCCGCCAGATCGGCGCCTCCAATTCGCCGGTGTGGTTCAACTGCGGCCTCTGGCACGAGTACGGCATCGGCGGCTCGGGCGGCAATTACGCCTGGGAGGCCGAGACCGGCACGATCCAGATGACGGCCGACTCCTATTCGCGCCCGCAGGTGTCCGCCTGCTTCATCCAGTCGGTGGACGACGACCTGATGAGCATCTTCGAGCTGGCGCGCAACGAGGCGCGGGTCTTCAAGTACGGCTCGGGCACCGGCACGAACTTCTCGCGGCTGCGCGGGCGCATGGAGAAGCTCTCGGGCGGCGGCACGTCGTCGGGTCTCATGTCCTTCCTCGAAGTGCTCGACAAGGGCGCGGGCGCCACGAAGTCGGGGGGCACGACGCGGCGCGCGGCCAAGATGGTCGTGCTCGACGCCGACCATCCCGAGATCCTCGACTTCATCCGCTGGAAGCTGCGCGAGGAGCGGAAGGCCGCGGCGCTGGTGGCGGCGGGCTATTCGGCGGACTTCAACGCCGAGGCCTACGGCACGGTCTCGGGGCAGAACTCCAACAACTCGGTGCGCCTGCCCGACCGCTTCATGCACGCGGTGGTGGACGACCTGCCCTGGCAGACCACCCTGCGCACCACGGGGGAGGTCTGCGAGACGCTGCGCGCCCGCGAGGTGTGGCGCGAGATCGCCCGGGCCGCCTGGCAGTGCGCCGATCCGGGCGTGCAGTTCGACGACACGATCCAGCGCTGGCACACCTGCAAGGCCACGGACCGCATCCGGGCCAGCAACCCGTGCTCCGAGTACCTCTTCCTCGACGACACCTCGTGCAACCTGGCCTCGGTGAAC
Source organism: Candidatus Eiseniibacteriota bacterium (assembly GCA_033853925.1). Taxonomy (GTDB): domain Bacteria; phylum Eisenbacteria; class RBG-16-71-46; order RBG-16-71-46; family RBG-16-71-46; genus JANXPZ01. The sequence continues at coordinate 4,720 of JAWOLC010000177.1, forward strand.
CTGATGAAGTTCGCGCACGAGGACGGCTCGTTCGACCTCGAGGGCTACCGGCACGCGAACCGCGTCTTCTTCCTGGCGCAGGAGATCGCGGTGGACTTCGCCTCCTACCCGACCGAGAAGATCGCCCGCCGCTCGCACGAGTTCCGCCCGCTGGGGCTGGGCTACGCCAACCTCGGCGCGCTGCTCATGGTGCAGGGGCTGCCCTACGACAGCGAGGAGGCCCGCGCCTACGCGGCCTGCGTCACGGCGATGATGACGGGCGAGGCCTACGCCCTGTCGGCCGAGATGGCGGCCAGCCGCGGGCCCTTCACCGGCTACGAGCCGAATCGCGAGGCCATGCTCGAGGTCATGCGCCGCCACCGCGAGGCCACCCAGGCCATCGACCCGAGGCTCGCCCCGCGTGACCTGCGGCAGGCCGCGGTGGAATGCTGGAACCGCGCCATCGCCCTGGGCACGATCCACGGCTTCCGCAACGCGCAGGCCACGGTGCTCGCGCCCACCGGCACCATCGGCCTGCTGATGGACTGCGACACGACCGGGGTCGAGCCCGACTTCGCCCTGGTCAAGTTCAAGAAGCTCGCGGGCGGCGGGTACTTCAAGATCGTGAACCAGTCGGTGCCGGCGGCCCTGCGGCGCCTCGGCTACGGCCGGGCCGAGATCGAGCGCATCACGCGCTACGCGATCGGCACGGGCACGCTCGAGGGCACGCCGCACGTGCATCCCGACGCGCTGCTGAGCCGGGGGCTGCGGGAGGCGGAGATCCGCCGCCTCGACGAGGCCCTGCCGGGGATGCTGCACCTCCGCTTCGCCTTCGCCCGCGGCGTGATCGGCGACGAGACCCTCACGCGGCTGGGGGTGGGCCTCGCCGAGCGCGAGAAGCCGGACTTCTGCCTGCTGCCCCACCTGGGCTTCACCGACGCGCAGATCGAGGAGGCCAACGCCGTGGTCTGCGGCGCACTCACGGTCGAGGGAGCCCCGGGCCTGGAGGCCCGGCACGCGGCGGTCTTCGACTGCGCCAATCGCTGCGGGCCGCGCGGCACGCGCTTCATCGAGCCCATGGGCCACGTGCGCATGATGGCGGCGGTGCAGCCGTTCGTCTCCGGCGCCATCAGCAAGACGGTGAACCTGCCGGAGGACGCCACGGTCGAGGACGTCGAGAAGATCTACTTCGAGTCGTGGAAGGCGGGTCTCAAGGCGGTGGCGCTGTACCGCGACGGGTCGAAGATGAGCCAGCCTCTGGCGACGGCGCGCAAGGCCGAGACGGAGGAGGCGAGCACGCCTCCCAAGCTGCGCCGGCGGCGGCTGCCCAAGCGGCGCCACGGGTTCACGCAGGAGGCGCGCATCGGCGGCCACAAGGTCTTCCTGCGCACCGGCGAGTACGAGGACGGCACGGTGGGCGAGATCTTCATCGACATGCACAAGGAGGGCGCGGCCTTCCGCAGCATGATGAACTGCTTCGCCATCGCCGTGTCCATGGGCCTGCAGTACGGCGTGCCGCTCGAGGACCTGGTGGACCAGTTCTGCTTCACCCGCTTCGAGCCGCACGGACGGGTGGACGGCCACGACAACATCCGCGCCTGCACGAGCGTCGTGGACTACGTGTTCCGCGTGCTGGGCATCGAGTACCTGGGGCGCACCGACCTCGCGCACATCGTGGACGAGAGCCTGGTGGGCCAGCCCAAGAACCACGCGACCGGCCATCCGGTGGGACGCGAGCACCGGGCGATGGACGGCGGCCTGGCGGGCTCGGCGCCGCGGCCGGCCGGCGGCGGCGCGGGCAGGCCGCGGAGCGACGCCTTCGGCCTCGAGGGAGGCCCCGATGCCCAGCTCGGCAAGTTCTCGGGCGACGCGCCGCTCTGCGACAACTGCGGGCACATCACGATCCGCAGCGGCACCTGCTTCAAGTGCCTGAACTGCGGCACGTCGTTGGGTTGTTCCTGATCCTTCGCTCGCGACGGGGATCCAGGGACGGGCGGGGCCGCGAGGCTCCGCTCGTCGTCTTGGCGGGACCGGCCGCGCGGGAGGTCGTCATGCCCCGAGCATCGCTCGCTCTCGTCCTCGCGGCCTCGCTCCTGGGGGCCCCCGGGCCCGCCCGCGCCGGCAACTTCCTCGTGGACGTGGACGCCCTCGCCGCGGTTCCCGTGGGCAGCCTCGCCAACGGCCGGCGGGTGCACGACCTGCTGGACACGGGCTACGGCGTGCGCGCGGAGCTGCTCTACCAGGTCCAGGGTCACTTCTCGGCCGGGCTCAGCGTGTCCGGCCTGTCCTACACCTCCCACGTCGTCACGCCCGACGTGGTGGCCGACGCCAATCTCACGGTCGTCCCCGTGTACGCCCTGGCCCGGATGCACACCCTGCGTGGCGGCGGCTTCGGCTACTACGCCGAGACCGGGCTCGGGATCACGGCCTGGAACCGGGATCCCGTGGGACCGGGATCGGCGACCAGCACCCAGACCACGTTCTCCTTCACGGTGGGCACCGGAGCCTCGTACCTCCTCAGCCATCGCTGGGACGTGCGGGCCGGCATCCAGTACCAGCAGGCGCTCACCGGGGGCGGCGAGGTGTGGACGCGCGGGGACGATCCCCGGTTCGTGGTCTTCCACCTGGGCGGGCGCTTCCAGTACTGAGCGGCGGAGCCGCCACCCCTGCCCGGGGTCCGGACGACGCGGCCGCTTCGGCCGGGTCCGACCGGAGCCTCCGCTCTCCTCCCGACGCGGCGCGGTCTGTGCACTCGCCCCGGGTTCTGCTAGCCTGCCGCCCCGGCAGGCGAGACGCCGGGGATGCGCCCGCGTCTCCGCCCGACTCCACCGCTCGCGCCACCCCCGGGTGCGTCGCCGCCGCGGCCGCGCGGTCACATGGGAGGATGGACTATGTGGCGCCTCTTCCGCAGTCTGGTCTTCCTCGTCCCGCTCCTCGCCCTGGGTCTGGCGCTCTTCGCCCCGCGGCCGGCCCCGGCCCTGCCCCTGTGGGCACGGCAGTACAGCATGCCCTGCACGCAGTGCCACCTCGCCTTCCCGCGCCTGAACGACTTCGGCATGAGCTTCCGGCAGCGCGGCTACATCCTCGAGGGGAGCGAGGGCCAGTCGCCCTGGGAGTCGCAGTTCGTGCCGATCTCGGTGGTCGGGAACGTGGGCTACGACGTGGTGAACACCAGCCGCTTCGATCCGGCCACGAACAAGTGGACGCGCTTCACCCAGGCCGCGTTCGTCCAGAACCAGTACGAGTTCCACAGCGCGGGCACGCTCGCCAAGAAGATCTCCTTCCACTTCGACAACAACTTCGCCAGCATCGGCGGCCCGCTCCTGAGCGGCATGGCCTTCCTGCAATTCGACGACGTGGTGAAGGACGGCAAGCTGAACGTGAAGGCTGGCATCTTCGACGCTGAGGTTCCCTATCTGTCCAGCTCGCGACGCACGACCTGGCACGACTACCTGCTGCCCGGGACCCTGCCCGGCGAGGGCGTCGAGCTGAACGGCGCGCAGAACGGCTGGACGTACGCGGTCGCCGTCATCAACAGCGCGCGCGACACGGCGGACGTGCTGGCCCGGAAGCCGGGGACGAAGACCCTCAACAACCTGGAGAACCCCTACGCCTGGCTGATGCGGGACATCGGCCCGCACAAGGTGACGGCGCGCGTGTTCCTGGACCGGCAGAATCCGCGCAAGACCGGCTCGTCGGCCTCGAACCACGTCCAGGTGGACCTGAACGCGCTGCTGGAATTCGGGCGGTTGTGGGTGATCCCCGACTACACCTACGAGCACTTCGCCGACGTGGACTCGACGCAGATCCCCGACGCCCTCCATCGCGGGCTGCTGGAAGCCGTCTACCTCCTCGGCAAGGAGGGCCGCTGCCTGCTCACCGGCCGCTACGAGCTGGCGCACAATCGGAGCCGGACGACCGCCGACGGACTGCCCGTGCCCGAGACCGACGCCAGCCTGGGCACCGTGAACCTGTCCTACTACGTGAACCCGAACGCCAAGGTCGCGCTGGACTGGTCGCGCACCTGGGACAACATCAAGAGCGACCGGGTGGACGAGATCCAGCTCTTCGTCTTCGTCGGATACTGAGCCGGTCCCTCTGCGAGTGGACGGACGCGGCGTCCCGCAACCGCTTCGGCGTGGGCGGGACGCCGTGCCGCTCGCGCGTCGAACCACACCCACCCCGAGGCCCCCCATGCCCCAGACCCCGCACGTCGAGCACCACTTCACCGCCGGCGAGAGCGTGCGCGACATCGTGATCGGGATGTCCGACGGTCTCACCGTTCCCTTCGCCCTGGCGGCCGGTCTGACCGGCGCCGTCGCGGCGACCGGCATCATCGTCACCGCGGGGCTCGCCGAGATCGCGGCCGGCTCGATCGCCATGGGCCTCGGCGGCTACCTCGCCGCCCGCAGCGACGCCGATCACTTCGCCAGCGAGCGTCGCCGCGAGGAGCGCGAGATCGTCGAGAAGACGGAGGCCGAGCGCGAGGAGGTGGCGGACGTGTTCCGCGGCTACGGTCTGGGCGAGGAGGAGATCGCCCCGGTGCTGCGCGCGCTGGAGGCGAGGCCGAAGGCGTGGGTGGACTTCATGATGCGCTTCGAGCTGGGGCTCGAGGAGCCCGACCCCAGCCGGGCGCTGGCGAGCGCGCTCACCATCGCCGGCGCCTACGTCGTGGGCGGCCTGGTGCCGCTCGCCCCCTACATGATCCTGCACCACGACGTGCGCGCCGCCCTCACCGCCTCGGTGGCGGTGACGCTCGTGGCCCTGCTGCTCTTCGGCGGCGTCAAGGGACGCTTCACCGGCGCCCACCCGCTCAAGAGCGCCTTCCAGACCATGCTCGTGGGCGGGCTCGCCGCCGCGGCCGCCTTCGCCCTGGCGCGGCTCCTCGGCCTGGCCTGAGGGAGCGCCGCGTGCGTCTCGACGTGCTGCTCTTCGAGCTGCGCCTCTTCAAGAGCCGCTCGCAGGCGACGGACGCCGTCCGGCGCGGGCGCGTGCTGCTGAACGGGGCGGCGGCCAAGCCGAGCCACGAAGCGCGCGTGGGCGACCGGGTCACGCTCGCTCGCGGCCCCGACGGCGACCCGCCCCGGTCCCGCACGCTCGAGATCCTGGAGCTGCCGCGCGGCTCGCTCAGCAAGGAGGCGGCGCGCGCCCTGGTGCGCGAGGCGCCCCAGCCGTGAGCCGGGGCCGGAAGGCGCGCGCCCCCGCGCGCGTGGCGGTTCCGCCGCTCTCCCCGAGGCATCCGGCCGCGCTCTTCGCGATGGGCGTGGCCGCGTCGTGCGCCGTCGTCTCGGTGAGCTACCGCCTGTACGACACCGACCTCTGGCTGCTGCTCGGGGAGGGCCGGGCCATCACGATGCTCCACGGGCTGACGCGGGCGAACCTCTGGACCTGGCCCGGCTACGGCACGTCCGATCTCACGGCTCCCTGGTGGCTCTTCCGCGTCCTCGTCTGGGCGCTGTGGTCCGCGGGCGGGGTCGTGGGGCTCTTCGCCTGGCGCTGGCTCTCCACCCTCGCGGCCTTCGGGATCCTCCTGTCCGCGGCGCGTCGCCTGGGCGCCCGGGGCCTTCTGCCCCTCGTCACCACGACGCTCTGCGTGCTCGTCTACCGCCTCCGCTCGGACCTCCGGCCGGAGACGATCTCCGCGATCCTCTTCGCCTCCGTGCTCTGGCTGCTGGAGGCGGACCGCGCCGGCGCCGCGAGCGGGGGGCC
>JAWOLC010000178.1:0-13213 GCA_033853925.1 Candidatus Eiseniibacteriota bacterium
AGCCGCGGGTCGCGGATCGTCTCGCTGCCGGAGGGCGGCGGGAGCCCGCGCACGCTCTACTCGACGACCTTCATCGCCTTCGCCCCCCGCTACGCCCCCCAGGACAGCACCATCACCTTCATGACCATGCGCGACGGCCGCACGATGCACATCTGGCGCATGAACGCCGACGGCGGGAACCCTCGGCAGGTCACCTCCGGCGCGGGCGAGTACCTGGCCGATGTCTCGCCCGACGGACGGTGGATCTACTTCGGCAGGATGTTCGAGCCGGCCGTGTGGCGTGTCGCGGTGCAGGGCGGCGAGACCGAGCGAGCGGGGGACAGCACGCTGATGGGTGCCGTGCGCGTGTCGCCCGACGGCCGGTCGATTGCCTATCCCAGCATGACCCGGAGCGGCGACCAGTGGGAGGCGGCGGTCGCCGTGTCCCCGGCCGATGGGGGCGCTCCGACGTGGAGAAGGCTCTGGCCGCAGGGGCAGTGGGACGCCACCGGAGGATGGTCCTTCGAGTGGATGCGCGACGGCAGGGGACTGAGCTACGCGTATAACACCGGGGCGGTCGGGAACATCTGGCTTCAACCTCTCGGCCAGGGTCCACCCCGGCAGCTCACGCGCTTCGACGACTTGCGCGTGTTCGCCCACGCCTGGTCGCTCGACGGCCGCACCCTCTACGTGGTGCGCGGGCGATATGCCAGCGACGCCGTGCTGATGAAGGACTTCCGGTAGGCCCGCGAGGCGCCCGTCGCGCGCCCCGCGGTTGGCTCGCGGGGCGACGGGGTCGCGGGGCGCCGGGACCTGGCGGCTGTGCTGGGGCCGCTGGGGGAAGTAATGGTCGCCGGCGCTCCCGCTCCCTCTATCCCAACCGGTCCCACACGCGCTTCGCGCATTCCTTGGCGCGCGTGGCCACCTCCCGTTCATCTACGTTCACCAGCGTGCCGTTGTCCAGCACGATTTCGCCCCCCACCATGGCGCCCGAGACCGGCGCCCGCAGCATCCCCGACCAGAGATGGTCGAGGAACGTGCGCTCGGAGAACTCGGTCGCCGGCTGGTAGTCCACGAGGAGCAGGTCCGCGGGCGAGCCCGGGCTCACCATCCCCAGCCCCTCGCCGAAGTGGCGGGCGGCCCAGCGGGCCCCGTTGACGAAGAGCCGCTGGTAGTGCGCCTCGGCCGGGGCCCCGAAGGCAAGCTTGTGCATCGGGTCGGGCAGCGGCGGGGCGTTCACGCCGGCGTCGCTCCCCCAGGCCACCTCGCCCTCGCGCACCAGCGCCGCGACCGAGCCCGCGCCCACGGCGCTCAGGGCGTCGCCGCGCTCGCGCAGCTCGCCGAGCAGGCCGCGCGGCGCGCTCTCGGCGTGCGCCCACAGGGTGGGGGGCGACTGCGTGCGCCAACCGCCGCGCGAGCGCCAGCGCTCCGCGGGGGTCGAGTCCAGATCCAGGTCCACGTGCACGCCCAGCGCCCCGCCGGCCACGTCGAGCGCCTCGCGCACCAGCGTGTCCACGCCGTCGAGCGTGCGCGCCTGCACCCCCACCAGGCCGCGCAGCCGGCCGTCCTGCCGCCGCGTCAGCTCGCTGGCGAAGCCCAGCGACTCCTCGAAGGCGGAGCGGCGCTCCACCAGGGAGTCGCTCTCGCTCGCGCCGTAGCAGGTGGCCACGCGCACCCCCACCTGGGCCGCGGCGCCCACGACCTCGGAGAGCGAGAGGTCGGGACAGGCGCCCGAGCGGTGGAAGTCGCACACCGTCGTCACGCCGTGCCGCAGCCCCTCGACCAGCGCCGCCGAGGCCGACCAGAGGACGTCCTCGGGGGAGAGGGCGCGGTCGTAGCGGCGCCACTCGGCGGCCGTGCGGAGGGCCAGCCCACGGCCGAGGTGTCGCGCCAGGTGGACGTGCGTGTTGATGAAGCCGGGCAGGAGCACGCGCCCGCGCGCGGGCCACAGCGTCTCGTTGGGGTAGGCGGCGGCCAGCACGTGCAGCGGCCCCAGGGTGCCGATGTGGGCGCCCACCACGCGCACCCCCCAGTCCTCGAGGACGTCCGGCTCGACGCCGCCCGTGACCAGGGTGCAGGGACCGATGATCATGCCGTCACCCCGCTCATGCCAGCCCCGCCCGCCGCACCAAGGCACGCGCCTCGGCCCGCGCCTCGGCGGCCGCGCGCTCCGCGTCGAGCGTCCGCCACTGGCCGTCGCGGTAGAGCACCCGCCCCGCCGCCATGGTGAGGCGCACGTCGGACGCGCGGGTGGCGTGCACGAGGGTCGCGTAGGGGTCCCGCGTCTCGTTCGGCGCCTGCTGGAGCGCGCCGTGCCCGACGACGACCACGTCCGCCTGCTTCCCCGGCTCGAGCGAGCCGGTCACCTCACCCAGCCCCAGCGCTCGCGCCCCTTCCGCGGTCGCCAGCGCCAGGATCTCGCGGGCGGTGAGGGGCTCCGCGGGCTCGAGCACGCGCGCGACCAGGGCGGCGAGGCTCAGCTCGTGGAAAGTGTCGAGGCGGTTGGCGCAGGCCGCGCCGTCGGAGCCGAGGCCGCGGCGGAGCCCGGCGCGCATCCAGCGCCGCACGTTCGCGAGGCCCGAGCCGAGCTTGAGGTTCGAGCCGGGGCAGTGAACGAGCGCCGCGTCCGCGCGCCCGAGCAGGGCCAGCTCCTCGTCGTCCACCCAGACCCCGTGCGCGCCCACGAAGCGCGGGGAGAGCAGGCCGCAGGCGGCGAAGTAGCGGGCGGCGGTGGTGGACACGGCCGCCTCGACCTCGCTCGCCTCGGCGGGGCTCTCGGCGAGGTGCGTGTGGACGAGGAGCCCGCGAGCGGCGGCGGCCGCGGCCACCTCGCGCCAGAGCGCGTCGCTGCACGAGAGGATGTAGCGCGGCGCGAGCGAGACCCGCAGCCGCCCGCCGGCCGCGCCGTCCCAGCGCGCGGCCACCGCCAGCGCCGAGTCGAGCGCCGCCCTCGCGCTCTCGCGCAGCTCGGCCGGCACGCCCTTGCCACCGTCCATCAAGGCCTGGCCGAAGATCGCGCGGACGCCGCTCTGCTCGAGCGCCGCGCCGATCGCGTCCGTGTGGCGCACCGTGCCCATGTCGTTGACGCAGGTGACCCCGCCCGCGATCAGCTCGGCGAGGCCGAGACGCGCCGAGGCCGAGATCGAGGCCTCGGTGTGCGCCGCCTCCAGGGGCCAGATGCTCTCCCTGAGCCAGGCGAGCAGGTCGCTCTGCTCCGCGAGGCCGCGAAACAGGGTCTGGCAGAGGTGGAGGTGCCCTTGCACGAAGCCCGGCAGGACGAAGGCGCCCGAGGCGTCGATGGATTCGTCGGCGCGACCGCCGGGCAGGGCGGCCAGCGCGCCGGGAACCGCGGAGCCGAGGGCGGCGATCGCCCCGTCGCGCGCGAGCAGGTCGCCGGACGCCACCGTGCCGGCCGCGTCCATGCATACGAGCGTGCCCGAATGGATGAGGCAGGTGCTCAGGCGGGCGCCTCCCTGCGATGAGCATGGACTCCGGCTTCCGTACCGGAGTGGCGTTCAGAAGACCCGCGCGCCGGGGGGCGCCCGATCTGGGGCGCCCGGCCCGGCGCGATCCGCTTTCCAGTCCTCTGGCGCCACGGACACCGTGGCACCGGTCGGAGGGACTGTCAAGAGTCAGATTGCGGGTCCCTCACCTCCCGACGCGAGGCTCCTTGCGGCGCTCCTGATACTTCTGCCGGATCGCCTTCCCCTCGTCGTAGCGCGCCTCGAGCTCGTCCACCTCGTCCTTCTCGCGATCGACCAGCGCCCCCTGAATCGGCCCAGCCCGCCCGAGGCAGACTGTCGCCGCCTCGCTACACCGGACTGGCGCAGGCGCGGCACTTCGTCGCGGCCGCCGGGATCGCCTCCTTGCAGAATGGACATTCCTTGGACGGCGGCGCCGCCGGCGCCGGCGCCGGCTTCAGCAGCGCCTTGGTGATGAGGAAGATCACGAAGGCGATGATGACGAAGTCCACGAGGTTGCCGAGGAAGGCCCCGTAGGTGATCTGCGCGGCGGGCGTGCCGTCCACCTTGCGCTTGAGAACCAGGGCCGCCTCCCGCCAGGCTCCGCCGGGGATGAGCAGCCCGATCACCGGCATGAGCAGGTCACTCACGATCGAGCTGACCACCTTGCCCACGGCCGCCCCGATGATCACGCCCACCGCCAGGGCCAGGGCGTTGGTCTTGAGCAGGAATGCCTTGAACTCGTTCCACATGGCGACCTCCTTCTAGAAGGGCAGAAGGCGGGGCGGGCGCGTGGCGATGCAATGGCGCCGGGCGCCAGGGGACGCCCCGGGTCCGACCGGCTGGGGGCCTACCGGTTCGGCGTCGTGGGGAAGCTAGCACAGGCGAAGGGGCCGGCCCACGCTTCAACGCGCGCCAATCCCCGCAGCGCGAGCCCGCCTCCGCACGAATCGGTGGCACATCGAATGCATCCTCAATGGCAGGGAAAGGGCCTGCGGAGGGTTTCCGTCGCTCGTCCCGCCACGAGGCGGGGCTCGGCAGGTCCAGGAAGAACTTCAGGAGCCATGCCCGTGGCGGTCCGTGGCGGTCGACTCGAATTCCTGGCGCCGCACCTGCTGCGCAGCCAGCTGCTTCGGCCGGGATTCGTGCGCCTGAGCCTGCGCCTGGGCGCCGCTCGACAGATGCCGCGCTGGGCCAAGCTGCAGTTCCTGCACTCGGGCATCTCCGCCGCCGACCTGGACGACGTGCTGGGCCGGGTCACGAGCCTGGACTCCTGGGTCGAGGAATGGCAGAAGCTGGCCCGGCGGAACGAAGAGGCCGGCCGCACCGAGCTGGCGGCGGGCCGGCGGGCCGAGGCGGCCCGGCGCTTCCTCACCGCTGCGGCGGCGTACAACTTCTCGCAGTACGTGATGTTCGTGGACATCGCCCGCAAGCGCGAGCTGCACCAGGCCTGCGTGCGCGCCTATGCGCAGGCCGCGCCTCTCCTCGAGCCGCCGGCGCGGAGCTTCCTGATCCCGTACCGGCACCACCTGGTGAAGGGCTGGCTGCGCGTCCCGCCCGGCCCCGGGCCCGCGCCCGTCGTGACGCTCTTCCACGGCACCAACGGCGTGAAGGAGGAGCTTCACTGGTGGACGGACGCGCTCCTGGACCGCGGGCTGGCCACGCTCACCTTCGACGGCCCGGGTCTCGGCGAGACCTTCCACCGGCTCTCGATGGTGGCCGAGCCGCGGCCGCTCTGGGACGCGATCTTCCGGGCCATCGAAGCCGACCCGGCGCTGGATCCGGACGCGGTCGCGCTGGGCGGCACGAGCCTGGGCGCGTACATGGCGATTCGCATGGCGGCCCACGATCCGCGCGTGCGCGCGGTGGCGGCGGTGAGCCCGCCCTACGCGATCTCGATCTACTGGAACCTCACGCTGGCGGGCATGCGGCGCGAGCTGGCGGCCCTCTACGGCGCGACGCTGGAAGAGATGGCCCCGGTGGTCGCGCGCATGACGCTGGCGGACTCCCTGCCCGGGCTGCGCGCGCCGCTGCTCATCGTGGGCGGCGGCCACGACCTCATCACGCCGGGCGAGGAGGCACGCCGCATCTTCGACGAGGCCCGCTCGGAGCGGCAGCTCATCTTCTATCCCGCCGGCGCGCACGATTGCTTCAACATGCTGGGCGACCTGCGGCCGCGCGTGGCGGGCTGGCTGGTGGCTCAGCTGCGCCCACTCGATCGGCGGCGGGCGCGCGCCGCGGCGCGCGGCGAGGCCGACGACTGGGGCGCGGCCGAAGCGGTGGATCCGGACTTCGCCGAGGAGCTGGTGGGCGAGGGCGCGAGCCTCGTCTGGAAGGCGGTGGCCACGCCGCCCGAGCCGGTGCACTGGGCCTGGTGGCGTCGCGCCCCGCATGAGCGCGTGCAGATCGTCTTCCGCACGGCCAGCGGCCGCGGCCCGGAGGCCGAGACCAACGGCGCCGCGGCTCAGGCCGACGGCGCGGCCGCCCGCGGCGGTCTCGGCGGCTGACGCTCCCTGTTCGGTGGCTCGGCTACCGATAGATGAGCTTGAGCTGCCCCCAGGTGGACCGCTGCGTGGGCACGATCTCGAGCGAGTCGGGGCAGTGCCCGGGTCCGATCTGCCCGACGTTGAAGGAGGCGAGAACGTTCTCGAGAGCCGAGATCTGCAACGTGCTGAGACGACCCGTGCCGACCGGCGGCACGACCAGGGAGCCGATGAGCGCATCCGCCTCGGCGATCGCCTCCGACACTTCGGCGGGCGGCACGGCTCCGAGCAGCAGGTTGAGCTTCGCCGTGATGAGCTGATGAGCGAGCGTGACCAAGCCGTTGCCCGACGGCGACTGGCGAAGAATGGCGAGAAGCTGGCTCTGGCTGTAGGTGACCGTGCCGAGCGACATCGAGGTCACGCGCGTCCAGCTCTCCGGATGGTTCTTCCAGAAGCCGAGGGTCACGGTGCAGTTCGGATCTCCCGAAGGCTGCGACGGCCTTGTCGACAGGGATACCGGTGCGGCCACGATGGAGTCGGCCTCAGCCGTGGCGGCGAATCCCGCGCCCAGCAAGGCGAGAGCGAGGAGAACGAGGAGGGGGAGTTCGATGCGAGTGAAGCGGCCGGCCATCAAGGACTCCTGTCGTGCGAGGTGTGCCGGTCTCCTGCGCACCCGCATGGCCTACCCATGCGGGGTGGTGCAGCCAGGGGTAAGAGTATCGCAATGGACAGGCCACGTGCGCCAGCCCCCCTCAAGGTTGTCTTGCCCTGGACAGCCCCTATCTAACTCCGCCTCCGCCACGGAGACGCCCCATCACGGCCGCGACCGCTCGAGCAGTCCGGCCGGGTCGGCGTCAGGGTCGTGGGGGGATGGGCGGGTCGGACTTCAGTGGCCGTGGGGGATCTGGCCCAGGCAGACCCGGACGCTCTGAGAAGGCAAGCCTCCCCGTCGGCAGCCGGGGCAGTGCCGGACCCGCTCGCCCGCCAACCCCGCGATCGCCTGGCGACTCGCCGCTCAGCGCTCCAGCACCAGGATCACGAAGCTGTCGGGCAACATGGGCGGGCGCGGATGCGGGCGCTCGGCTGTGGGGGCCGGCGCCTCGCCGAAGCTCGCCGTCGCCGTGTAGATGCGATGCGTCCGGGGATCGAGGGTCAGCGTCCGGGCGCCGACCCGGGTGGTCACCGTGCCCGCCACGCTGAACCGGCTCGGCGAGTCCTCGCGCACCACGGTCAGCGTGCCCTCGCCGTTGGCGCTGAACGCCAGCTTCGTGCCGGGGTCGAACGCCGCTCCGTCCGTGCGCTTGCCGATGGGGAGCGCGACGAGGACCTTTCCCGTCTCGGCGTCCATGACGATCATCTTCTCGTTGCCGCAGACGGAGAAGAGCCGGTGGTTATCGCGGTCGATGGCGAGCCCGCTCGGGCCCTCGCCCGGAGCCAGCGACCAGCGCGGGCCGAGCGCGAGCGTCTTCGCGTCGAACGAGACCACGGCGCTCGAGTCCTCCAGATTCACGAATACCCTGCCCTGGCCGTCCGCCACCGCGAACTCGGGCCGGCCGCCGAGGGCGAAGGTGCCCACGACCCGGTCCGACGCCGCGTCGATCGCCGTCGCGGTGCCGCTCCCCGCGTTCATGGTGAACACGCGGTGGGTGACCGGCTCGTAGAGGATGGCGTCGGGGTTCCGCCCGTCGATGTGGATCTTCCCCGTCGCGCCGAGGGACTTCAGGTCGAAGACGCTGACCGACGAGTCCCGGCCGTTGCTCGTGAAGCCCTTGCCGAGGTCGGAGGCGAGCGCCACGCCGTGGATCCCGGGCGTGCCCGGAATCTCGCCGACGATCTTCCCGCTCTCCAGATCGAGCACCTGCACGCGCGTGCTGCGGCCGAAGTAGAGACGCCGCCCTTCGCCGTCCACGGTCAGGTAGTCCCAGCCGCCCTCCCCACCCACCTTGACCTCGCTCGCGACCTTGTACTCGCCGCCGGCGGGCTCGGCGGCCCGGCCCGCGGCCGGAGCGAGCAGCACCGCGGCGCACGCCCATGAGAAGAGCTTCATCCGGTCTCCTCCTCGCCTCGTTGGTCCGTCCGTGCGGCCACGCGGGTTGCAGTATGATGGCGGCCCCCGCTTCGCGAAAGCGAGAAGGAAGCCCCCGTCATGCCCGTGACCGTGGATGGAAGCCCAGCAGCCGGCCGCCGAGGCCGCCTGCCCGCGGGGAGCCTGGCAGGCGTGCTCCTCGTCGCGCTCGCGGGGGGCACGCCCGCCGCGGCGGAGCGGGCGCCCGACACCCTCACCGTCGCCCGCTGTGTCGCCCTCGCGCGGTCCGCCGCGCCCGAAGTACGGGCCCGCCGGGCGGACCGGCAGGCGGCCCGCCTCGACTCGCTGGCCGCGCAGCGCAACCGGCGCCCCGGCTTCGCAGTCCTCGGCGACGTGTTCGTCGCGCCCTCGGGCTTCTACGATCCCGTGGTCACCGACCTGGGCAGCTACGCGCTCAAGCTGGGAATGGAGACGCCACTCCTGGACGCCGGCGCGCGCCGGCGCGGGCGGGAGCAGGCGTCCCTCGCCGCGGCCGTGGCCCTGGCCGAGCTGGAGGGCGCCGGCCGGGACGCGGGCGTGCGCGCGGCAGCCGTGGCCCTCGGCCTCCTGCGGCAGCGTGAGCTGGAGGACGCCGACCGCCAGACTCTGGCCTGGCTGGAGCGGCTCGGCGTCCTCGTGGACGCGGCCGTGCGCTCGGGGACGCGGGATCGCGCGGACGCCACGCGCGTGCAGCTCGAGCGCGACGCCGTGGGCGCGGACCTGCTCACGGTGGACGCGGTACGCGAGGCGCTGGCCCGCGAGCTGGCCGAGCTGACCGGGGGCGCGACACGCGACGCGGTGGTCGTGCCGGGGACCGACTCGGGCGCGGACGCGCCACCCGAGGAGGCGGACTCGCTCGCGCTGGTGGCGGCGGTCGCCCGCTCTCCCGAGGTGCGCGCGGCCCGCTTCGCGGAGGCGGGCGAGCGGCTGGCCCTCGACGAGGCGCGGCGGTGGAACGGCCTGCGCGTCGGCCTCGCCCTGGACGCGGGCCTGAACGGCGCGGATCTCACGCGCGCCGTGCCCGAGGAGTTCGCGCTCACGCATCCGGGCGCGACCTTCGCCGACCGCCTGCGCCGCGACCTCGGCGCCTCGCTCACCCTGGAGTTCCGCCGGCCCGTGCTGGACGCGGCGGCGAAGCCGACGATCGGCGCGCGCCAGGCGGCGGTCGAGGCGGCCGCGAGCCGCACGACCGCCGTCACGGTCCAGCGCCAGCGGGCGATCGCGGACCTGCTCGGCCGCTGGCGCGCGGCCGCGGGACGGCTCGAGCTGGCGCAGGCTTCGCTCGCCCGCGCCGAGGACCACCTGCTGCGCCTGCGCAGCCTTTACGCGGGCGGGGCTTCCAGCCTGCTCGAGCTGCTGGACGCGCGCCGGCAGGTGGACGACGCCCGGGCCCGACTGGCGGACGCGCGCCTGGAGGTGCGGGCCGCCCACTGGGAAGGAGCCTTGCAGAGATGAGGACGAGACCGAGGGCCCTGCCGGTGGCGGCGCTGCTGCTCCTCGCCCTGAGCGCGGGCTGCGCGCGGCGCGGCGACGAGGCGGCCGGCGAGGAGCGCGCGGGCGAGGCCGTGGTCAGCGTGCGGATGGGCGCGCTCGAGACGCGGCGCTTCGACGACGTGGTCGAGGCGCCCGGGCAGTGGCGCTCGGGGGGCGAGCTGGTGGTCTCCGCGCCGTTCGCCGGGGTGGTCGAGAGCCTGGACGTGCGGGTCGGCGACCGCGTGGTCGCGGGCCAGCTCCTCGGGCGGCTCGTGACCCGCGACTCGTGGGCCGCGCTCGAGGGGGCCGAGCTGCTCGGCCGCGAAGCGGGCGACGCGGCGGCTCGCCAGGAGGCGGAGCGGGCGGTGCGGCTGGCCCGCCGCGACATGGTGCGCGTGCCGCTCAGGGCGCACGCGGCGGGCATGGTCCTGCGCCGCTCGGTGGAGCCCGGCGCCCAGGTGAGCGAGGCGGGCGAGATCGTGGCGATCGCCCCGTGGAAGACGATGGTCTTCGAGGCCCACGTGCCCGCCGCGCTGGCGACCCGCGTGCGCCCCGGCCAGACGGCGGCCGTGCGCGAGGCCGGTGCGGCACCGCGCTCGGCCGTGGTGCAGCGCGTGCTGCCCGTCGCGAGCGGAGCGGATCAGGCGGTGCTCGTGTGGCTCGCCCCGCGCGGCGCCGAGGCCCCGCCCGAGCTGGACCGCTTCGGCACCGCCTCGATCACCGTGGGTGCGGCGCGGCGGGCGCTCGCCGTGCCCGATTCGGCCGTGGTCGAGGACGATCTGACGGGCGAGCGGCGCGTGGCGCTGGTGGACCGCGCGAGCCGCGTGGCCTGGACCCGGGTCACCCTGGGCCTGGCCGAGGGAGGCTGGCGCGAGCTGCTCCAGCCGGCGCTCGCCCCGGGCGCCCGGGTGGTGATCGAGGGCCAGCACGGACTGCCGGACGGCACGCGCGTGAAGCCGCTGCCATGAGCGGCTTCTTCACCCGCCTGCGCCAGCAGCGGCGCGCGCTGCTGGCGGCGCTGGCCGTGGCGGTCGCCCTGGGCGCCTGGCTGACCTTCCGCCTGCCGGCCGCCATCCTGCCCGAGGTGCGCTTCCCGCGGGTGAAGGTGATCGCCGACAGCGGCGAGCGCCCCGGCGAGGAGATGCTGCGCTCGGTCACCCGCGTGCTGGAGGAGTCCCTGCGGCGCGTGCCCGACCTCCAGGAGATGCGCTCGACCACGAGCCGCGGCTCGGCCGAGATCAACCTCGACTTCGCCTGGGGCGTGGACATGGACCGGGCCCTCCAGCGCGTGCAGGGCCAGGTGGACGCGGTGCGCGCGCGGTTGCCGCAGGGAACGGAGGTGGAGGCGGAGCTGATGAGCCCCGTCCTCTTCCCCGTGCTCGGCTTCTCCCTCACCTCGCCCACGCGCAGCCTCGCCGAGCTGCGCGATCTCGCGGTGATGCGGCTGCAGCCCGAGCTGTCCCGCCTGCCGGGCGTCGCGCAGGTGATCGTGCAGGGCGGCGACGTGCTCGAGGCGCGGGTCACGCTCGATCCGGCCGAGCTGGAGGGGCGCGGGCTCGACGCCGCCGCGGTGGCCGAGGCCGTCAGCCGGGCGACCACGCTGGAGACCGTGGGCCTGCTCGACGCCAACCGGGAGCTGTACCTCGGGACCGTGGACGCGCGCCCGCCCGACCTGGACTCCCTGGCCCGCGTGCCCATTCCCGTCGAGGGCGGGCCGCCGGTGCCGCTGGGCCGGCTCGGCGCGATCGCCCTCGTCCCGGCGCCGCAATTCACCCGCTACGTGGCCCGCGGGCGCGACGCCGTGCTGGTCAACCTGCTGCGCCAGCCTTCGGCGAGCACCGTGGACCTCTCGCGCGCGGCGCACCGCTGGTTCCGCGAGCACGCCGGCGAGCTGCCCGCCGACGTCCGAGTGGAGACGTTCTACGACCAGGCCGACCTGGTGGGCGCCTCCGTGGGGAGCGTGCGGGACAGCCTGCTCGTCGGGGCGCTCATGGCGATCGTCATCGTCGTGCTCTTCCTCGGCAGCCTGCGACTGGGCCTCGCCGGCGCGCTCGTGCTGCCGGGCAGCATCGGCCTCACCTTGCTCGGGCTCTCGCTCGCCCACCAGTCGCTGAACCTCATGACCCTGGGCGGCATCGCCGCGGCCGTCGGGCTGGTGCTGGACGACGGCATCGTCGTGGTCGAGCACCTCGAGCACGAGCTGCATCGGGGCGGGAGCCCCGCCGCCGTCGCCGGGGCGATGGCGCGCATCTTCCCCGACCTGGTCGGATCGAGCGTGTGCACGATCGCCATCTTCGTCCCGCTCATGTTCCTGGGCGGCCTCGCGGGCGCGTTCTTCCGCGTGCTCGCCCTGGCCATGGCCCTGATGCTCACCAGCTCCCTCCTGGTGTGCGTGGTCCTGCTCCCGCTCTTCGGCGAGCGCCGCCGCCCCGACGCGGCGGCGCAGCCACGGGCCGACGCCCGCCCGCCCGGGCGCCTCTTCACCTACGTGACCCGGCACGCCTGGGTGGCGATCGTGCCGCCGCTCGCGCTCCTCGCCGCGATCCCGCTGCTCCAGGCCGGCGTCGGCAGCGGGTTCCTCCCCGAGATGGACGAGGGCGCGATCATCCTGGACTACGTCACGCCGCCGGGCACCTCGGTGGCCGAGACGGACCGCATGCTCCGGCAGCTCGAGGCCTTCTTCCCCTCGGTCCCC
Organism: Candidatus Eiseniibacteriota bacterium; assembly: GCA_033853925.1. Classification (GTDB taxonomy): domain Bacteria; phylum Eisenbacteria; class RBG-16-71-46; order RBG-16-71-46; family RBG-16-71-46; genus JANXPZ01. The sequence goes on from JAWOLC010000178.1 coordinate 12,157, forward strand.
GAGATCGCTGCGTGGTCGCGACGCACCGGCAACCAGCTCGGGTTCTTCATCACCGAGCCCAACACCGGCGACTACGTGCTGCGCCTGCGGGCCGGGCGGCGCCGCTCCTCCGAGGCGGTCACCGACGAGCTGCGCGAGCACATCGAGAGCACCCAGCCGGCCATGGAGGCCGAGTTCGGGCAGCTCATCGAGGACGTGATCGGCGACCTCACGACGAGCCCGCAGCCCATCGAGGTGCGCCTCTTCGGCGAGGACCGCCGGCTGCTGGAGGCGAGGGCGCGCCAGGCGGCCGGCCTCCTCGGGCGCGTGCGGGGCGTGGTGGACGTGAAGAGCGGAGTCGTGGTGAGCGGGCCCAGCGTCATCCTGGTCCCGGGGCCCCTGGCCCAGAGGGCGGGCCTCGACGCCGAGGCGCTGGCCCGGGCCACCGAGCCCTATCTCCAGGGGATCGAGGCGGGGCAGATCCAGCGCGGGCTGCGCTCCTGGCCGGTGCGCGTCGTGCTGCCGCGGGACACCTCGGTCACCGGACCCGGCGCCCTGCGGGAGGCCGGCGTGCCCGTGGGGCGCGGCCGCTGGGTGCGGCTCGGCGACGCGGGGGCCCTGCGGGTCGAGCCGGGAGAGACCGAGATCGTCCGCGACGACCAGCGCACGATGGTGGACGTCACCGCCCGGCTCTCCGGGCGCGACCTGGGCTCGGCCATGGCCGAGATCCAGCGCACGCTCGCCCGCGACCTGCCGCTGGGCTCCGGCATGAGCCTGCGCTACGCGGGGCAGTGGGCGGAGCAGCAGTCCTCGTTCAAGGGGCTGGGGGGCGTCCTCCTCGCCGCCACGGCCGCCGTGCTGCTCGTGCTGCTCCTGGCCTTCCGCTCCTGGCGGCACTCGCTGATGGTGATCCTGGTCGCGGCCGCCTCGCTCGCCGGCGCCTTCCTCGCCCTGCGCCTCACGGGCGCCACCTTCAACGTGGCCAGCTTCGTCGGCGCCATCATGGTGGTGGGCATCGTGGGCGAGAACGCCTTCTTCGTGGTCGCCGAGCACCAGCGCGGCCTGCGGGCGGGCGCCG
>JAWOLC010000179.1:0-3103 GCA_033853925.1 Candidatus Eiseniibacteriota bacterium
CGGGGCGCCGGCGCCCGGCCCGCCACGCGCTTGGTCTTCGCCTTCGCCGCCTGCTTGTCCGCCGCTCGCGGCGCCGGCCCCGCGGGCTTCGCCCCCGCGCCCTGCCTCGCCGGCCGGGCCGCCCGCGGCCCGCCGGCGGAGCCGCCCTTGCCCGCCCGGGCCGCGGGCAGGTGGTGCGCCGCATCCGCCTTCAGGCGGGCGAGACGCTCGGCGCGATCGGCCGCGCGCCGCGCCGCCAGCCGGCCCGTGGTCTTGAGCGGCTCGGGCGCGACCACCGTCCCCGCCTCGGGAGCTTCGCCGCCGGCCGCCGCCGAGGACGCCGCCGCCCGAGAGGGCTCCCGCGCCGCCTCGCCGTGCTGCCGCGCGAACCAGTCGCGGATGTAGGCGGCGATGTCCTGGGTCGAGGAGCCGGGGCCGAAGAGCCGGCCGACTCCCAGCTTCGTCAGCGCCTCGACGTCCTCGGGCGGGATGATGCCGCCCCCGGTGAGCAGGCGGTCCTCCAGGCCCTGCTTCCGCAGGCGCTCGAGCACCTCGGGGAACAGCGTCATGTGCGCGCCCGAGAGGATCGAGAGGGCCACCACGTCCACGTCCTCCTGGACCGCGGCCTCGACGATCTGCTCGGGCGTCTGATGCAGGCCGGTGTAGACGACCTCCATGCCGGCATCGCGCAGCGCCGCCGCGACCACCTTGGCGCCGCGGTCGTGCCCGTCCAGCCCCGGCTTTCCCACCAGCACACGGATCTTGCGTTGCATCGCCTCTCCCCACCCGGCGTCGCGCCGGGCCGCGCCTGGAGCCGCCGCCGACCCTGGAGGTCAGCGCGGCTCCTCGGGCTCCTCCGTCTCGGGCATCATCGCCAGCTCCCGGGCCGTCTGCTCCTTCACCTGGAGCGCCTGGTCGAAGTCCGCCGAAGTGGGCGGGGCCGGATCTCCCTCGGCGTTCGGCGGCGCCTTCACCACGGCGCGATCCAGCATGTCGAGGGCGACGCGGGCGGCCTCCTCGGTCTCGAAGCTCCACGACAGGTACTCGCGCTCGCGTCCGAGCGCCTCGAGGCGCCAGGGGTCCACGCCCGCGGCGCCGCGCACGACGCGCGCCCCCAGCAGATCGCCGGGGGCGAGCAGGCCGGCCACCGCCCCGCCGCCGGCGCGCCGCGCGAGGTGCGCCTCGACCTCTCCGGGCGAGCCCATGAGCAGCAGCTCCACGCCCTCGGCGACCGGCATGAACATCACCCCGTCCGAGGTGATGGCCGCCATCTGCCGTGCCCCGTCCTCGGCGTCCTCGGCGCCTTCGTCCGTCGCCTCGGGCTCGTCCCCCGCGGGCGTCTCCTCCGGGGCGGCGCCGGAGAGGACGCTGCGGTCGATGCCCTCGGTCCCGGACGAGCGGCGCAGCAGCCAGGCCGCCAGCGCCACCCCCAGCACGACCAGCCCCGCGGTCCAGAGCGGATTCATGAGCGGTCTCTCCTATCGTCGCGCCCGGTCAGAACTCCGGGCTCTCCACGTAGTCGCCGAACACCTCGCGCAGGGCCCCGCGGATCTCGCCCTCGGTGGCGTACGCGCGGGCCGCCTCCAGGATCCGCTCCATCAGGTTCGCCTCGCCCGGCCGGGTGCGCGCGGCGGCCGTGAGGGCGCGCAGGGCCGCGGCCGTCGCCCGGCCGTCGCGCGAGCGCCTCAGCTCGGCCAGGGCGCGCTTCTGCTCCTCCTCGACCTCCTCCGGGATCGTGAGAATGGGGATGTCGAGCTTCTCGTCCGGCTCCACGTACTCGTTCACCCCCACCAGGATCCGCTGCCGCTTCTCGATCTCCCGCTGGTACTGGTAGGCCGCGCGGTTGATCTCGCGCTGGAAGAAGCCCTGCTCGATGCCGGCCACGACGCCACCCAGCGCCTCGATGCGGCGGAAGGTGCTCTCCGCCTCCTCCTCGAGCCGGTTCGTCAGGCTCTCGACGTAGTAGGAGCCCGCCAGCGGATCGATGGTCTCCGTGACCCCGATCTCGTGGGCGATGATCTGCTGGGTGCGCAGGGCGATCTTCACGGCCTTGTCGCTGGGCAGGGCGATGGTCTCGTCCATCGAGTTGGTGTGCAGGGACTGGGTGCCGCCCAGCACCGCCGCCAGCGCCTCGAAGGCCGTGCGCATGACGTTGTTCTCGGGCTGCTTGTCCCAGAGGGAGCAGCCCGCCGTCTGGGTGTGGAAGCGCATGAGCCACGACTCGGGACGCTTCGCCCGGTAGCGCTCGCGCATCCGCCGCGCCCAGATGCGGCGCGCCGCCCGCAGCTTGGCGATCTCCTCGAAGAAGTCCAGGTGGCTGTTCCAGAAGAAGGAGAGCCGGGGAGCGAAGGCGTCGATGTCGAGCCCGCGCTCGAGGCAGCGCTCCACGTAGGTGAAGCCGTCGGCCAGGGTGAAGGCCAGCTCCTGCGCGGCGGTCGAGCCCGCCTCGCGGATGTGGTAGCCCGAGATCGAGATGGTGTTCCACTGCGGCACGCGCTTCGTGGCGAACTCGATCAGGTCCACGATGATGCGCAGGGACGGCTCGGGCGGGAAGCACCAGCACTTCTGCGCGATGTACTCCTTGAGGATGTCGTTCTGGATCGTCCCGCGCAGCTGGGAGAAGGGCACGCCGCGCTTCTCGGCGTTGGCGAGGTGGAACGCGAACAGGATCGACGCCGGCCCGTTGATGGTCATCGACGTCGAGATCGCCCCCGGGTCGATGCCGTCGAGCAGGATCTCCATGTCGCGCAGCGAGTCCACCGCCACGCCGCACTTGCCCACCTCGCCGTGCGACTTCGGGTGGTCGCTGTCGTAGCCCATGATGGTGGGGTTGTCGAACGCGATCGACAGCCCGGTCTGCCCGTGCTCGAGCAGGTAGTGGAAGCGCTGGTTGGTCTCGCGCGCGGTGCCGAAGCCCGCGAACTGCCGCATGGTGAACATGCGGCCGCGGTACATGGTCGGGTGCACGCCACGCGTGTACGGGTACTCGCCGGGCACCGACAGGTCGCGTGCGAGGTCCATCGCGGCGACGTCCTCGGGGCCGTAGAGCGCCTTGATGGGCAGTCCCGAGATCGTGAACGGGTACAGCCCGTCGCGCTCGCGGTCCGTCGGGTAGCCCGCCTCG
>JAWOLC010000180.1:0-19145 GCA_033853925.1 Candidatus Eiseniibacteriota bacterium
GAGGCCCGGACGGCGCGGGGCGGCCGCTTCACGGCCGTCGCCCGCGCGCGGCCGAGCCGTCGCCGCCCGCCTCGAGACGGACCACCTCCGCCCGCTCCATCCGCTCGAGCCCTCGCCCCAAAGCCGCCCCGCGGCGGGGCTCCCGGCTGCGGCGCGCCCCGCGAGAGGTCTGCAAACGGAGCCTAGGGCGCTTCATCCTCGCCCGCCCAGAAGAGCATCGATCCGGGCGCCGGCATGCGCGTGGCGTCGCGCCAGGCCTGGCCCATCGTCCGGCTGAGGACCTGCTGGACGATCCCGGGGCTCGGCCGCCGGTACTCGAGCAGCTCGACCTTCGCGCCCGCGGGGACGCGCGCGCGCCGCCGGGCCTCGGCCACGGCGTCCTGGAGCCCGCCGATCTCGTCCACGAGCCCGCGCACGTTCGCGTCGTCCCCCATCCACACCCGGCCCTGCGCGACCTCGTCCACCTTGTCCCAGGTGAGGCCGCGGCCCTGCGCCACCAGCTCGACGAAGCGGTGGTAGAAGCGCAGCGTGGCCGAATCGGCGATCGCCTGGTCGGCCGGCGTCCAGTCGCGGTTCGTGGACCAGCCCCGCATCCACGCGCCCCGGTCGAATGCCTCCTGCCGCACGTCGTGCTTGGCGTACCACTGCTCGAGCGAGGGCTTGACCGTGACGACGCCGATCGAGCCCGTGCGCGTGAAGTGGTCGGCGTAGATGCGGTCGGCGCCGCACGAGATGTAGTAGCCGCCGCTCGCGGCCACGTCGCCCATCGAGACGACCAGCGGCTTCTTCGTCTCGCGCTTCTGGCGCAGCGCCGCGTGCAGGATGAGATCCGAGGCCAGAGCCGAGCCGCCCGGACTCTCGACCCGCAGCACGACCGCCTTCACCTCGTGGCGGCCGAACGCCTGCTCGATCTGCGCCACCACGGTCTCGGAGCCCATCGAGGGGCCCATCAGCAGATCGTTCCCGCTCCGGCCCGTCTCGATGCCGCCGCTGGCGTAGATCACGGCGATGGGGGTCGGCACGGTCCACTCCCGCCGCGCGGCCGGGTGGCGGCGCAGGGACACGAGGGGAGGCTCCTCGCCGAGGCCGCACAGCTGGCCCAGGATGCGGCGCGCGTACTCGCGATAGCCCACCGAGTCGATGAGGCCCGCGGTCTGGAGGTCCACCGCGCGCCAGGGGCGGCCGTCGAGCAGGCCGGCGACGCGCTCGCGAGCGACGTGGCGGTCCGCGCTGACCGCCGACACGAACAGCTCCTGGCTCACGTCCAGGACGCGCTCGATCGCCTCGCGGTCGGGACCGGAGGTGGAGTCCACGCTGAAGTTGCGGAAGGCCGACTTGTACCTGCCCCACGAGGTGCGGTCGATCCGCACGCCCCAGCTCTCGAGGAGCTTGCGGTAGTAGCGGCGCTCGACGCGCAGGCCGAGCGGGCTCGGCTCGGACTCGGGCGCCATCACGACCCGGTCGCAGGCCGCGGCCAGGTAGAGATCCGGGCGGCCGCCGCCGTACTCCAGGTAGGCGACCACCGGCTTTCCCGCCTTGCGCAGCAGGGCGATGCGCGGGCGCAGCTCCTCGATCTGCGCCATGTTCTCGACGCCGCGCAGATCGAGGAACACGCCGCGGGTCAGCGGGTCCTCGAGGGCGCGCTCGAGCTGCGCGTGGATCGGCCGCACGGGGGTGACGCTCTCGCCGCCGAGGAGCGAGAAGCCCGCCAGGGCGTCGTCGCCCAGGTCGCCGCTCACGTCGATCTCGGCCACGCGCTGCTCGGGCCGGCTGGCCAGCAGCGTGCGCTCCTCGCCGGCGTGGGCGGCCAGGGCGTAGCTGTTGTAGCGGAGATGGCCCCGCGTGGTGGCGTTCTGCATGCCCAGCGAGCTGTTCACGCCGTGCACCGTGATGCCGAGGTGGACCCCGCCGCGATCCTCGAGCGAGCCGCGCAGCAGCAGCCCCGGCAGCGCCTCGAACTCGCCGCCCACGCGCAGGCGGGCCTGCTGCGGGCGGGCCCGCTCGGCCAGGATGAGGTCCGCGGTGAGCGTGAGGCGCGTGCCCCAGCCGCTCGCCCGCGCCGGGTCGAGGGCGAGGGGCCGCACCCCGGCGGCGAGCGTGTACTGGCGCGGCAACGCCGCCCCCTGGAACACGGGCCGGAACACGTGCTCGACCACCCCCGCCAGCGAGAGCCAGGGCGTCGAGCGCGACAGCACGCCGACGCGCTGATCCGAGCGCGTCTCGTGCGTGGCCGGGTCCACGAGCCAGTCGTTGGCCGCCGCCCAGCGCAGGCCCTCGTCGCCGGAGGCCAGGCTGAAGCCGTAGCGCTGGAGCCGGTCCGCCATGCGCTCCCCATAGACCCCGAAGCCGCCCGCGCTCAGCGCCCAGCGGTCGTCCACGCCGCCGTCCTCCGCCTTCGCCCAGGCGAAGAAGGCGTCCGCCGGGTAGCGCAGGCCCAGGCAGGCGGGGTTGTAGAAGACACTGCGCGCCCCTTCGGCGTAGGCGGCGCTCTCGTTGCCCCAGACCTGCAGCGGTTGCTCGGGGGTGGGGGTCGCCTGGGCGGCGGGCACCGAGGCGCAGGCGGCCAGCGCCAGCGCCGCGAGGAGACGTGGAGACATGGTCGGGACCTCCGGGCCGCGCGGCGGCGTCACTGCGAGGACGTGACGCCGAGCCGCGGGCAGTGCGGGAGCAGGGGGCAGACCGAGCAGCGCGGCTTGCGCGCCACGCAGATCCGCCGCCCGTGGAAGATGAGCCAGAGCGAGAACTCGGACCACTTCTCGCGGGGAACCAGGGGCTGGAGGGCGAACTCGATCTTCACCGGGTCGCGCTCCTTGGTGAGGCCGAGGCGGAACGCCAGGCGCTGGACGTGCGTGTCCACCACGATGCCCGGGATGCCGAAGACGCTCCCCAGCACGACGTTCGCGGTCTTGCGGCCCACGCCGGGGAGGCCGGTCAGCTCCTCGAGAGTGCGCGGCACCTCGCCGCCGTGTCGCTCGACGATGAGCGCGCTCATGGCCTGGATCGCCTTCGCCTTGTTGCGGTAGAAGCCCGTCGCGTGGATGAGGGTCTCCAGCTCGGCGCGATCCGCCGCCGCCAGCGCGCGCGCATCGGGAAAGCGCGCGAACAAAGCGGGCGTCACCTGGTTCACCCGCTCGTCCGTGCACTGCGCGGAGAGGATCGTGGCCACGAGGAGCTGGAGCGCGTTCTCGTGGCGGAGCGGAGTCCTGGCCTCGGGGTAGAGTCGCTCGAGGATGCGGCACAGCGCCGCGACCCGGGCCGGATCCGGCCGCGCGAAGCGCGGCGCCTTCGCGGCGGGCGAGCGCGGGCCCTTCCCCGCCGCCGCCGGCTTCGTGGCCGAGACCCTCCGCGCCGGCGCTCTCCGCCCTGCCCCGGGCCTCGCGGCCGGGCGCGCCCCCTTGGGCGCGTGCGGCTGGCCCGTGACGGCGCGCCGCGCGGAGGCGGCGACGCGCGCGCTCTTCCGCCCGTGCCCGGGCGCCGCGCGCGGCCGATCCTTCCCCGGCAGGCTCGGCTCCGAGCTGCGACTGCGGCGGAAACGCGGCGACTTGCGCGGCATGGCGGCGCCAGGGTAGCCGCGGGACGGCGGCGCAGGCAAGGGGCGGCGAACCGCGAAGGACGTGTCGGCCCACGACGAGCGGTGGGCCCCGCGCCCGCGGCCGGGCGAGGTCGAGATCGGCTCTTCGGCCGCCGCCTCGAGGCGGCGCTCGGAGCCACGGCCAGCCCCTTCACGCCGAAGCGCCCGCGAGGGATCGCGGGCGCCCCGTGTCGGCCGGAAGGGTTCGCGCTCCCGGCCTCAGAACCCCCAGCTCAGCCCGAAGCGCATGCCGACCCCGTCCATCTTCACCACGTCGTGCACCGTCGCGGGCCCGATGCCCGGGAAGAAGACGTCCACGTCGCTGCCCACGTCCGAGCCGTTGTAGAACACCTCGCCGTTCACCCGCGTCCGGCCGTTCAGCGGAATGCCGGCGCCTCCCCAGACCTGCCAGCCGAAGCCGCCGAACGTCTGGTCGAAGCTCGAGCCGTCCGGGAAGTCGGCGTTCAGGAACAGCCACTCGTACCCCGCGCCCACGCCGACGTAGGGAACGACCGGCAGGTTCTCGTCGCCGCTCACCTGCACGAAGGCCAGGATCGGCAGCAGATCGGCGGAGGAGCGGGAGAGCTGGATCTGCTCGACCGCGCTCCCGCCGCCCGGGAACTCGACCGTCCCCAGATCCATCGTCTCGCTCTGCGACTTGTGCCACCAGTCCACCGCCAGGCCCACCTGGACGTTCGGATCGAGCTGCGGGCCGATGCGGAAGCCGCCGTCGAAGCCGGTGGAGAAGTTGTGGGTCGGATCGAAGAAGCCGGCGTGGATCTGCGTCGTCGTCGGCACCACGTAGCCGCGGCCCCGATACGCGCGCGGCCGGTAGCGGATCGCGCCCACGAACGGGTTCGTCAGCTCCACCGAGGCCGGCGCGAGAGACGTCGCCGCGGGCGCGGTCGAGGTCAGGCTCACGAGCGGCAGGGCGAGCGGCGAACCCTGCGCGATTCCCCCGGTCGAGCCGGGACTCGCCGCAGCGGCGGCAGGCAACAGCACAGCCGCGACGGCCGTCACCCAGAAGGAAGTACGCATGTCGTTGACCCTCCGTGCACATCAGTCCCAGGCCGGTAACGAATCTCGGCCCTCTTCACTCGCACGGCCCGTGCCGGAATCGACCTTGCTACTGGCGGCGGAAGAATAGCGCGTTCCGGCCGCGCCCGGCGCCCCGGCTTGCGCCGGCGTGGCGGGCCCGTCGCGCGGTGTTGCGGCCCCGCCGCACCGCGTATAGCTTTGGTGATCTCATGGCCGTCCTCCTCGCCATCCTGCTGGCACTCGTCTTGAATGCCTCGCCGCCGGGTGCCCCGATCCGTACACGCGGCGGGCCGCCCGCCCCCGCCGGGGCACCCGGGCCCACACTCGCGGTCGAGGACACCATGCGCACCCAGGTGCCGCCGGTGCTCGTCTCGGCCCCTCGCGTGACCCTCGACGAGATCCTGGCGCGGGTGGCGCGCGGCGAGCGGCGCCGCGACTCCCTGATGACCGACCAGAGCACGCTGGTGACCGCGCGCCTCGTGCGCAACGCCGACGCCCGCCGCCCCGCCCAGGTCCTGAGCGAGACGGTGATGCGCGTGTTCAAGAAGAGACCCGACCGCGTGCGCACGCAGGTGCTGCGCCAGTACCGGGTCGGGGAGGAGAAGCACGCGGGGGTGAAGATCAACTTCGAGTTCCGCCCCGGCATGGACGAGGAGATCGTCAACTTCGCCTTCCGGCCCGAGGCCCGACGCCTGTATCGCTACCGCATCCTGGGGCGCGACCTGATCGGCGGCCACCTCGTCTATCGCATCGCCTTCGAGCCCCGCTCGCTGCTCGACCCCGCGGAGCCGAGCGGAGTGGTCTGGATCGACACGAACGAGTTCGTCATCCTGCGCCAGGAGCTGGCCTTCGCCCGCTCGCCGGCGCCCCCGTTCCTCAAGGACGTGAGCCGGATCGTCATCGAGCGGCAGAACGTGGACGGCTACTGGGTGCTGAGCCGGGTGCTGCTGCGCGCCGACGCCATGATTCCGCTACCCAAGCTGGGAAGGAGCTTCGACTTCACCATGCGCTTCGACCAGTACGCGATCAACACGGGCCTCTCCGACTCCCTCTTCGCCACGCCGGCCCTCTCCGGGCGGGCGCGGAAGGCGGCGCAGTGAGGGCGCGGACCCTCGCGCTCGCCGTCGTCCTGGCCCTCGGCGCGGGCCCGGCGCTCGCGCAGGGAACGGCCACGCCCGACTCCTCGCTGGGCGGGTTCCTGCACAGCCTCTCCGACTCCACCGACCGCTTCTTCGGGATCTCCGCGGCGCCCGCGGACACGGCGGGCCTCGACACCGTGCTCGCCGAATCGGGCGGCAACGGGCGGCGCCAGGTGAGCCTGGCGCCCTCGTTCGACTTCAACCGCGTGGACGGCTCCACGCCGGGCCTCGCCCTCTCCCTGGGCGAGCGGCCGCCGGAGCCCGAGCGCTGGGGCTGGGGAAAGCTCACGGGAACGATCGCGCGGGCGGTGGGAGCGCACACCACGCTGGGCGGCGGCCGCTACGAGAACCGCCTCCGGCTCGCGCGCCAGCGCTTCGACCTCACGCTCTGGGCCGGGCGGGCCTCGGGGACGCTGAACCGCGACGAGAGCGAGCGCTTCCTGCCCATGCTGCGCGCTCTCTGCTTCGGCAACGACTGGGCGCAGTACGACCGCGTCGACGGCTTCACCGCCGCGCTGGCGCACGAGCGCCGCGCCTGGCGCGCACGGGTCGCCTGGGTCGACGAGCTGCAGTCGCCACTCGGCACGACCGCGACCTGGGATCTCGCGCACCGCGACCTCGAGCCGATCGCGAACCTTCCCGCCGCGCGCGGGCACGCGCACGAGCTGGGCTACTTCGCAGGCCTGCGCTGGCCGGGCGTGCCCCTGCGCACGGACCTGAGCTACCAGACCTCGAGCCGTCGCCTGGGCAGCGACTTCGAGTATCGCCGCTACCGCGCGGCCGCGGGTCTCGACCTGTCGCTGGGCCGGGCGGCTTCGCTCGTGCCGCAGCTCGCCTACGGGCGCCTGACGGGCGAGGCCGTGCCTCAGGCGGCTTTCTACACGGGCGGCGACGCCACGCTGCGCACCCTGCGCCGCGACGAGCGCGGCGGCGCCGGGTTCGCGATCGCCAAGCTCGAGCTGATCGGCGCCCGGGACATCCTCGAGACCCTGCACCTGCCGCGTTCGGCGGCGCTGCCGCTCCAGGGCGCGATCTTCGGCGCCACGAGCGCGGTGTGGGGCCCCAACCCGTACGGCGGCGGAACGCCCGGCGTGGACTGGCCGGAGCGGCGCGCCTGGGCGAGCGAGGCGGGCGTGTCCCTGCTCTACGCCAGCCCGCTCTTCTTCGGCGAGGGCTCGTTCCTGCGCGTCTCGTACGCCTGGCCGCTCGGGCCCGACTCGCGCATCTCGCGCTGGAGCGTGGGGATCTCGCGCGCGCTCGACCTGCTGGGCCCCGAGCCGCGGGAGGAGGACTAGGAAGCAGCGGCTAGGCGTGCGCCGCCCGCGCCGTGCCCTTGCGCTCGAGCTTCGCCCAGCCCGCGCGCCGCCCGACAATCGCCTGCCGGATCGACTTCAGCACCACCGCGTACATGACCTGCCGGTAGACGAAGCGCTGCCAGAACAGCCACCACAGGTCGCGCGCGCGGGCCCGGTCGAGGCGGTAGGCGACCGCGGCTCCCCCCAGCTCGAGCAGGAAGAAGAAGACGAAGAGCGTGGCGATGCCCATGAACGCCTCCGTCGCCTGGGGCAGGGGCTGCCAGTCGCGGGTGAGCAGCGCGCTCGTGAGATACGACTGCCCCACGCGCCACAGCGTCCACACGATCTGCAGGTCGATGATGGGCGAGAGCACCTGGTAGCCGATCTGGAAGAGCCACAGCCCGGGCAGGCCGACGCGGCCGAACCAGCCGTAGCGCCCGAGCGCGTCGCGGTGCTTCCACAGGCACTGCAGCGTGCCGTGGGTCCAGCGGAAGCGCTGCTTGAAGAGCGCCCGCAGCGAGTCGGGCGCCTCCGTGTAGCCGATGGCGGCGCTCTCGTTCACGATGCGCCAGCCCGCGCGCCGGAGCCGCCAGGTGAGGTCCATGTCCTCGGCCAGGGTGTCGGCGACGAACCCGCCGGCGCCCGTCACGGCCGCGCGGCGCCAGGCGCCGACCGCGCCGGGCACCACGGTGACGGCGTTCAGGAGCGCGTAGGCCCGGCGATCCAGGTTCTGGCTGACCACGTACTCGATCGACTGCCACAGCGTCCACAGGTTGACGCGGTTGCCCACCCGCACGTTCCCGGCCACGGCGCCCACGCGCGGGTCGGCGAAGTGCCGCACCAGGCGGGGGATCGTCTCGGGCGTGAAGACCGTGTCGGCGTCGAGGCAGATCAGCACCTCGCCGCCGGCGATCGCCAGGGCGCGGTTGAGGGCCGCCGCCTTGCCCGCATTGGCCTGGCGCACGAGCGTCACGCGCGCGTCCTCGGCCGCGATGCGCGCCACCTCGTCGCCGGTGCCGTCGGTGGAGCCGTCGTCCACCACGATCACCTCCAGCGGGGGCTCGGGCCCCGCGAGCACGGCCCGCACCGTGCGGGTGATGACCGCCTGCTCGTTGAAGGCGGGGATCAGCACGCTCACCGTGGGCCGCGGCCCCGCCGGTGGCCGCCGCTGCCTCGCGCTGGCGACCAGCGCCAGGACGGTGACCCACACCACGCGCAGGGCGCCCAGGCCGATCGCGGTCAGGAAGGCCCAATAGAGGAAGGTCTCGGTGACGAAGGCGACCTCGAAGGTGGCGAGGTCCACGCCGTGCAGCCGCCGGTCGCGCGCCGCGAGCGCCGGCATCACCTGCTCGCGGGGCTGCCCGATGAGCTGCGACACGGTCACGAAGCGGTAGCCCTGCCGGGCCAGCGCCGGGATCAGCAGCCGCAGCGCCTCCACCGTGCGGGAGCGGTCGCCGCCGCCGTCGTGCAGCAGCACCGTGTTGCCGTGCCCGTTCTGGATCTCGGCGAGCACGGCCTGGGCGATGTCGTTGCCCGTGCGCAGGCGCGAGTGCCCGGTCGAGTCCACGGTGAAGAGGTTCCAGTCCTGTGGGTCCAGGTACTCGCCCACCGTGACGTAGCCGAGCGCGGCCGCGCCCAGCACCGGGATGACCTCCTCGGCGCTCGTGGGCTCGGCGTCGGCGTTGTAGGGCGCCCGGAAAAGGACGGTCGAGCGCCCCAGCTCGGCCTCGATCACCCGCTGCGTCGCGTTCAGCTCGAGCCGCAGCCGCTCGGGGGCCACCGCCGCCAGATTGGGGTGGGTGAAGGTGTGGTTGCCGATCTCGTGCCCTTCGGCCCACATGCGCCGCACGAGGTCGGGGTGCCTCTCGGCGTTCTCGCCGATGACGAAGAAGGTGGCGTGCACGCCGTGCCGGGCCAGCTCGTCCAGGATCTCCCCCGTCCAGGGCGACGAGGGACCGTCGTCGAAGGTGAGAGCGATCTCCTGCGGGCGAAAGCCCTCGCGGCGGAGGATGTAGGGCGAGGGGTAGCGGTGGTAGCTCTCGTCGGTGAAGAGGCCGGTCACGGGGTCACGATCCAGGCTGCGGCTGCCGCTCTGCGGCTGTGACTCCACCGCCAGCAGCTCGCCGTCCCCCGAGAAGTCCACGTCGAAGGGGAACTGCGTGGCCACCAGCCGCGCCGAATCGGGCCCCGCGTCGGGGTGGGCGCGGTCGAGGAAGCCCCACACGTCCGGGTCCTCGCTGCCCAGCACCCACAGGGCCTCGCCGCGCACGCCGCGCGCCAGCGCCAGGGTGCGCTGGTTCGCCGCCGAGACCGCGTCCAGCATCCACACCTCGTGCTCGCGGCCGTCGTCGTCGCGGTAGTTGTAGGTGGCGTTCAGCTCGTTCGCGTCGAAGTCCACCACGTCTTCGGGGCGCTCGTCGGGCCGCTCGTCGGCGGCCACCGAGATGGCCTGCTGGTAGGTGAGCGCGTCGCCGGGGGGCTTGCCGTCGGTCCAGTCGTAGCCATAGGCCCCGATGCCGCACACCAGCTTGGCGGCCGGGACGTCGCGCAGCGTGCGGTCCAGGGCGGCCGCGAACCAACGGGCCCCGCACAGCGCCCCCGCGTCCTCGTTGCGGCCGTGCTGGTCGTAGCCCATGAGCACGACGAAGTCGCACCACTTGGCCACCCCCGCGGCGGGCGGCACGTCGCCCTCGACCGGGAGATCGAAGGACAGCGTCAGGCTGTCGCGGGCGAAGGCCTGGCGGAGCCGCGCGAGGAACAGGGGCACGCGCGCCGCGTCGGCCGCGCTCAGGTTCTCGAGATCCACGTTCAAGCCGCGGAAGCCGTGGGCCACCAGCCAGTCGCGGGTGGAGCGCGCCAGACGCTCCTGCCGCCCCGGATCGGCCAGTAGGAGGTGGGCGCGCAGGGAGTCGAAGGCTCCCTCGTGCGCGTTGGCGAGCACCGGGTGGATGACGATGCCGTGATCGCGGCAGATGCGGAGCACGTCCAGGTTGTGCGGCGAGAGGCCCGGGTCCCAGTCACGGGTGTCGAGGTCGTCGCCCTCGGGGCCGAGGCGGAGCCAGACCGGGAAGAGGTGGGTCAGATGATCGGCGTTGGCCCGCAGGGAATGGACCCCGGTCTCCTGCCACACCGCGTAGAAGGCCCCGAGGATCGGCGGCGAGGCCTCGCCGCCCCCCTCGGCCGGCGCACCGCCTTGCGACCCGGCGCGGACCGCCTGGAGCCGCGCCTGGTGCGCGCGATTCTCGCTGGCGATCTCGGCCAGCAGGCGGCGACGCGCCTTCGCCTCGAGGAAGCGCTGCCGCTCGTTGGCGCGCACCGGAAGCAGCGGCAGCGCGGGCCGCACCGCCCGACGCACGGCGGTGCTCAAGCCGCGCACGGGCGGCAGGATGGGCACGCTCACGAGGCTGATGGCGAAGAGCGCGGCGACCGCCAGGAGGACGGCGCCCAGACCGACGGTCAGGCGCTGCACCCAGCGCCCGCGACGGCCCGAGGGATCGACGAAGACGGGTGCGCGGCGCGCGGCCGGAGGCCGGCGCCTGCGAGGCTCAGGAGTGGACACTGATCCTGCCGAAGAGACCGGCGTCGGTGACTCCCCCACCCTGGCCTCCGGAGACCCCCAGGGTCACGCCGAAGTGGGGCACGACCTCCCAGGTGAAGCCGCCGTCCACGACGGCGAGCCAGCGGCGGTGGGCCTCGCGGCTCCACACGCTGCCCCCCTCGATCCAGCCCGAGAGGCGCGGGCCCATCTGCTGGGTGAGAGCGAGGGACGCCACCCCATCCGCGTGGTGGCCGCTGTCGAGCGCGTTGGCGACCCAGTCGGCCTCGAACGTCCCGCCCAGCGTGGTCTGCTTGCCCAGAGGCACGGCCCAGGGCAGGGCCGCTCCCGCCTCGGCCACGCGCGACCCCGGGCCGTTGGGCGCGCCGGGGAGGCGCCCCCACGCGCTCACGGTCAGGGCCGCGTGCCCCTCCCCCGCCCCGGCGAGTCGCTGGCGCAGGCGCAGAGTCGTGGGCCCGAACCCCCGCTCCTCCACGGGCACGGCGTCCACGCCCTGCTCGACGCGATCGACGTTCCAGGGCTCGAGGAGCACGTCCGCTTCGAGGCCATGCCCGAGCCCACGGCGGATCTCCGCGTGCATCACCTCGAGCGATCGCGCCTGCAGATTGCCCTCGATCTGGTCGGCCGAGCCGCCCACCAGCGAGAGGTCCCAGTCCCAGTCGCCCTCGTCGAGGACGTAGGGATCGTCGGTCAGCTCCTCGCGGTCGGTGCTGGGCTCGCGCAGCACC
Source organism: Candidatus Eiseniibacteriota bacterium (assembly GCA_033853925.1). Lineage (GTDB taxonomy): Bacteria > Eisenbacteria > RBG-16-71-46 > RBG-16-71-46 > RBG-16-71-46 > JANXPZ01. The sequence goes on from JAWOLC010000180.1 coordinate 11,328, forward strand.
CCGTTCGGGAGCACGGGCACGAGACGGCCCTGGCCACGCGGCGCCGGCGTGCCCCCGCCGGCGTGAGGATTGTGTGGATTGCCCTGGCCGGGCTGGGCGAGCGCGGGAGTGGCCGACACGAGCAGCAGGAGAGAGAAGGCGGCTGCGCCCCAGGCACGGGCGCGAACGAGGTACGGCGTCGAATGGTCCATGGCGCGAAACTACCTCCGCGAGCCGGCGGCGGCCACAGCGAACCTGCCGGCTCCACGTGGAGATCACGCGGCCCCCCCGTATCTCTTCGGCCGGCCGGGCTCCTGACCTGAGCCTCAATACAGGGATGCGGGCGCCCCCGGCGGATCGCTCCGCCGGGGGCTATTGCCGGGACCTGTCGTCCTGGCGAAAGCCGCGCCGGCCACTACCCCTCACCCTGGCCACGACACCGGCCAGCGCGGCGGATTCCTTCGTCAGATCACCCGGCGGTTGTGCTTGAGCCGCCAGATGCGCGCGTTCTGCCGGTCGAGAGCGCGATTCAGGTGCGCCCGCTCGCGGGGCGTCACGCGGCCGTTGGCCTTGGCGCGCAGCTCCATGCGACGGATGTGCCGCTCGCCGCGCTGCAGGGACCGCGCCTCTCGCGGCGTGAGCCGCCCGCTGCGCACGCCGCGGTGGATGCGGACCTCCTGCCGCGCGATGCGCCGGTTGACGTTCGGCGTCGCCGTGCCGGCCGACGCCACTCCGGCCAGAGAGACCGCGAGAGCGGTCGCCAGGATCAGGATCGTGAGGCGCTTCATGGATGTCCTCCTCTCGAGGTTCGGCGAATCGCGGGGGAGCCCGCGTCCTCCGTCCCGCTCCGGACCCGGTCGGCTCGGGGCGGTGCGCTTCGCTCGGACATCGAGAGCAGGGGCCGTGCCGCACGGCGCGCGCCCGGGGGAGCGGCCCGAGAGTCAGCGAGTTAGCGCGTCAGGCCATTCGGCCCGCTCGCGGAGCGAACCAGCCGGGTGAACCGCGGGGTCCATCCGGCGTGCGAACCCCTGGACCCCGAGGTACATAAGGAGACTGCCGAGCGCCGGCGCTCGGCGCCCCGGGCTGGAGCCTCGCGGCGGCTACCTCTCGGGCTGGGGTCCGCTCAGAGGTCGTAGGCGAAGCCGAGCATGGCCCGCTCCGTCCAGAGCGGATTCGCCTTCTCCCCGTTCGAGAGCCCTTCCATCGTCCGCTTGGGGAAGGCGGCCATCTCCCTGTACTCCATGCGCAGCGACCAGTGTTCCCGCCAGCGGTAGAACGTGCCCACGCCGAAGTTGGCGGCGAAGGGGACGGGCATGGTCGTGAGCTGCTGCGGGTAGGTGCGCGGGCCGTTGTGGGGGAGGAAGCTCATCGCTCCGGCGCCGCCGGCGAGATAGGGCGTCCAGGGCGAGCGCCCGACCGGGAACCTGAGCAGCAGGCTGGCGTGCAGGGAGAGGATATCGGGCGTCCTCACGTACTGCGTGCCGAGGACCCCGAGATTCGTGTACTTCCGGACCGGCAGCAACCAGGAGAACTCGCCCTCGAGCGCCAGGTTCCGGCTCAAGCTGTAGGTCGCGGACCCGGCCACGGGCAGGTTCAGGAAGTTACCCGGCAGCGCCGTGTCGTTCCGGTTCAGGAACTGGAAGCCACCCATCAGCGAGAGCTGGCTCCAGTGCCCCGGCTCGGCGTCGGCGCCCGACGCGGGGCCCAGGATCAGGAACGCGGCAATGCCCGCAAGCGCGAGGATCGGTCGTGGACCTCTCATGTCGGTCTTCTCCCTCGTTCGATTGACGCCGGCGGGGGATGCCCGGTTCACCGTGGGGCGCGACGGAGTGGAGCGCGTCCGCGCGCAGAACTGCGGCAGCTACTCAGATGGTCCACGCGCCTCGCCGTTCCGTGCGAAACGAGCGCGCGTCGCCCGGTGGCGCGATCGCGACCGCGCTCCCTCGCGCCGCCGGCCGCCCGCGCCGCCGTCGGCCCGCGCGTCGCGAGCCACGCGGCGGGACGAAGCCGGCCATGGATGAGCCCGCCACTGCCAAAGCTGAGCCCGCCATGCCGGAACGGTCCTGTGCGCCCCCCGAGCGAGGTTCGGCGGGCCCCACGCCGACGGCCTCCCCGGGCGGGCCGCTCAAGCCGGGACTTCGATCGCGCCCTCGAGGTAGGGCGCTGCGCGCCCCGCGACGATCACGCGCTCGCCCAGGTCCTCGCAGAAGATCTCGCCCCCTCGGGCCGAGATCTGCCGGGCGTGGAGCGTCTTCTTGCCGAGCCGCCGCGACCAGTAGGGGACCAGGGTGCAGTGGGCGGAGCCGGTGACCGGATCCTCGGGGATGCCGAGCCGCGGGGCGAAGAAGCGCGAGACGAAGTCGCAGTCCCGCCCGGCCGCGGTGACGCAGACGGCGAAGGCGCTCAGCGCCCTGACCCGGTCGAAGTCGGGGGTGAGCGCGCCCACCTCCGCCTCGCTCCCCAGCACCACCAGCAGATCGCGCGACTGCAGGGTCGCGCGCGGCGTCGCCCCCAGCGCCTCGCCGAGCCCCGCCGGCGGAGCGCACTCCTCGGCCGGGCGGGAGGGGAACTCCATGGCCAGCAGCTCGCCGGCCCGCTCGATCACCAACGGACCGCTCTTCGAGTGGAAGGTGACGCTCGTGCGCCCCGCGTCGAGCCAGTTGAACACCACCCAGGCCGAGGCGAGGGTGGCGTGCCCGCAGAGGTCCACCTCGGCGGCGGGGGTGAACCAGCGGATGTCGAAGTCGCGCCCTCGGGCGACGAAGAAGGCGGTCTCCGACAGGTTGTTCTCCGCCGCGATGGACTGCATGAGCGGCTCGTCCAGCCAGCGCTCGAGCGGGCAGACCGCGGCCGGGTTGCCGCGGAAGACCTCCCCCGTGAAGGCGTCCACCTGGTAGATCGGGATCCTCATGCGTCACCTCCCGCTCGCGAGTCGGCCGGCGCCGGCTACTCGCTGGCGCGCGACTCCAGCGTGAGCTCCATGAACAATGCCCCGGGAATCGGATTGAAGCGGTACGGCTCGATCGCCCGGAAACCGAGGGAGCGGTAGAGGGCGATGGCCTCCACCATCGGCGGCACGGTGTCCAGCTTCATGCTCGCGTAGTCGCGGTTCTGCGCCTCGGCGATCAGGTTCTCGCAGAGCAGGCGGCCGAGGCCATGGCGGCGCCAGGTCGGGCGCACGTAGAGCCGCTTCATCTCGCACGCCAGCTCGTCCAGCGGCCGCAGCGCCGCGCAGCCCGCGGCCTGGCCCGCCGCGGTGGCGAGCAGGAGCACGCCCCGCGGCGGGGCGTACTCGCCCGGCAACGTGGCCACCTCGCGGTCGAAGCCCTGGAAGCGCAGATCGAAGCCGAGCGAGGCGGCGTATTCCAGGAAGAGGGTGCGAACGTCCCGCAGCTCGATCGGGCTCGTCGCCTGCACGATGCGGATCATCGTGGGCAGGGTAGCAGAGAGCGACCGCCTACGCGCTCCCCTCGCGGGCGCCGCTCCCGTTCACCGGCACGTCCGCCTCCGCCGGAGCCCGGCTGCGCGCCGAGACCACGACTCCGGCGGCGATGACCAGCAGGGAGCCCAGGCACTGATGCAGCCCCGGCAGGCGCCCGAACGACGCGGCTTCGAGCGCATAGGTCATGACGACGCCGGCGTAGGAGACGGCGCTCAGGGGCGCCGCCCGCCCCAGCCCGTAGGCGCGGCTCATCGCGATCTGGCCGACGCCCCCCGCCGTGGCGCTCACGAGCAGCGGCAGGAGCGTGTGGGAGCCCGGCACGACGAAGTGCGGCAGCGAGAGGAGCAGCATGGTGACGCCGGCCACGAGCGACATGTGCAGGGCGATCGCCTCGCTCGACTCCTTGGGGCCCAGGCGGCGCAGCCTCAGGATGGCGAGCCCGTAGCAGAGCGCGCCGAGGAGGAGGGCGAGGGCGAGGTCGCCCGAGACGTGGAGCGCGGGCTGCGCGAGCGTGCCCACCCCCACGAAGCCGAGCAGGGCGCCGGCGAAGATGCGCAGGGTGACGCGCTCACCCAGGATGGGGCCCGAAAGGAGCGCCACGAAGAGCGGCGCGGTGGCGGAGAGCGTGGCCACGTCGCCCACGGCGATGCGCTGCGAGCCCAGGGCGAAGAAGACCGCGCAGGCGTTGCCCGTGCCGAACAGGGAGCGCAGCCAGGCGTTCTTCTGGTCGCCGACGACCAGCGACACGCCACGGGCGCGACCCAGGCCGTAGGCGACGAGGGCCCCGCCCAGGAAGCGCACGCCGCCCACCTCCCAGCCGGAGAGCTGGTCGGCGGCGCCCCAGCGCGTGGCCACGCGCATGATCGAGAACATCGCCTCGGTGACGAGAATCCAGAAGACGCCGCTCAAGAGGAGGCGGGCGCGTCCGCCGCGGCGCCCGGGCGGCGCGGCGAGGCGAGAGGGGGAGGAGTGAACGGCAGGCATGAGTGAGCGACCTTCTCACGCGGGCGCAGCGCCGACGAGGGTCCATCGGCAGCAACCGGACGAGCGCGCGGTCTCGGGAGACGGATGGCGCGGGGGGCGGGGCGCCAACCCGGTGAGAGCCAAGGCCGGGCCGCGGGCAGACGCCCGGCGCCCGTGCCGGCTACCCCTGCCCCTCTCGTGCGGGCCGGGCGCGTTTTCCGTTGGACGGCGCCGCCGTCTTCTGTAGTCTGGACATTCACCGTTTCCTCGGTTCTGGCCCACTTGCCCCCACCAGGTGAGGGCCAATGCTTGCCGCAGGCTCGTCGTTCGGTCCGTACCGGATCATCGCCCCCATCGGCGCGGGGGGCATGGGCGAGGTCTATCGCGCCCACGACAGCCGGCTGGGCCGAGACGTGGCGATCAAGGTGCTCCCTCCCCACCTCGCGGCGAGCCCCGAGGTCCGCGCCCGCTTCGAGCGCGAGGCCCGCACGATCTCCCAGTTGAACCACCCGCACATCTGCACGCTCTTCGACGTCGGCCACCAGGACGGCACCGACTACCTGGTGATGGAGCTGCTCGAAGGCGAGACGCTGGCCCACCGGCTGGAGAAGGGTGCTCTGCCCGCGGCCGAGGTGCTGGCGCTCGGCACGCAGATCGCCGACGCGCTGGACCGGGCGCACCGGGCGGGGGTGGTGCACCGCGACTTGAAGCCGGGGAACGTGATGCTGACGAAGAGTGGGGCGAAGCTCATGGACTTCGGCCTCGCGCGCACCGCCCTGGCAGCCGCGGCGCCCGGCACGTTGACCGAGTCGCCGACGGTGAGTCGGCCGCTGACGGCGGAAGGGACGATCGTCGGCACGTTCCAGTACATGGCGCCGGAGCAGTTGGAGGGCTGCGAGGCCGATGCCCGCGCCGACCTCTGGGCGCTGGGGTGCGTGCTCTACGAGATGGCGACGGGGAAGCGGGCGTTCGAGGGAACCAGCCAGGCGTCGCTGATCTCGGCCATCATGAAGGACGAGCCGCGGCCGATCCGGGAGCTGCAGCCGCTGTCGCCTCCGGCGCTGGAGCACGTGGTGCGGCGGTGCATGGCGAAGCACGCCGCCGACCGCTGGCAGAGCGCGCTGGACGTGATGCACGAGCTTCAGTGGATCGCCGCGACCGGGTCGCCGGCGGGCGAGCCCGTGCCGCTCGCGGCGCGGCATGGAGGCCGGAGTCTGGGGTGGCTGCTGGTCGGCGTTGCGATCGGCGCTCTGGGGGTGGGGACTCTCGTGCCGCGCCTGATCGAGGCCCGGCGCGTCGTCCGCTTCGAGGTAGCGCCCCCGAGGGGATCGACGGACCTGCGGTGGCCCCGGGTGTCGCCGGATGGGCGCACCCTGGCCTTCCTGGCGCGGGATTCAGCGGGCATCCCGAGACTGTGGGTACGGTCCCTGAATGCGATCGAAGGTCATCTACTGGAGGCCGGCCAGGGGCTGCGGGCGATGTCCGGGGACTATGTCCGCCCGTTCTGGTCCCCGGACGGCAGGTACCTCGCGGTCATCTCCGGGGGGAGGCTCCGCAAGATCCCCGTGGCGGGCGGCCCGGCGATCGACATCTGCGATGTGCCCGGCGCCGCGGATGGCACGTGGGGGAGGAGCGGCTGGATCCTCTTCGACGGCGGCCTGGGAGACTCGATCCGGGGCGTGCCGGCATTGGGGGGAACGCCCCGGCCGATCACGTTCATCGATCACGCGCGCGGGGAGGTTCAGCACTCCTGGCCCTTCTTCCTGCCCGACGGCCGGCGCTTCCTCTTCGTCGCGAGCAGGACGGGCGCCGCCGACGAGATCCGCATCGGCACACTGGGCTCGAAGGAGAGCCGACCCGTCGGTCACACTCAGAGCCGTGCAGAGTACGCACCACCCGGCTGGCTGCTCTACACGAACGGCGACAGGCTGATGGCCCAGCCATTCGATGCTCGCTCGGCCCGCACCACGGGGGAGCCCGTGCCCATCGGCGGGAATGTGACCGAGGGCGCGGGGGACTTCTCGGTCTCGAGCGCCGGCGTCCTGGCCTACCGGCCGGACGTCCTCCAGTCACAGGCCCGGCTGCTCTGGGTCGCGCGCGACGGGCACGAGCTGGCCGAGGCCGCTCCGGTCGGGAACTACGAGAACCTGGACCTGTCCCCCGACGGTCGTCGGGTGGCTCTGTGCATCCTCAGCGGACAGCCTCCCTCGCGCGACATCTGGGTGCGCGACCTGCTTCGCGGCACCAATTCACGCCTCACGTTCGACGCCGGCGACGAGATCTGTCCCATCTGGTCGCCGGACGGGGCCCGGATCGCCTACTGCAAGTGGGGCGGGACCTCCTGCTTGAGCATCAAGGGCGCCGACGGTGTCGGCGCCGAGTCCCTGTTCGTGAAGGGCGTCGTCGTGCGCGCGTGGGACTGGTCGGGCGCGGCCGGCATGATCCTGATTGGGACCATGTCTGCCGCCAGCATGGATGTCTGGGGAGTGCCGGCAGATGGGCGGCAGCCACCCAGGCCACTGCTTCAGACGCGGTTCGACGAGAGAGGCGGACGAATCTCCCCCGACGGGAGGTGGCTCGCCTACGCCACGGACGAATCCGGTCGCTACGAGGTCTACGTGGTGCCCTATGCGGGCCCGGGGGGCAAGTGGCAGATCTCGACCTCGGGCGGCAACTACCCGCAGTGGCGCGCGGACGGGAAGGAACTCCTCTTCCAGGGGACCGATGACCAGAGCATCATGGCCGTGGATGTTCGCCCCGGGATTCCGTTCGAGGCGGGCGTACCGAGGCTCCTGTTCAGGATCCCACTGGTGCAGCGGGGATCCGGGGGCTACCGCTGGGCCCTGTCTCGCGACGGCCAGCGCTTCCTCACGCTCGCTTCGGCCGGCGTGGCGCCCCCGGCGGATCTGGTCGTGACCACGAACTGGACCAGGGAGCTGCGCAGAAGGTGAACCTCCCGGGCCCGTAGCGCTCAGATCCGGTCGCGGAGCGAGATCCTCGCCCGCGCGCGAGCCGCCCCGCCCGGAAGCCGCGCGCTTCGGTTCCTCGCGCCCTCTTCACCGGGGACGCTCAGCCCGGGGGGCGCCCCGGCCTCAGCCCTCGACGAGCGCCAAGAGCGCCCGGGCGTCGCGCACGGCGTGGCCGCCGACGTCGTTGTTGAAGTACGCGAACACGTCGAGCCCGTCGCTCAGCCACTGCCGCGCCCTCGGCACCCAGCGCTCGAGCCCGCCCCGCCCGTAGGCCGATGCGAACATCTCCTCCGGGCCGTGGAAGCGGAGATAGGCGAAGTCCGCGGTCACGGGCTCCGGATCGGGGTACGGGTAGCGGCTCGAGTGTCCGCACGCGAAGGCCGCCCCATGGCGCGCGAGGATCTCGAGGGCGGGCCCGGCCTCGCGCCCGAACCAGGTCGGGTGGCGGAACTCGAAGGCGAGCCG
>JAWOLC010000181.1:0-37913 GCA_033853925.1 Candidatus Eiseniibacteriota bacterium
CGAGGGGACCATGCAATCCGTTCCGGGACCGGCGGCTCCGGCCCGGGCCGGAGCCGCCGGTCCCGGAACGGATTGCATGGTCCCCTCGGCCAGCGCTCCTCGCCGTTCTCCAAGTCGCCCGCTGCTCACGGCGGCCATCGTCGTCGCGGCTGTCCTGGCCTTCGCGTGGGCAGGCGAGGCGACGGCCGCCCCCGTGGGCGCGACCTCTGGCGCCGCGCTCGCGGCCCTCGAGGCGAAGGACGCCGCCGGGGATCTCTTCGGCGCCACCCTGCTCCGCGAGATCGAGGAGACGCACGTCTTCCTGCTCAGCCATCGCCGCGGCCTCCCCTACACGCGTGATCCCCGCCTGCTCACGCCTTTCTCCGAGGTCGTCCGCCTGCAGGCCGACCCGCAGGCGCTCGGCTATCTGAACCTGTACCAGCTCACGGGCAAGAGCCTCTACCTCGCTCAGGCCGAGGAGCGGCTCGACTACATCCTGGCCCTGGGGGACTCCGCCCTGGCGGGCAGCCCCCTCGATGGGCAGGTGGGCTACAGCTTCCTCGTCGCCCACGGACTCAAGGCGAACCCTCGCTACCTCGAGGCGGGGCTGCGGATCGCCCGGCGTTGCCTCGCGTACGGCAGGCGAGTGCCCAACTGGGACTACGCCGCCGCGCTGGCCCTGGGGAGAGCCCATGCCCTCACGGGCGACCCGCGCTTCCTGGAGGGCGCCCGCGGGATCACCCGCCACGTCGCCGCCCGCCAATTCGGCAACGGAGCGTTCCCGCACTGGGACGCCCCCGAATGGCACGAGAACACGCACTACACCGCGTGGCTGCTCGTCGAGATGCTGCTCCATCGCCGCGACGACCCCGGCGATCCCGACATGGACCTGAACCTCTTGCGCGGAACCCGCTTCCTCGCCGCCCGCGTCGAGCCCGACGGCAGCGTGAACTACCAGGACGCGGCCGGCTCGTACTACTCGAACCCCGGCGGCTCGGAGACGCGCGGCTGGATGCACGAGCTGGCGATGCTGGCCTTCGACCTGCGGGCGGCCGGAAGGAGGGCGGAGGCCCGCTCCCTGCTCGCCTTCCTGTTCGCTCACGAGATGAGCGGCCCCAGTCGCGGCGCCTACCCGGACATGTGGGCGTACGCGGACCCTCGTGACTCCTGGACCCAGGGGGCGCCTTCCATCATCCGCACCTCGCTCGTCTTCTGGTTCCTGACCTGCATCGCCCTTCAGCCCGACCGGCCGGAGAACGGCGTCGCCCGCCCCTGCACGATCTCCCCGGACGACTGCAACGCGGCGCTCCGCGAGCGGGATCAGTGCGACAGCGGGCTGCCCGGCTTCGACACCTGGATCGACGGCATCCGCACCGGCTGCCTGAAGGAGGACCTCATCCGCTTCGTCCGGACGCCTCGCTGCCGGATGGACCTCTTCTGCAACTACGTCCCGAAGGAGGGCGGGACGGAGGTCACCGTCTGCTGGTGGCCGGGGGTGCTCAAGTGCGTCGGCGAGGCCTGCGGCGACACCTGCACGGACGTGGACTTCGTTCCGGGGCCGCTCTGCGTCCGCCAGTGGCAGGACGGAGAGGTCTGTGCGCCGCGCTGGGCACCCGCGCCCGCCGGGGCGGCGCCGCCGGCCCGCGTGGCCGAGGAAGGGGCCGCGTTCCACCTGGAGGGCCTGCGGCCCAATCCCGTCGTGCACGACTTCGCCGTCGCCTTCTCCCTGGAGCGCGAGGGTCCGGTGCGGCTCGAGCTGTTCGACGTGGCAGGCCGCGCCCTGCTGGCGCGGCCGCTCGGCCGCCTGGCGGCGGGGCCGCACCTGGTCCCCCTGGGCAGCGCGACCTCCCTGCCGGCCGGCGTCTACCTCGTGCGCCTCAGCGCCGGCGCCCGCACGGCCATCGCCCGCGCGGTGATCGTGAGATGAGGCGGGCGGCGCGGGCGGCCGCGCCGGTCGCCGGCCGCGCGGACGCTCTCGTCTAAGGCAGGCCCCGCCGACGGCGCCAGAACCACTCCAGGCTCAAGAGCCCCACCACCAGAGCGAAGAGCCACGGCGACTCCCAGAGCCTGAGCGACTCGAGGCGGCCACGCGACAGCGCGCGCGCCGGCAGCGAGCGGGCCCAGCGCGCCACCTGCGTGGCGTCGGTGACGCGGCCGCCGCTGGCGGCCGCCACGGCCGCGAGGGCGGCGCTGTCGGGAAGGCTGCGGGCGACCTCGAGGCTCCAGCGGTCCACGGCGAACTCGGTGCTCGCTCGTCCCGCCTCGCGCCTGCCCCTCAGCGCGCGAGCGCTCAGCGTGTAGCGGCCGGGCGGCAGGTCCTCGAGCACGCTCTCGTACGAGCCGGGCGCGCGCGGTGCGAAGCGCACGGTCCGCGACCCGCCCGTCGCGTCGTGCAGGTCACCCGTGATCTCGGCTCCGGCCACCGGCCGGAAGGCCGAGTCCTGCAGGGTCGCGAAGAGCCGTACGGGCTCGCCGCCCGCGGCCAGCCAGCGCTCGGGGCGCACGCGGAGGGGCTCGGCCTGGGCCGGCTCGGCAAGCCAGTGGAAGAGCCGGCGCCACAGGACCTGGCCGCGCTCGGCCGCCAGCTCGTCCACCCCCGAGAGCGACCAGCGCCAGACGCCCGTGCCGTTCACGAGCAGGGCCTGCCCCAGCCCCACGCGCCGCGCGAAGAGAAGCGGCGGGCCGCCGCCGAGCGAGCCCACGAGCAGGCGATCGCCGGCTCCTGGCCGGATGGGCGCCAGGTCCGTGAGCGGCGCCGCGTCGCGCCAGGCCCGTTCGCCTCGCGCCGGATCCTCGTCCCAGGCCAGGAGATCGCGGGCCTCTGCCTCGGGCTCGGGGCTGCCGCCCCGGCCGACGAGCTGCGGGTCCAGGGTGAGAGCGAGGTCGGACCCGAGAGACCCGGAGCGATAGCGCAGGAGCCCCGGCGCCGGGCCACCCAGGAGCAACAGCCCACCCCCCGAGCGCACGAAGGCGCCGAGCGCCCGATCGAACTCCTGGCTCACCTCGAGCGGCGCGATGCCATCCAAGGCCACCACCGCCTGCCCGCTCAGGCTCGCCGCCGTGGGCGCGGTCGCGCTCTGTCCCCGCGGCCTCAGCGCGAGCCAGCTCCCCCGCCCGCGCACGAAGGCCGTCACCGCGAGGCTCGAGTCTCCCAGCAGGGCCCGGCGCAGGAAGGTGAGATCCCAGTTGAGGCCGCCGCTCACGATCAGCGCGCCGAGCTGCCCGGGCGAGACCTCGACGGCGATCTCGCGCGCGTTGTTGGCGGTGGTGAGCTCGCCGGGCAGCGAGTCCACCGCGGCCGTCCACAGCGCGAGGCCCGGCTTCTCGGGCACGACCCGGAACTCGGCCGTGGCCTCGGCGCCCCCGCCGGGAGCGTGGACCGTCGCCCGTCCCAGCTCGTGCGCCCCATCCAGCAGGCGCACGGTCATGGGCAGGCCGCGCTCCTCCGTGCTCGTGAGCCGGACGACGACCCGCGCAGGTCGGCCCACGCGGGCGAGGTCCGGAGTCTCGACCTCGGTCACGACCCGGTCGGGGACCGCGCCGCGGCCCACGACCACGGCGTGCACCGGAGTTCCCAGCGCCTGCGCGGCGGCGACGGGGTCGGCGCCCGCGTTCTCCGCGCCGTCGCTCACCACGATCACCGCGCCCGCGCCCTGCCCCGCCGGGAGCGAGGCGAGGGCCTCCAGGGCGTCGCCCAGCGCCGTCGCGCCGGCATCCCCTCCGGCGCGCGCCGAGTCGGCCTCGAGCCGCGCGTCGAAGGGCAGGACGTCCACGCTGGCGCGGCCCCGCCAGGCCTGGACGAGAGCGGTCGTCGCCCGCGCGGCCGCCCGGGCGCGCGTCTCGCCCCCGGGCGCGACCGGCAGGTCCATGCTCGCCGAGCGATCCAGGAGCACGACGACGTGGGGGCGGCCGCCCGCCGCCCGCTCCAGCACGGGCTGGCCGAGGAGCCAGGCCAGCAGCACGAGGGCCAGGCCCCGGAACGCCGGCAACAGACGGCGAGCCGCGCGGGGGAGCGGCGGCACGGCGATGCGATACGCCCATACGCCGAGCGCGACGAAGGCCAGGCTGGCGAGGAGCAGCCAGAGCCAAGGGGCGTGGGGGGCGAGGTGCAGGGAGAGGTCGGTCACCGGGTCCTGTCGAGCGCGTGGGCCTGCGCCGCCGCGACTACCGAGTCGGCTCGCGGGCCGCGAGCGCGAGCCACACTAGCGGGCACGCCGCGATTCGGCAAAAGAGCGTGCTACCGTCCGGCCCGGCTCTGGTCCGCGAGGCGCAGGCCCTCCAGGATGAGCCGGTCGAGATCCAGGTCCAGGGGCAGGTCGTTGTCCTCCACCCGCTCACCCGCCACGAAGCGGAAGCGACCCTCCCGCCACAGGAGCACCCCGTAGAGGATGCGGCGCAGCCCTTCGTGCACCGCCTGCGCCACGGACTCCGGAGTGGCCGCGCCGGCGCTCCTCAAGACCTGCCCGATCCGCCGCCCGGGCTGGTGCCGCTGGGCCTCGAGCGCCTCGGCCACCGCCTCCCCCGTCACGTGCCCGCGGTGCACCAGGATCTCGCCCGTCCGCACCGACTGCGCGCTGGTGCGCGCGAACACGGGGCGGCCGCGGTCGAAGAACACGTCCACCACCTCGGGGGCGGCGCCGGGCGCGGCTCGTGAGAGCTCGAGCCGGCCCGTGGCCTGCGCGAGCTGGACGAGCTGCAGGATCTCGCTCGGAAGGAAGTGCTCCAGGTCGCCGGCGAGGACGTCTCCGCTCAACGGGGCCCCCAGCGGACGTCCCCGACCACGCGCCCCTGCGCCTGCGCCTCGCCCTGCATGACCCGCAGGTTGTACCAGCCGAGGGCCACGACCTGGCCCACCGCGGCCACGAGCAGGGCGCCGAGAGCGATCACGGTCAGCGGCGCGACCCGCTCGACCCAGGGCGCGTGCAGGTTGTGCAGCAGCATCAGGAAGGCCACCAGCCCCACCATCACCACGCCGCTCAGGCGGCCGAAGAGCGTGGGCCGGATCCTGAGCGGCCCCACGAGCAGGTAGAGGCAGGCGCCGCCCACCAGGAAGATCCCGTAGCGCAGCAGGGCCGCGCTCAGCACCCACAGCGGGATGAGGCCGCCGGCGAAGAGCGCGGAGTAGATGACGACGTTGAAGACGATGTCCACGATGGGGTCGAGCACCGTCCCGAGGCGGGTGATCTGGTTCAGGTGGCGCGCCAGCCATCCGTCCGCCACGTCCGACAGCTCCGCGAGGAGATAGACCGCGAGGCCCAGGGCGAAGTGGTGCCGGATCAGGAAGACGGCGATCCCGGGAGCGAGGAGCAGGCGCGTCAGGGTGAGCGAGGTGGGCAGGTTGACGGCCGAGAGCCGATAGCCCTCGCGGTCGCGCAGCAGGTCCAGGTGCAGGGTGACGAGGACGAGCACGGGGAGCATGGTCAGGGTCGTGCACAGGAACACGTCCACCCCGAGCCGCCGGTCGTCCCACAGCGCCAGCGCGACCGAGGCCACGAAGGCCAGGGCGAAGAGCACCAGCCCCAGGCTCCAGAGCGAGCGAGCCGCCCCGGGATTCGCCACCAGGGTCTCGCGGGCGCGGGCCCCGGCGCGCCGCACGTAGAGGGCGATGGCGCGCGGGGCGAAGCGATCGCGGCGAAGCTCCTGCAGGTATTCTTCGATGAACACCGGGGCCTCCTGCGAAGCCGGACGTGGCGGAGGATAAGGGCCGCCACCGACCTCGGCAACTCCCGGGATGGCGAGAGCGAGGCGCGGGCGCGGCGGTCGCAGCGCGAAGGCGCGAGCCTGGCGCCCGGCTTCGCCCGGGCGAGCGCGAGCGTGTATCGTGTGCAGGCTGGTCTCACCGCGGCAGGACGGGCCTTGCACCCCGAGGAGCCAACATGAGGAGCGGCCGCTCGCCTCTTCCCCTCGCCACGATCATCCTGGCCTGCGCCCTGGCGGCGGCCGGCTGCGGTGAGCGCGTGCCTTCGGGCGCCGGCCGCCCCTTCGACCCCGACTCGCTTCCCGAGGCCTACGCTCGCTCCACGGCGGCCTTGATGTGGCCCGCCGCGACGCGCGCCTGGCAGATCACCCCGGAAGGCGACCTCTACGACGGGGAGTGGCTGGTGCGGCTCGTCCCCTCCGCGGGCCCGGACACGGCGGGTCCGCCGCGCGCCATCGCCTTCGAGGAGCGCTGGCTCCCGGTCGCGCACTGGCGGCGCGGAAGCGGCCCGGTGCGCTGGGACTTCGAGGCCGTGGCCCTGCCCGAGCGCGCGCCGCGCGATTCCGGCCTGATCGCCTCGGTGCAGGTACGGGCCACGAACGAGGGCCGCGCCCCCGCGGGCGCGCGGCTCGAGGTGCGCATCGGTCCTCCGGACAGCCCCGCCTTCGTGGCCTTCGACGCGCCCGACGCCCCGGCGCGGCCCCCGCGCCTCGGTGGAGCCGGCAGCCGCGACACGGTGGAGGGCTGGTGCGCGGACCTGGCGGGCCGCTCCGCGCTCGAGTGGACGCTGGCCCCGGGCGCCACCCGGACCGTGCGGCTCGTGCTGCCCACCTATGCGGGCGTCGAGAAGGAGCTGGCTCGCTGGGCGCGGGTCCCGCACGAGCGCCGCTGCGAGGCGGCGCGCCGGCACTGGCGAGCCGAGGTGTCTCGCGGCGCCACCTTCGCGCTGGGCGACCCCGAGGTGGAGGCGGCCCTGCGGGCCGCCGAGGTGACCCTGCTCTGCCTGCGCGAGCGGCGCGGTCCCGCCTGGGTGCCGATCGGGAATCCCTTCCAGTATCGCGACGTCTGGCTGCGCGATGGGGCGCGCGCGATCCGGGCCCTGGCCGTGCTCGGCTACACGCGGGAGGCGCGCGAGCTGTGCACGGGCTTCGAGGGCTTGCAGTGGCCGCAGGGGGCGTTCCTCAGCCAGCGGGGGCAGCTGGACGGAACGGGGCAGGCGCTGTGGGCCTTCGAGCAGGCGCAGCTTCGCCCGGCTCCCGCGGATTCCGTCGGTCGCTACGCCAGGCTCGCGGAGCGCGCCTGGCGCTGGATCGAGTGGCAGCGCGATCTGGGGCGCAGCGCGGGCTGGGAGTACGGAGCCATGCTCCCCTACGGCGACCCGCGCGACGGCGAGCTGGTGCGAGCGCAGCTCGTGGGCAACGACGCCTGGGCGCTGGCGGGCTACCGCGCCACGGCGCGGCTCATGCGGGCCGACGGACGCCCGGCGCAGGCGGCCGAGGTGGAGAGCACTCGCGCTCGCTATCTGGCCGACTTCGAGCAGGCGCTCGCGCGCACCGGCCGCCGGGACGTGCCACCGGCGTGGCAGGGAGTGGGCCGGGACTGGGGAAACCTGGCGGTGGTGCACCCCTGCGGCGTCCTGCCCGCGCACGACCCGCGCGTGGTGGCGCTCGCTCGCCGGGTGTGGGCCTGGTCCGGAGGGGCGGGGCTCGTCTCCTACGGCTCGCCGGACTCGGCCCAGTACTACGTCGGCGCCGACCTGGGAAGCTGGGCGCTCCTCGCCGGCGCGCCCGAGTCGGCGGACAGCGTGCTCTCGGCCATGCTCCGGTGGCGGTCGGCGAGCGGCGCGGGCGCCGAATTCTTCTCGCGCCGGAGCCGCGACTTCGGCCAGAACCTGCCCCCGCACGCCACGAGCGCCGCCGCCCTGGCGAGCCTCGTTCGCGACGCGCTGCTCCTCGACGACGACGACACGCTGCGGGTGACGCTCGGGGCGCGCGAGCGCTGGTGGCGCGGCGGCAAGGTCGAGCGGGCGCCGACCCGATGGGGCGCCCTGAGCCTCGAGTTCCGGCGCCTGGCCGACGCGGCCGAATGGCGCTGGAGTCCCGTGCCCGTCTGGACCTCGCTCACCCTGCCGCCGCGCACCCGCCTCCGGGGCGCGCCCCCGGCTCCGCTCGTGGCGGATCGGGCCGGCCGCAGCGTGCTCGCTCCGCCAGGCACGCGCGAGGCTCGCGTGGCTCTGGAGCCCGCCGGGCCATGAGCCGCCGGCGGCCACTCCCGCGACCCGGCCGCGCCGCGCGCGGCGGCCGGACCCCGCGCCCCCGGCCGGCCGGGCATCGCCCGCCTCGGGCCCTTCTCCTCGGGCTCCTCGCCGGCGTGGCCGTACTGGCCGCCGTGGTCGCGGTCTTCCGGCCCTGGCGCCGAGCGGCGCCGCCCTCGAGCCACGCCGTCCTCGCCGTCCCCGCGGAGATCGCCCGCCTGGGGCCGGACTCGGCGTACGCGCGCGGGCTCCGCCTCATCACGGCCCGCCGCTACACGGAGTGCCTACCCTACCTGCGCTACGCGCTCTCCATTCCCGGCGCGCCCATGGAGGCGCACCTCAACTTCTCCAACGGGCTCGAAGGGGCCAGCATCGAGGGCCGCGAGCGCCGTGGCCTCCCCGGGCTGGCGGCGCGCTCCAGCCTGGAGCGGATCGCCCTGATGCGCGAGGCGCTGGCCCAGGTCGACCTCGCGGAGCGGCAGGCCAGGACGCCGTCCGAGCAGGCGTACGTCCACGCGACGTTCGCCCATCACTACGTCACCTGGGGCATGCCCTGGGAGGCGCTGGTCGAGTTCCGCAAGGCCCAGCTCGCCGACCCTTCCTCGTCCTGGGAGGTCATCGCGGACATCCTCGCGGCCAGGCTCCACCACCCCGAACGTCCCGATCCCGGTACCGGACCCGAGGCGCCCGGCCCCTGAGCGGCGCCGGCCCGTGAGCGGCGCGGCCGCGAGGCGCGCGAGCCGGCGTCTCCCCGGCCCAGCACGCGGGGCCGGGAAGAGGCTTCCCGGCCCCGCCCCGCCACGTCCCTACCGCTGGTCGCTGCTCGCGGCGCGGCCACGGGCCACCGCCTGAGCGGCGGCGAGCCGGGCGATCGGCACGCGGAACGGCGAGCACGAGACGTAGTTCAGGTTGGCGTGGTGGCAGAACTCCACGCTCGCCGGATCACCGCCGTGCTCCCCGCAGATGCCCACCTTCAGCTCGGCCCGGGTCGCTCGGCCGCGCTCCACCGCCCACTTCACCAGCTCGCCCACGCCCTCGCCGTCGATGTGCACGAAGGGGTCATGGGGCAGGATCTTCTTGCTCACGTACTCGGGCAGGAACTTGCCGGCGTCGTCGCGCGAGAAGCCGAAGGTGAGCTGCGTGAGGTCGTTGGTGCCGAAGGAGAAGAACTGCGCCTCCTCCGCCACCTTGTCGGCCGTCACCGCCGCCCGCGGGACCTCGATCATCGTCCCGACCAGGTACTCGACGCGGACGCCGCGCTTGGCCATGACCTCCTCGGCCACGCGCCTCACGAGGGCGGCTTGATCCTTCAGCTCGTTCACGTGCCCCACGAGCGGGATCATGACCTCGGGCACGACCCTCGTGCCCTTGCCCACCACGTCGCAGGCCGCCTCGAAGATGGCGCGGGCCTGCATCTCGGTGACCTCCGGATAGGTGATGCCGAGACGACAGCCGCGATGCCCGAGCATGGGATTGAACTCGTGCAGCTCCTCGACCCGGCGGAGCAGATCCGGGAGCCCCTTCTTGAGCCGGGCGACCGTCATCCGGTACTTCTTCGCCATCTCCTTCTTCTGCGCCGCCGTGGCCCGCCCGAGCCGCACGATGTCCACCATGAGGTCCTCGCGCTTGGGGAGGAACTCGTGGAGCGGCGGGTCCAGCGTGCGAATGGTGACGGGGTAGCCGCCCATCGCCTCGAAGAGGCCGCGGAAGTCGGAGCGCTGCAGCGGCAGCAGGCGAGCCAGGGCCTGCCGGTAGAGCTTCTCGGGCCCGGCCAGCTTCGCCTTGAGGGCCGCGACCTCGGCCTTCAGCCGGGCGGCAGAGACCCGCTCGGCGCCCTCCAGCTCGGCCGCCTTCGCCTTGAGCTTGCCGCGCAGAGCCTTGGCCTCGGGGGCGCTCATGATCATCTGCACCACCCACGGCAGCCGGTCCTCGGCGAAGAACATGTGCTCCGTGCGGCACAGGCCGATCCCCTCGGCGCCGAAGAGGCGGGCCTGCTTCGCGTCGCGGGGGATGTCGGCGTTGGAGCGCACCTTGAGCCGGCGCAGCTCGTCGGCCCATTGCATGAAGGTGCCGAACTCGCCGCTCACCTCGGCCGCGATGGTCCGCGCCTCGCCCAGGTAGACGCGTCCCGTGGACCCGTCGAGCGAGATCCACTCGCCCTCCTTGACCACGCGGCCGTCCACCGTGAGGGTGCGCGCCTTCTCGTCCACGTGCAGGCCCGCCGCGCCCGAGACGCAGGGCTTGCCCATGCCGCGAGCCACGACGGCGGCATGGGAGGTCATGCCGCCCGTGGCCGTGAGGATGCCCTGGGCGGCGTCCATGCCGTGGATGTCGTCGGGGGTGGTCTCCTTGCGCACCAGGATGACCTTCTCCTTGGCGTGCCCGCGCTCCGCGGCCGTGTCGGCGTCGAACACCGCCTG
This sequence comes from Candidatus Eiseniibacteriota bacterium, assembly GCA_033853925.1. Taxonomy (GTDB): domain Bacteria; phylum Eisenbacteria; class RBG-16-71-46; order RBG-16-71-46; family RBG-16-71-46; genus JANXPZ01. The sequence continues at coordinate 10,352 of JAWOLC010000181.1, forward strand.
GCCGACGGCCGCGCCGGGCGAGGCGGCCAGACCCTGCGCGAGCGAGACCAGCTTCTGCTTGGGATCCAGGCGCGGGTGCAGGAGCTGGTCGAGCGACGTCGGCTCGACCCGGAGCAGGGCCTCGTCCCGGGAGATGAGCCCCTCGCCCACCATGTCCACGGCGATGCGCACCGCCGCCTGGGTGGTGCGCTTCCCCGTGCGCGTCTGCAGCAGGAAGAGACGCCCGTCCTGGATGGTGAACTCGAAGTCCTGCACGTCGCGGTAGTGCCGCTCGAGCCGCGAGGTGATGTCCCGGAGCTGGCCGTAGACCTGGGGCATGAGCTGCTCGAGCGTCGGCAGGTCCTTGTTCCGATCGTTCTTGCACGCCTCGTTGATGGCGAACGGCGTGCGCACGCCGGCCACGACGTCCTCGCCCTGCGCGTTCGTGAGGAACTCGCCGTCGAAGTGGTTCTCGCCGGTCGCGGGGTTGCGCGTGAAGCCCACGCCCGTGGCCGAGGTCTCGCCCATGTTGCCGAAGACCATGGCCTGGACGCTCACCGCCGTGCCGAGGTCGTCCGGGATCTTGTTCTGGCGCCGGTAGTAGATGGCGCGGTCGTTCATCCACGAGCGGAACACCGCGTCGCGCGCCAGGACGAGCTGCTCGCGCGGATCCTGCGGGAACTCGCGGCCCGTGCGCCTCTTCACCAGCGCCTTGTATTCCTTCACCAGCGCCTGCAGGTCGGCGGCCGTCAGATCCTGGTCGGCCTTCGCCCGCCGCTTCCTCTTGAAGACGTCGAGGTGCTCCTCGAAGTCGCTCTTCTCGAGGCCCAGCACCACGGAGCCGAACATCTGCAGGAAGCGCCGATAGCAGTCCCAGGCGAAGCGCGCGTTGCCGCTCTTCTTCGCCAGACCCAGGACCGAGGCGTCGGTGAGCCCCAGATTGAGGACCGTGTCCATCATCCCGGGCATCGAGAACTTGGCGCCGGAGCGCACCGAGACGAGGAGGGGATCGGCGGGGGCGCCCAGCCGCTTGCCCATCGCCCGCTCCAGCCGTTCCAGGGCGCCGGCCTGCTGGGCCTCGAACCCCGGCGGCAGCCTGTGGTCGTGCGCGTAGTACGAGCGGCAGACCTCGGTCGTGATGGTGAAGCCGGGCGGCACGGGCACGCCGGCGTTGGTCATCTCGGCAAGACCCGCCCCCTTGCCGCCGAGCAGGTCCTTCATCTGGCCGTTGCCCTCGGCTCGGCCGTCACCGAAGGAGTAGACGTACTGGGCCGCGCCGGAGGCGGCCGCGAACTCGGAAGAGCCTATGGGTGCTTCGGAGGTGGTAGTCATGGCGGGCGGAGGATAGCGGGGAACGCGGCCCCGCACAAAGAGGCGCGGGGGTCGGGGAGCCCGACCTCCGCGTCGAGCGAGTCCAGCCGGCGAGCTACCGCCTCGGGGCCCGCGTGTCCTCGGCCTCCGGCCTGGCGAACACCCGATCGGACACTCCGCTGTTGAGGACGACGCTCTGCACCAGGATGGTCATGGTGCGCGCCCCGCCGATCGAGCGCTCTTCCTCGAAGGGCCAGAGCACGCCGCTCACGAGACGATAGTCGCGGTAGACGCGCCGCACGTCGTACGCGCCTGGCCGGGCCGCCGGCGAGCCGACGTCCACTCCGAGCAGGCGGTGGTCCGCCGAGTCCAGGTACAGCAGGCTCCGCTCGGCGGGCGCCGCGCCGCCGACCTTCGTGACCTCGATCAAGTCCGCGTCGCGGCCCGCCAGGCGACCGGGCCCGCGCCAGGCGACCTCGACGGTGGTATCGGCGGCCGCCAGGAGAACGTGCACGATGTCGGAGCGGAAGGCGGTCTGCATGGCCAGCACGCTCACGCTGTCCGCCTCGGCCACGCGGACCGAGTCCATCCCCGAGCCGAAGATCCAGCCGCGCGCGCCGTCCAGGATCTGCCCGTTCTCGGCCGAGGCGATCCGCGTGGCGAACCGGAGCCGGAGCGGCTCCTTGCGCACCTGCTGCATGTGCAGGGTGACCTCGTTGCCCCCCATCACCATGATGAGGTCGCCGTTCACGGTCGAGTCCTTCACCCGGCGAAGCCGCGCGAGGCCCCCGTGGGCCACGAAGGTCTGAGCCAGCAGCTCGCGCCCGCGCTTCCTCTCCTCGGGAGAGACCGACGCCGGAGCCGCGACCACGGGACGCGGCTCGGTCTCGGCGGTCACCACCTCGACCGGCCCGAGGGAGGCGAGCGAAGGCTGAAGCGACGCCGCCGGGCCGACCACGACCACCGCCATGCGGTCCGGAGCGAGCCAGCGACTGGCCGCCTCGCGGACGCCATCCGCCGTCACGCCGGCCACGCTCTCGACGTAGCGGTCCATCGAGTCCGCGGAGAGCCCGTAGAAGGCGAGGGCCGTCCACTGCGAGACGAGCGCGCTCAAGCTCTGGAACTGAAGGGGATAGCTGTTCAGGAAGTACCGGCGGGCGGAAGCCACCTCCGCCTCCCCGGGAGCCTGCGCGGCCAGGCGCGCCAGCTCGTCGCGCATGCGTCCGACGACGGCCGCGACGGAGTCGGTGCGCGTCACGGCGCTGAGGCTCACGAGGCCGGCGTCGCGCAGCAGGGTGTAGGCGCTGTGCGCGCCGTAGGAGAATCCGCCGTCCTGGCGCAGCGACCGAGAGAGCCGCGACTCCGGGCCGCCGCCGAGGATGTAGTTCCCGAGCTGCAGGGCCAGGACGTCCGGACTGTCCCTGGCGGGGCCCACGAGCCCGATACCCACGACGCTCTGGGTCAGACCTGGACGATCCAGGATCCGGAGGCGCGGCCCCGTGGCGGAAGCGGCCACCGGCCGCGCCGTCGGCGCGGCCGAGTGGCCCGCCCAGCTCTCGAAGCGATCGGCCGCCGCGGCGAAGGCTCGCTCGGGATCCACGTCGCCCGCGATCGCCAGGATGGCGCGATCCGGCCGGTAGAAGTCCCGGTGGTACGCCTGCACGGCGTCGCGATCCAGGCGCGAAAGCGTCTCGCTCCTGCCGAGCACGGGCCTGGCGTAAGGCTGGCCCGCGAAGGTCAGGGACCAGACCTCCGCGTCCGCCAGGGCGGCGGGATCCTGGAGGAGCCGAGTCAGCGCGTTCCCCGCCATGGACTTGTAGCGCTCGACCTCGGGCTCGGGGAAGATCGGATTCAGGACCGCGTCGGCCAGGAGCTCGAGGCCGGCGTCGAAGTCGGCGGCCAGGAAGGTGCCGTCCACGGTCGAATAGTCACGTCCCGCCACCGCGCCGATGCTGCCACCCAGCCGGTCCAGGTCGGCGGAGAAGTCCTCGGCCGTTCGCGAGGACGTGCCCGCCCGCAGCAGCCGGGCCGTCGCGGCGGCGGCTCCCGGAGTGTCGGCCGACTCCGCGGCCACTCCGCCGGGCACGAGCAGCTCCATCTGGACGATGGGGAGCCGGCTGTTGCGGAAGACCGCGACCCGCATGCCGTTCGGCAGCGTCCGTACCACGGGGATCGGCATGTGGAAGGCGGCGTGGGCGCCCACGGGCTGGCCGAGCAGGGCCACGAGGCACGGCGCGAGGGAACGCGCGAGCGTACGGAAGTTCGTGGTCATGATCATCGCCCCCCCTCGGCCGGAGACTGCTCGAGCCCCGGCGTTTCTCCACCCGCGCCGGCCCCGCCGGATCCGGGGATGGCCGGCGGGTTCGCGGGCGCGATCCAGAGCACGCTGCGCCCCGCCGCCACGAGCACGCGCGCCGCGGCCCGCTGCACGTCGGCGGGAGTGAGCTGGCGGGTGCGCTCGAGCCGCGAAGCGCTCGCCCGATAGTCGTCCTCGAGAAGCAGGCCCTGGCCCAGCGCCTCGGCCCGGCCGCGCGGGGTCTCCCAGGCCAGCAGCGTGCCGACCTCCGCTTGGCGCCGGGCCCGCTGCAGCTCCTCCTCGCTCACCGGGACCCGGGCGAGCCTCTCGACCTCGGCCACCAGGGTGCTCTCGACCTTGGCGCTGTCGGAGCCCGGCCAGACCGTGGCCGTGACGTAGAGGAGGCCGGAGTCCCGCCGGTCGTCCACTCCCGCCTGGACCCCCAGACAGCGCGCGCGCCCCGAGGCGAGCGCTCGCGACAGGCGCGCGGACGGGCCCGCGGCGAGGACGCGCGCGAGCAGCGCCAGCGCCGGCGCATCGGGATCTCGACGCCCGGGAATCTTCCAGCCCACGGCCAGGATCGGCAGGGGCTGGTCGGCGCGCGCGAAGGCGCGCCGCTCCCCGCCGCGAGCGGCGACGACGGGGGGCGAATCCTTGGCGAGCGGGCGGCGGCGGAGCGCCTCGAAGCTGCGCCGCGCTTCCTGGAGCGCCCGATCCGGATCGAAGTCCCCGGCCACGACGACGAGCGCGTTGTTGGGAGCGAAGCGCTCGGCGAAGAACCTCTGACAGTCGGCGAGAGTGATGCGGCTCAGATCCTGGTCGAGCCCCGTGACGGGCCAGCCGTAGGGCTCGCCTGCCCACGCCAGGCTGTCCAGCCCGCGGAGCGCGGCCGCCGTCGGGTCGGCTCCCCGACGCCAGCGGTTCTCCTCCAGCGCCACCCGCTTCTCGGCCTCGACGCCCTCCGCCGTGAGCGCGGGCGACGCCATGCGATCCGCCTCGAGGCGGAAGGTCAGCTCCAGCGCGGACGCGGGGACGGTCTCGTAGTAGCAGACATAGTCGGGCGCGGTGTACGCGTTGGCCGAGCCCCCCTCGGCGGCGACGAGGCGGCTGTGCTCCTGGAAGGCGTAGTGCGCCGAGCCGCGGAACATCAGATGCTCGAAGAGGCGGGAGATGCCGGTGATGCCCGGGCGCTCGTGGGCGATGCCGGCCCGGTACCAGACGGAGACATCCACGGCCGCAGTCGTCGAGTCCGGGGCCAGCAGGATCTGCATCCCGTTCTTGAGCGTCACCAGCCGAGCGTCCCCGGCCAGGGCCCGGACCAGGGTCCCCTCGTCCGCCGAGCGAGCCGGTCCGCGCGGCGCCGCGGTCGCGCACATCGGGGCGATCATGAGGAGCACGAGGAATCCCGCCTGTCGCATGCGATGAGTTCCTTTCGCTTGGAGTCGAGAGTCGGAGGACGAAGGCATGCCGGATCGGATCAGCGCAACGAGACCACCCGGACGGTGGCCCGCTGATCGCCGGCCTCGAGGGTGATGAAATAGACTCCTGGCGCCACGGTCCGGCCCTCGTCGTCGCTGCCGTCCCAGGTGGCGCTGCCCGCGAATTGCTCTCCCGGACCCGCGGGGATGCGGGCGAAGCGCAGCCTGCTCACGATCATCCGCCCCTGCGCGTCGAGCACCCGGAGCGCCGGCTCGCCCGCGCCGAGGCCCACGCCGAAGAGCACGCTCGTCTGCGGGCTCGAGGCGGTGAGGGGATTCACCCCGGTCAGGCGCAGGCCGACCGACAGCGGGGCGCGCCCGGGGACCGAGGCGGTGTCCCGGATGTACTGCAAGGCCGCGCCTCCGTCGGGAAGCCCGTAGCCGAGCAGGTTGTCGGGGGTCGTGGCCTTCGAGGCGGTGAAGCGCAGGGCGCGGATGATGGCCGTCGCGGGCCACGAGGGCTGGGCCTGCATGAGGCAGGCGGCGAGCCCGGACACGAAGGGACAGGAGAACGAAGTTCCGCTGAGGTAGTTCTGGTAGCCGGTGTCCGCCGCGGCTACGTACCAGGGCGTGACGCCCCGGGCCACGAGATCGGGCTTGATCCGGCCGTCGGCCGTGGGCCCGCGCGAGCTGAAGGGCGCGAGGTTCCCGTTGGCGTCCACGGCGCCGACGGCGATGAGGCTGTCCCCGTTCACGTCGGCGGGCGCGATGACGTAGTACCAGCAGCTCGAGGGGCTCGAGCAGCCTTCGTTGCCGGCGGAGTTCACGACCAGCAGGCCCTTGCTGGCGGCGATCTCCGCGGCCCGGCTGACGATCGTCGTGTGGCCGTTCATGTCCGCATACGTGTAGCTCGTGTCGGGCGGATCGAAGATGTTGTAGCCCAGCGAGGAGCTGATGAGATCGGCGCCCGCGCTGTCGGCCCATTCCGCCCCCATCCCCCAGTACACCATCTCGACCATGTGCTCCGTGGGGTCGTACTCCGTGCGGCCCAGCATGAATTCCGCGTCGAAGGCGGCGCCCAGGTAGCGGCCCGGCTGATACCCGGCGATGAAGCTCCAGGTCCAGAGTCCATGGCGGAAGCTGGTCGAGGTCGTGTCAGTGGGGTCCAGGGTGCCCCGCACGAAGTCGCGGGTCGCGATCACGTGGCTCGCGGCGTGGGCGAGCGCGGGGTTGATGTTCCAGTAGTTGAAGCCGTCGTCCAGCATGCAGATCAGCACGCCCTGGCCCGTGTAGCCGGAATCGTGAAGGGCCGGCACCCCGATCTGCGCGAGCTGGCTCGCGGAGAGACCGTAGCTCAGGTCCACCCGCGCGATGCCCGAGGGCCGCGCCACGCGTGCCTCCCCCGCCGGCGCCGGCAGGTCGCGGATGGGCACGCCGCGCTCCACCGGCTCCAGTCGGCTCACGAAGGGAAGCGTGGCGAGGCTCGCCAGCCGATCGGCGCTCGCGCGCACCGCGACGCGGTTGAACCAGCGGGATGCCGCGTACGGGGCGAGGCCCGACGCCTGGAGCGCCTGCACGTAGGGCTCGTGGAGCGGCAGGTCGAGGTAGTCCACCAGCGGCGTGACGTGGGCACGCAGCCGCCGCGCCCGGGCGCGCGGCGTCAGAGCGGCCTCGGCCTCCGCGAGCCGCCTCGCGAGGTCCGCGGGATCCTGCTCTCCCTTGTCGCGGAAGGCGACCCAGACGCTCACGGGCTCGCCGGCACCCGCCAGGATGGCGGGGAGGAGTCGCGGGTCCAGCTTGGCGGCCAGGTCACCCGGGAGGACGCCCGCTCGGCTGGAGGAGGCGAGCGAGAGGAGGAGGAGCCCCGTGAGGAGGAGCGCCGCCTGCGGCCAGGTCCTGAGCGCCTTCCGATTCATCTCGACCTCCCCGAAGACGGTCGTGGCCGCTTCACTCCCGTGACGCCTCCGCCTCACGTGCGGGCCGCGCCGCCTCTCTCCCGGAGCCGATGCCTCGCGCATGCGTCCGACGCCGGCCACCTATGATACTCCCGGCTCGCAGGCCCTCCCAGCGCGGGGCGCCTGCGGCCGGTCGTGGTCCGGCGGGCGCCCCATCGCGGGGAGGCGGTCCGCGGCCGGGGCGACCGGTCCGGCCGGCGGGGCCACACGCGCGCGGCCGCGGGAGCCTGGGCCCCCGCGGCCGCCGGAAGGAAGCATGGGCCCCTCGGGGCCGCCGCATCAACGGATGACGACGAATCGACTCTGGGTGGAGAAGTTGCTCGCCTCGACGCGGTAGATGTAGATCCCCGAGGCCACGTCCCGGCCCTGGCCGTTCTTCAGATCCCAGCTCTCGCAGTTCGCGCAGGACCCGCCGCCGAGCAGCGGCTGCGGGGCGTTGCCCTTGTGGTGCAGCTCGCGCACGAACTCCCCGGAGACCGTGTAGATCTTGATCTTGGCGTCGCCGGGCAGGTTCGTGAACTGGACCATGTTGCCGCCCTGGGGATCCCAGGCTTCGCCGCCCCGGAAGGGGTTCGGCACGACGTGCACGCCCTCGAGGTTCGCCGCCGCGCCCGCCGTGGGCACGACCGGGATCGCCACCAGGTTCTGAGCCTTGCTGTTCAGATTCGGGCAGGCGCCCAGGCGGCGGCAGAGGGCCGTGTCGCTCGAGTCGGCGACGTACAGGTCCTCGTAGTTGTTGTCGACCGCGTTGCGCGCCTCGTAGGTGACGGCATACCAGGTGCGGAAGCCGTCCTGCGGGCCCGGGGGCGCCACGAGCTTCCACACCGAGTCTCCGATCGAGAGGCAGCGCCCCAGGTGGTCCACGTTGCGGCACACCTTCTGGTAGCTGCCCGTCGAGTCCGGGTCCACGAAGGTGAGGGTGTAGTCCCAGCCGGGAGCCCGGCCGCAGCGGATGTCCAGGCTGGCCTTCGTGGCGCCGCTCACCGGGCCCCAGGCGCTGCCGTCGAAGTGGAGCATCGTTCCCTTGACGCCCACCGCGTAGATGTCGCTGGCCGAGCTGCCCCACAGCCCCGACAGATCCCGGAAGGTCCCGCTGCTGCGCGCGGCCCAGCTCGCGCCGTCGTAGTGGAGGAGGCTGCCGCCGTAGCCCACGGCGTACACGTCGCTGGCCGAGCTGCCCCAGACGGCGAGCGGTCGGCTGACGGTCCTCTCGCGCTTCTGCGCGATCCAGCGACTCCCGTCGAAATGGGCGATGACGACGGAGTCGCGGCCGCCGACGGCGTACACGTCGTTCGCGGCGCTGCCCCAGATCCCGCACAGGTCCTGGGTCTTCAGCGGGACCGCCGCCGCCGGCCAGGCGTCCGCGTCGTACATCGGCACCGGCTTCCAGGAGCTGCCGTCGAAGTGGAAGATGAAGGAGGTGTCGCGCCCCGCCGCCACCGCGTAGACGTCGCTGGCCGAGCTGCCCCAGACGCCGCGCAGGGTCTGGCTGGTGCCGATCGTCGCGGCCGACCAGGCGCTGCCGTCGAAGTGAACGACCGTGCCGGCCGCCCCCACCGCGTACACGTTGCCGGCCGAGCTGCCCCAGACCGCGTGCAGGTCGCGCGTCGTCCCGCTGGGCACGGGGCTCCAGGCGACGCCGTCGAAGTGGAGGATCGTGCCCCCGCTGCCGACCGCGTACACGTCGCTCGTCGAGCTGCCCCAGAGGCCCCCCAGGGACAGGTCCGTCGGCAGGCGCGGAGGCATCGCGCTCCAGGCGCCGCCGCTCGAGCCGAGGACGCCGAAGTCCCCGCCCGCGAAGACCGTGTTCGCCGAGGCGCCCCAGACCGCGCGCAGGTTGGACGTGTCCACCTGGGAGAAGTGCCAGAGCGGGTACGTGCCGCCCTGGGGCGTGGCGACGAAGTCGTTGAGCGAGTAGCGACGGAGCAGCACGAGCGCCGACGTGTCAGGCGAATTCGTGACCCGGTAGAGGCGATAGCCGCCGAAGTCCCCACGCCCTTCCGCCTCCAGATTGCGGAGGAACCGCACGGTCACGGTGCGCGATTGCGTGCGGAGGCTGTCGATGCGTCCGCTCGCGTTGCGCAGCGGCCCCTGGAAGGTGCCGCCCTCCCGCCGCGGGTACAGGAGCGTGCTGTCCTGCCAGGCGCCGGCCTGCACCCACACGGGGACGTGCCAGAACTGCGAGGCCGACTCGCCGGCTTCCTGGGCCCGGGCCGCCGGGGCAATCCCGGCGCCGGCCGCGAGGACCGGCGCCAGGAGCAGGAGAATCCCGTATTGGAGACCACGACCTTCCATGCGCATCATTCGACGGCTCCCGTTGTCGCTATCGCTGCAAGGTTGACGCGGCGGTCGACCGGCGCCCGGCCCGCCCGGCCGGCTGCGGCGCGGGACGCTGGAGCTGCCGCTGGATCGGCGTCGGCCGCAGAGCCGGACGCTGCACCTGCGGCTGGACCGGCGTGCCCGCCGACCGGCCGTAGGCCGGCCGCGCCTGCGTGACCAGGGACGTCGGGGCCCTCTGCATGCCCCAGAGGTTGTGCAGGACCACGTCGACGATCGCGATGCAGTCGCTCTTCGTCCAGTGCCAGACGTCGAACCCCGTGAAGACCATTCCCAGCGGATCGGGCAGCTCGGAGCCGTGATACCAGGTCATGCAGGGGTTCACGCCCTCGCCGAGCCGGGGGACGTTCATGCCGCCGACCGCCCCGTAGGCGAGGTAGAGCGTGTCCAGGGTCGAGACCTCGGTCGGATTGTTCGGATCGCCCCTCTCCTCGAGGATCCAGTTGGGCTGACAGAGGAACTCGAGATCGATGCCGCCGGCGTACTGCGGCGAATTCAGGTAGAAGAGCGACGGGACCGACCGGTTCGGCCAGATCGGGTCCGTCGTGGTCGCCTTGGGATGCAGGCTCGTGGGCAGGCCGAGGAAGCGCGCATCCCGCAGCGGCTCGCCCAGCCAGTCGCCCTTGGGAGGCGGATAGGGCGCGTCCGGGTCCTTCTGATCGAGGCGATGGACCTTGAACCGGATCCCCTGGATGACGCGGAAGGCCGACTGCCAGTGGGCGATGTCGAACATGAACCGCCCCGGCCGCAGGTCCTTGAAGGCGTCCACCCAGGAGTAGGTGCGGACCGGCTGATCGTTCGCCGGATTGTTCCAGCCGATGGGGATGTTGCCCGTGTTCTGCGTGCCCTGACCGAAGGCCCCGCCCACCGCCCAGAGCAGGCCGCCCTGCTGCACCCAGGTCGAGAGCATGTTCTGCCGGTTCGGCGAGCTCATGTAGCGCAGCGTGGTCATGGGCTGGCTCATCGACATGACGTTGTCGAACTCCTGCGAGCCCACGTTGCTGCTGATCCAGATGACGTGGCTGTAGTGGCTCAGGGTGTCGAGCGAGATCCACTTCGTCGGGTTCTCGACGTGCTTGCGGGTCCCGATCGTGTCGTACGCGTAACCCTGGAAGATCCCGGGCACGCTCTTCCCCTGGTAGTAGGGCCAGTTGTTCGGCGTCATCTTCCAGCGAACGCCGCCCACCGCGAAGAGGAACGTGTCCAGCTCCGCGGCCGTCGGCCAGTACCCGATCGGGGCGCCGACGCTGTCGGCGGGGAAGTTGGCCGGGTGCTGGTCCACGTTGAGCCGCCAGTCCTTCACGATGAGCAGGGGCTTCTGGGTCTCCGGACGGAAGGGGATGACCATGAACTGGACCCAACCCAGGCTCCGGAGGTTGTTCACGTCCTCCGCCTCGACGTAGAAGTTGTGCAGCTCCGGCAGGGACGGATCCAGCGGATTCTGCCCGCTGAACGGCCCGATCGTCGCCGTCGTCACGTTCGCGGACCAGGCGCTCCAGTGCGACCAGTCGCTCTGGTCCGCCCGCGCCGTCTCGTCGTCGAGATCCACGAGGTCCATCACCCAGCGATACCGCTTGACGATCGAGCCCGGCGGCGGCGACGCCTCCCAGTTGAAGGTGACGGGCACGTTGGCCGGCACCTCGAGCGGGATCGCCCAGCTCGGGTCCATGTTCGTGGGAATGCCGCCGCTCTTGTAGGTATAGAAGAAGAAGCTGTTGTACATCGTGATGATCGGACCGTGGAAGCCGGCGAGCGTCACGTTGAGGACCAGCATGTTCGAGAAGCGGGAGAAGATCGGCGAATAGGCTCCGGAGCGGCCGATGGCCACGATCACGAAGAGGTACTCGGCGCCGGGATTCTGGTTGGTGTACTGCACCGAGGTCGTGTCGCCCCCGCACGAGTCCCAACCCGCGAAGGCCGGAGCGACCGCCGCCCGCATGGAATCGGGGTGCGTCACCCAGATGGGAGGCACGGAGGCCAGCGAGTACAGCTTGTACTTGTACTTGATGGGCTTCTCGAAGAGGAACCCGTTGGCGTCGATGTAGTCCTTCCCCGTCCAGGTGATCTGGAAGGCCGGCGTCACCTGGGGGTTGATCAGCGTGCTCGGGACGGGGGAGACGATCTGCACCTCGGGTGCGACGCCGAACGAGAAGAAGGCGCGCGCGATGGGCTCCGAGACCGCCCCCTGGTTGTCCACCGCCCGGATCACGAAGACGTGGAAGTCCCGGGTCAGGGACGGCCCCTTCTGGTCCTCCGAGACGACCGGGTCGGGCTTGCTGGCGGGGAACTGGATGATCTGCTCGTACTTCGTGGTCGTCACCCACGCCGTGTCGGCGCCCGCGTCCGGCGGATCCACCGCGTACTGGAAGCTCACGACCCGCCCGTCGGGGTCGTAGCCCGTCCAGTTCATCTTGTAGATGTAGAAGTCCGCATGGGTCGAATCCGAGTCGGGCGGCCGGATCGGCGCCCAGGTGAGGCGCACGATGGGGCGCATGTTCGGCAGGAAGGTGCCCCCGATCTTGTGGCTGCAGCCGGACGCGCCCAAGCCCGTGGCGACCGCCAGGGCGATCGCCCAGATGGCGACATAGGGCCTCATGTTCGATCTCTCCTGCCCGACGAATCGGGCCCCGGTCGGGCTCTCCATCGGCTGGCTACGCCCCTCTTCTCGTCTCATGGACATGTGGGCGGCCGCTTGAAGTAGAAGTGGATGTAGTTGTCCGGATTCAGGGCGGCTCCCGGTGGCGGGTCGCGTCCGTCGACGCAGCGGCCCTGCCCGAAGGACGTCTCGCAGTCGAAGCAGTCGCACAGCTGGATGCTGGCGTACATGTCGCCGCTCGCGAACGGGTTCTTCACCTGGTTCGCGAAGAGAGTGAGCTCCGTCTTCATCCCGCCGACCTGGACGTACTGGCTGCCGTTCGTGTGCACGTACGTCCAGGCCGTGTCGTTGCCCGCCAGGTTCTTCCCGTAGAGCGTGATCTTGTAGCGGAAGGGAGGAGAATCCGGATTCGTCGGGCCGCCCGGCTTCGGGCTGGCGACCGTGGGATCCAGCGGGTCGAAGTCCATGGCGATCAGCCGGAAGTTCCAGGAGCAGCTTCCCGGCACGTCCGGGAACGTGTCGATGGCCGCCGGATAGCCGGTCGGCCGCGGGTTCGGCCGGAACACGTCCGGGGCGGGATTGTTGGTCACCAGAGCCGGAGCCTTGTCCACGTAGAAGGTCAGCACCTTCCGCCGCAGATCCGGATCGGCCCCGGGATTGTCGGCCACGGAGATGATGTCGGAGACGGAGAGGTCCTGCCCGCCGTCGGCGTCCTGGGCCCGGACCAGCGCGTAGGCCTTGCCCGCCTTCACGGCCTTGGCGTAGAAGCCGAGGCAGGGGCTGCGCACGGAGGAGCCGGGCAGGTAGTTCGGATAGACGGGGCTCCAGGCCGGGCTGCTGGGGAGCCCGACCGGCGTCAGCCGCGTGACGATGAGGGCGCGGAAGCCGACCGGCGAGCCCATGCGGCCCGCGTTCTGGATGACCTCACCCGTCAGCGTCGGCTTCGCGGGACAGAGCGAGTCGGATCCCGGAGCCGAGGCGATGATGGGATCGGTCGTGTCGGCCGGGACCCGGTAGTCCGAGTCCTTGTCGTAGCCGCCGTTCCAGAGCACCACGAAGGAGTTCGCGTGCACCGTGTCGCCCTCGGAGCGGGCGTAGATGCGGTTCTTGTAGATCTCGTAGAACGTCTTCATCCAGTGCGTCTTGTCGCGCGTCTGGCCCGCGTTCGGCGGGTAGCGCTTCGAGGGCCGGTACAGGATCGAGTCCGGGGTCCCGAAGGTGCCGCCGAAGGAGCCGCGCGGGAGCGAGCCCGGGCTCTGCCCGGGGACCAGGCTCAGGTAGGGCGCCGTGCAGTCGTCGTCGCCGGGCCAGTGGTTGACATCGAAGGCGCGCGCGCGCTGGCCGTTGCTCGTCATCTCGCCGTCGCTCGACAGCGGGAACTGCGCCGGGTCGGGTCCCGCCCACCACGTGTCGGGGAGCAGGTTCACGAAGAAGTTGCGCGTCGCCTCGCCGGCGCCGTTCGCCTGATCGATCGCCCGCAGCGTGAACAGCTTCGCGCCCGGGGTCACCGGCGTCGTCGTCCCGTACGTGACCGACGTCACGTTCGCGTCGACCGTGATGAAGGCGGGCTCCTCGAGCTTGTACTTGTACTTCGTGATCGACACGCTCGGCATCGAGACTTCGCCGTGCCAGGCGAAGGTCAGCTCGCTGCCGACGGGGACGTGCTCCGAGGGAACCTCGCCCTGCCGCAGGGGCTGGGTCATGTTCCAGGTGCTGCGGTGAGGGATGGGGTTGCCGAAGGCGTCGAGCTCGACCGTGTCCCCCACGGCGAACGCCTGATCGAAGACCGGCATCGGCGGGAACCTGTCGATGGCCGCGAACAGGAAGCGCGCGGGCGTGGGATCCTGCTTGCCCTGGTTGTCCACGGCGTAGATGTAGAAGACGTGCAGCCGGTCCGTGGTCAGCTCGTCCACCGTGAAGATGAAGGTGGAGTCGGTCTTGGTCGTGAAGTGGTAGTCCGACGGCTTGGGGGACGGAAGCGGCGGAAGTCCGAAGCCGGGAACACCCACCGTGGACGTTTCCACCACCGCGAAGTAGAAGCCTGCGATCGACCCGTCCTTGTCCGAGCCCGCCCAGTAGAGGTGGAAGCGGACAGGGATCATGGTGACGGGGGGATTCGGGACGACCACCCCGCCCGGGCCCTTGACGGTCAACGTGTCCATCGGCGCTGCCGAGATCCACGTCTCCGGGGGCTCGTTCTTGTCGATGTTTGGGGTCAGGGGCTTGCGACAGCCCCATCCGGCGGCCAAGGACAACGCCAAAAGGCACAAAACGACCCGAGCACCCAAGCGCATTCGCGCCCCCCAGAACGCCCAGTCATGTGAGAGGGAAGTAACAGCAGGCTAACAATCCGTTCGGAAACCGTCAAGCCAAAACGCGCCGCGGGAGCCCGGCACGGACGAGCCCGATGGCTCCCGCCGCGGCTGGGGCCGCCGGCCGACTCGGCCCCTCGGCCCCCGCCGGACGGGGCGCCGGGAGGCCTCGCGGGAGCCGAGGGCGGCGGGCGGCAGAAGAAACCGGCGGGCGGGGATGGCTCCCCGCCCGCCGGCTCGCTTCCCGGACGGCCGCCCCGCCCGAAGGGGGCAGCCGCCGGACCTTCCTTACCTCAGGACCGTCACCTTCTTGGCATCCACGAAGCGGCTGTTGACGAACTTCACCTGGGTGAAGTACACGCCGCGGGACACCCGCTGGCCCTGATCGCTCGTCCCGTCCCACACCAGCGAGTGCTCGCCGGCGTCGAAGTTCCGATTGGCCAGGGTCTTCACCAGACGGCCCGTCACGTCGTACACCTTGATCTCGACCCGGTCCGCCTTCGCCAGGCCGAAGTGCACCGTCGCCCTTCCACTCAACACCGGGTTGCCCCAGACGTTGTCGAGGAAGTTGACCGTGCGCGCCGTGTTCTCGGGCACGTCCACCGTGATCGTCGGAATGAACGGGCAGATCGAGCCGAACACGTTGACGAGCACGTCCATGAAGTACGCCTGCCGGCCGACGCTCGTGTTGCCGAAGCGGGCCCGCAGGTGGATCAGGTCGTACCCGTCGAGCAGGGTGGTGTACGGGTGGGTAGCGCTGCTCGGCGCGAAGACCGAAGAGATATACGGTCCGCTCGAGCCGAGGTTCTGGTAGTAGGCCGCGACCGTGGCGCCCGGGATCGCCGGATTCACCTCGAGGATGTCATTCGTCCAGAGGCAGCCGTTCTGCGCCGCGAACACATGCGCCGGCTTGCCCGCCTGGGAGAAGATCACCGCCGTGGTGGTCAGATCCGGGTTCGTCATGTCGCTGCCCGACAGGGCGTAGTACGAAGGATCGCGCAGCGTGAGGCCCATGTAGTCGGTCAGCAGAGTCAGATGCGCGCCGCCGGTACCGTCCTCGCTCTCCGCGAAGCCGTCGCCCATCACCCACAGGCCACGCGGATGCACGTAGTCTGCGTTGTAGCTCAGGAAGTTCTCGAGAATCGACACGTCGTCGGCACCCTGGTCGGTGTACGGACCCAGCACCGTCGTGCTCAGATCGCCCGAGAACAGGTAGATCATCTTGTAGTACGTGCGCAGCATCTCCGGCGTCGGGGCCTGCATCGACTGCTTGCCCGTCGCCAGACCCATGCCGCTCCGGTTCGCCAGACGACCGCCGATGCCGGCGCCGCCCGTGTTGGCCGACTCGGCCGCCTTCACCTGATACATATCGAAGGTCGTGCCCGGCTGGCCGCCGTGCTTCCAGATCGAGATGTGGCTGCCCATCGGGGTGGTGGCGTCGTACTGACCGTTCCCGCCGACGTTCTCGTTCGTGTAGTCGTGCGTCCCGTCCGTGGCGATGTACCCACCCTGGCAATACCAGCCGTTGTGGGAGCCGAAGTGCGACGCGGCCGTCATGCCGATCGAGTCGCCCAGGCTGATGAACGCGCGCTCATCGCCGCGCCGGTCGTTGTAGTCGAGCGCCAGCAGGCAGGCCGAGCCGAGGCCGCCGTACGCCGCATCCTTCCAGCGATCCGGCAGCACGCCGAAGCCCTGCCAACGGTGCGCGTCGAAGTTCGGGCCTTCCAGGTTCTGCGGGAAGATCCGGCTCGTGTCAGGCGTCATCACGAACATGGTCGGCGTCGTGTAGTTCGACAGGCGGAAGAAGTACTCGACGTGCGAACCGGCCGTGAGGATGCCGTCGGGGATGATCTTGGTGAATTCCTTCGTCTGCTGATTGCCGTCGAAGCCAGCCCGCGTCGCGAGCTCGGGAACCAGCAACCACGCCGGGACCGAGCTGCAGGTGATGTTGCCGCTGGTCAGCGGAGCCGTCGACGACGTGTCGATCAGGAAGCACTTGTTCTTTGTGATGCCCAGCGTGGCGAACTTGGGATCCAGCTCGTGATACGTGCTGATCCAGCGGTTCGCCTGCAGGTTGCTGATGTTGTTGGCCCGACCGTTGACGGGGAACAGGTTGCGCTGAGCCGTGTCGCACCGAGCGCTGTTCCATACGTCCGGGCTCCAGGTGTTGCCGGAGTGGCCCGGCGAGGAGCCGAACGTCCCGTTGCTGGCCAGGTACTGGCCCCAGAACGAGGCGTCGCCCGCCGTCGCCTGCACCGGGCTGGTGGGCACCTGCCGCAGACCGCTCGCGACGTTGCCCGCCTGCACGTAGTTGCCCGGTCCCGGCTTGATGCGGAACACCATGTCGACCCGATAGTTGTCGGTGCCGGTGTGGGTGGCGACGATGAAGATGCTGTCCCCGGGGATATTGAAGCGCAGCGAGCTGCCCGCCGTCTGGGCGTTGTTGATGCCCGTCTGGACCAGGGCGGCCGCCGTGTCGAACGCCGCCGTGCCGGGCAGGCCGGCCGTCTCGTTCGCCGGGAACGCGTCGTTGTACCACTGCCAGATGTCGACAGCCATCTTGTCGGCCGACCCGATCTTGTCGGGCGGGAAGCCCATCGTGATGTTGTCGTAGTAGTGTCCGCCAGTCGGCGAGCAGCCCGTGGTCACCGCGAAGCTGATGCAGCGCTGCTCGCGGCCCATGAAGACGCGGATCGAGTCCGGGATACCGCTCGGATTCGAGGTCTTAACCAGACCGTCGCCCTTCATGTACTCGTAGTCCCACGCGCAGATGACCGTCGGCTGATAGAGCACGTACGTCGGCCGCCAGATGTCGCCCCACACGACGGAGCCGTTGCTCTGGGTCGAGGGGAAATTCTCGAGGCCCCAGAGCCAGACGTTGCCGGTGGAGAACAGGTCGAAGATGCCCATGTAGCAGTCGTACCACAGGATCCAGTCGTCCGTGGTGTTGGCGTGCGCAGCGTCCAGACCGCAGTCGTTGGTTCCCGTGGGCGGGGTCACGAGGTTGATCGAGGGGCTGATCATGCCCTGCCGGGTCTCCTTGTAGGCCGTGCCCAGCGGTCCACCAGCCGCCTCGTTCAGGTCGTGATCACCCGTCGACACCACCACGTTCTCGATGTTGCAGTTCCGCAGCCGCGAGGACGGAGGTCCGCAGACGTCGTCGTACGCGAGCTGCGAGTAGATGTTGCCGCCGCCGATGTCGCCACCGGCGAGAGGATGCGTGTGCGAGTAGATCTTGGGCGTCTTGCCCGTGGCGTGGAACTTGTGGAGCGCGTAGCCTTCCCCGACCGCGGGACCCGGGCTCGCGTTGTCCGGGCCCTCGACCGTGTTGTCGATGGCTCCGAGCGTCTCGAAGTCCTCGGTCACGTGCGGCGACACGCCCGTGCCGTTCAGATCCACGTCGTCGATGATCGCGGCACCGCGTCCCAGACCCTGGAAGCCGCCGGAGCCGGTCTCGTCGGAGAAGTCCTTGTTCGTCTTGACGCGCCACACGACGCGAATCACGCCACCGCCGTCCGTGGCCCCCTGCGAGGCCAGCATCGGCTCGATCTCGGCATTGGGCACCGTGATCGACAGGGCCGTCGTCTTGTGGACGGAGTCCTGACCGAACGTCGTGTAGATCTCCTTGTACGGCGCGTTGATCTTCAGCACTTCAGAGAACCAGCGCCGCTTGAGATCGAAGATCGTGCGGTCCACCGCGTCGGAGTAGCGGGTGTTCGTCGGGTCCGTCGGCACGCCCACGTACACCATGAACGAGTCGATCGGGCCGGTGTTGCTCTGCCCCGACGCGCTGACGAAGTTCCCCGCGACGATGTTCAGGGGGTCCTGGTCGAACCAGCCGGTCGCGGTGTTGATCGCGTTGTCCAGCGACGTGCTCATGTAGGTCGCGTACTTGAACTGGACGGTCAGGTCCCCGCCGGTCGCGATGCGCACGTCCCGGTAGAGCATCTGATCCCACTGGTTGCAGTAGCCCGGGAAGTTCTTCTGCGTCAGGTGCAGACCGTCGAACTGCGAGCCCTGGAGGGCCGCCCCGTTGATCGGGTTGCCCGTTCCACCCCGCGCCACGTCGTCGATGTACGAGGGGTCGTCCTCGGAGCGCAGGCCGCACCACGCCGACTTCGTGCCGGCGAGCGCCGCCCACTTGGGCGTCGCAGCCGCGTTGGCCGCGTCGGCCTGACCGGCCAGCGCGTCCACGTGCCACGCGCTCACGACACCGTACGCGTGACCCTGCACCGGCCCGGCGCAGATCCGGTTGCCGTAATCCAACGCCATCCACGGACGCTGATCGTCCGGGATCGATCCCGAGGTGCGGTTGTTCCACCAGGTCACCGGGATCCAGCCCTGCAGCGAGTCGGGCTGGTCCGCGGCCCACTCGAAGTCCCAGATGCCGAGACGGGTCAGCCCCGGCCGGTTGCCGCCGGGCCCGCCGCCGACGTGGTACACGCCGTGGCCGCCTGAGGTCACGTGGCCGATCCAGAACGTGTCCGATGCCGCCGAGGTGCCCAGCCGAGACGCCCGAGTGAGCGTCTTCGACACCTTCGGCGAGAACATCTTCACGCCGTCGTCGGCCTGCGCCAACGCCAGGTTCGTCAGAAGCGCCATTGCCCCCACGAGAAGGGCGAGCGCGACGAACGACTTTCTCATGTGACTACCTCCATCGTCGCAATGCTTGGGCAATGCGAAGTCTTCCAGAACGGATTGCGAGCGAGGTGTCGCCTGAAACGAATCGGCCGGCGGAAGCCTGCGAGTCATGGCCGCGACTCGTCTCCCGACGGCTGATTGCCGCACCAATCGAGTGTCGATCCCCCCTTTCCGCCGCCGGCGCCATCCTTAGGCAGTTCGGACGGGCGCGCGGCACGCTTCTCTGCGTGATCTCGAACTCGAGTCACGGGGTAGCGCCCGGACCGCTGCCAGTCCAGGCACCGCCCGCAACTGCGGAACTTGAGGTGCTCCTGGGGGTTTAACTACGGACGCACCAGCTACCCCAGCACGTCACAAAGGCTAGGCCCGAGGACATGCTTCTGTCAATCCGTTTTTCTGCCGTCACTTGGCACGGCGGGGCAAGGGCTTAGCCGCCCAATTCGAAGCGCCGGGCCCCGAGCCCGGAGATCCATTCCCGGTCCTGGGTGGCCACGAGCACCGCCCGGTCCGCGGCCGCCTCGGCCACGAGACGGGCGAGCGCGGCGCGTCGCCCACGGTCGAGCCCGGCAGTGGGCTCGTCCAGGGCGAGGAGTCCGCTCGGCGCGAGCAAGGCACCCGCCAGCGACAAGAGGCGCTTCTCCCCGCCCGACAGGCTCCAGACTCGTCGCTCGAGGACTTCCTCTCCGCCCAGCCCCAGCCTCTCGAACAGGCGAACCGCCCCCTCGCAGGCTTCGGGCCTGGCGAGGCCTCGGCTCGTCGCCGCGTAGGTCACCTCGTCGCGGACGCGTTCCTCGAAGATCTCCAGATCCGGGTACTGGGCGACGAGCAGGGGGGCTCGTCCTCCTTCCGACCTCGGCTCGACCCGCACCTGATCGATGCGGAGGAGGCCGACGGCCGCGCCGAGCAGGACGCTCTTCCCGACTCCGTTCGGTCCGCCGATGCCGGTGATTCCCCTCCCGGCGACGGGGATGCTCAGCGGCGCGGCGGCGATCACGCGCGGGCCGTCGTTTCCGTCCCACGGCGAGACGTGCAGGATCAGCAGCGGATCCGCGAGCGGCGGCTCCTCCCGAGCCGCGCTCGGGCCGTCCGGCGCGTCGCCCGCCAGATCCACGATCCGGTCGGCGGCCGCCCGTTCCTCGGGGTCCTGGGTCACCCAGACGACCGCCAGGCCGAGCGCGACCTCGTCGCGCACGAGCTTCAGGACGCGTCGCCGGGTGGGCGGATCCAGGTGCGCCGCCGGCTCGTCCGCCAGGAGCAGCGCCGGCCGGGTGAGGAGCGCGGCCGCCAGCAGGACGAGCTGCTGCCTGCCGGCGGAGAGGTGCTGCGGGTCACGGGGCAGGTCGGCGGCGAGGTCCAGCTTCTCGCTCCAGTCGCGTACGCCTCGGCGCACCTCGTCCCGGGGCCGCCCCAGGTTGAGGGCGGAGAATGCCAGCTCCTCCCGCACCGTCGCCTGCACGAGCTGGCACGAGGGGTCCTGGAGGATCACAGCCACTCGCGCCCGGCGCGAGCGCGGCGCTCGCGGGCCGAACGGCTGGCCCTCCAGGCGGACCTCGCCCGAGCGCGCCGGCCACAGCCCCGCGAGACCGAGGAGCAGGCTGGTCTTGCCGCAGCCGTTGGCGCCGGTCACGGCCACCCACTCGCCTCGGTCCACCTCTAGAGAGAGATCGCGGATCACAGCCGGGCTCCGGCCGGCCCCGGGGGCCCCGCCGGCATCCTCCTCGGCGGGCGGGGGCATCCACAGGCCCCGCGCCGAGAGCAGGCTCACGCGCCGCTTCCGCCGCGGGCGCGCCACGCGGCCAGCGCCGCCTCGGCCACTTCCCGCAATGGCCGCCCCGCGCGCTCCGCCGCCTGACTCAGGGACTCGAACTCGGGCACCGCTCGCTCGCCGCCCCCCGGCAGCAGCGCCACCTTGAGCTGGATCGGGCCGAATGGCGTCTCCACCTCCTGGGCGCGGCGGACCAGCTCGAGCCGCTCCTCGAGCCGGATACGTACGCCCAGGGTCGAGGTCTCGGCGAGCAGCGTCCTGGCCAGCTCGTCCGCCCGTTCCGGCTCCGCGATGACGATCACCCACATCCCCGGCCGGCCCTTCTTCATCGCGCTGGGCACCACCATCGCGTCCAGCGCGCCGGCGGCGAGCAGCCGGGGCACGAGCGCCGCCACGTACTGCGGGTTCTCGTCGTCGAGGGCGGTCTCGAGCACGGCCACGCGCCCCCGCACGAGCCCCGCCGAGGCCGCGTCGCCCGCTGCGGCCTCGCCGATGAGGAGGCGCAGGACGTTCGGCTGCTCGGCCGGATCGCGCGCCCCGGCCCCCGTGCCCACTCGCTCCAGGCGAAACGGGGGTGGCGCGCTCCAGTCCCGGACCAGGGTCGCGAGCAGGGCCGCCCCCGTGGGCGTGGTCAGCTCGGCACCCGCCTCGCCAATCTCGACCGGCGCCCCCAGGAGGAGCTGCACCGCCGCGGGCGCGGGGACCGGCAGCCGCCCGTGCGCGGACGACACGCTGCCGTGCCCGA
The DNA here is from genome assembly GCA_033853925.1 of Candidatus Eiseniibacteriota bacterium. Classification (GTDB taxonomy): domain Bacteria; phylum Eisenbacteria; class RBG-16-71-46; order RBG-16-71-46; family RBG-16-71-46; genus JANXPZ01. The sequence continues at coordinate 31,707 of JAWOLC010000181.1, forward strand.
GGCGGGGCGCCGAGGCGTGCACGCGCTCCACCCCCAGGCTCTCGAGCCCGAGCATGGCTCCGGCCACGTCCACCAGGGCGTCGGCCGCGCCCACCTCGTGGAAGTGGGTCTCCTCGACGCTCGTCCCGTGCACCCGGGCCTCGGCCTCGGCCAGCCGCTGGAACGCGGCCAGGGACCGCTCGCGCGCCGCCTCCGGGAGGTCCGCCTGGCGCAGGATCGCCTGCACGTCGCGCAGGCGCCGGTGAGGCTGGCGGCTCGCTTCCACCTCGACGGCCACGCGCACGGCGGCCAGCGGCCCGCGGCGCACTTCGCTCACGCCCAGGCGCACGCCCTCGAGGCCGAGACGCTTCGGCACCGCGGCCAGATCCGCCGCCGGCCAGCCCGCCGAGACCAGCGCTCCCAGCGTCATGTCGCCGCTGATTCCCGAGAAGCAGTCGAAGTAGGCGAGGCGCACTCGTTCCTCCCCCGCGCTCAGCGCCGGCGGGCCGCGGCGTTCACGAGGTGCGCCGCGTAGCCGGCCCCGAAGCCGTTGTCCACGTTCACCACCGTGACGCCCGCGGCACAGGAGTTGAGCATGGCCAGCAGCGGAGCCAGCCCAGCGAAGTGCGCGCCGTAGCCGACGCTGGTGGGGACGGCGATGAGCGGCCGGTCCACCAGTCCGCCTACCACGCTGGCGAGCGCGCCCTCGAGCCCCGCCACCACCACCACCACCCTCGCCTGCCCCAGGCGCCGCCGATGAGCCAGCAGGCGGTGCAGCCCCGCCACGCCCACGTCCGCGATCAACTCCGCCCGGCTCCCCATGACCCGGGCCGTGACCAGCGCCTCCTCGGCCACCGGCAGGTCGGCCGTCCCGGCGCAGATCACGAGCACCGAGCCCACGCCGCGGGGCGCCCGCCCGCGGCGGAGCACCACGCAGCGCGCGCGAGGATGCACCTGGGCGGCCGGGAACGCCGCCTCGAGCGCGCGGCGCCCCGGCTCGTCCACGCGCGTGGCCAGCACCGGGCCGCCCTTCACCAGCAGCCGTCCGGCGATCGCCACCAGCTGCCGTGGCGTCTTGCCGGGGGCGAAGATCACCTCGGGGAAGCCGGTGCGCAGCGCGCGCTGGTGATCGAGGGTGGCGAACTCGAGCTGCTCGAAAGGAGCCTCGCGGATGCGCCGAGCGGCTTCCGCCGGGCTCACCCGACCGCGCCGCACGCGCTCGAGCAGGGTGCCGAGCTCAGCCGGCCGCAAGGGAGTCCTCCGCCGGCCCGGGTGCCCGGGCCCAGGGCGGCGGGCCGGAAGCCTCCAGCCCCTCGAGGCAGCGCGCGAGCAGGCCCGCCATCTCCTCGACCGAGCGCGTCCGGTTCACCTGCTCGCGCACCTGGGCGCTGTGGGGCAGGCCCCTGACGTACCAGGCGGCGTGCTTGCGCATCTCGCGGGCCGCTCGCTCCGCGCCGACGAGCGCGCTCGTCATCCGCAGGTGGCGCAGGCCCATCTCCAGCCGCTCGGCCGCCGTGGGCAGCGGGAGCCGCTCGCCGCGCTCCCAGAAGGCGCGCACCCGGCGGAACACCCACGGGTCGCCGCACGCCGCCCGCCCGAGCATGACGCCGTCGCAGCCCGTGGTATGGAGCATGCGGACCGCGTCGTCCGGGCCGCGCACGTCGCCGTTGCCGATCACGGGGATGGTCACGGCCCGCTTCGCCACGCCGATCAGCTCCCAGTGCGCCTGCCCGGCGAACTGCTCCGCCCGCGTGCGGGCGTGCACGGCGATCGCGCGGGCGCCCGCGTCCTCCAGAGCCCCCGCGATCTCGGCCACGCCGGCCGAGCCTCCGTCCCAGCCCAGGCGGATCTTCGCCGTGATCGGCACGGTGCTCGCTTCCACCATGCAGCGCACGATCGCGGAGAGCAGGGGCAGGTCCCTAAGCAGGGCCGCGCCCGCCCGCCGGTTCACCACCTTGCGTACCGGGCAGCCCACGTTCACGTCGATCAGATCCGGCCGCTCGCGGGCGGGCAGCGCGCAGAGCAGGCGCGCGGCCTCGGCCATCGTCTCGGGCTCGGAGCCGAAGAGCTGGATGCCGATCGGGCGCTCCTCCGGCTCGAATCGGCAGTACTCGAGCGTGCCCCGCTGCCCGCGCACCAGTCCGTCGGCCGAGACCATCTCGGTGTAGACCCCCGCGGCCCCCTGCTCCCGCGCCAGCCGGCGGAACGGCGAGTCGCTCACCCCGGCGAGGGGCGCGAGGAGGAAGGGCGAGTCGTAGTGGATGTCGCCGATGCGCATGGGGAGATTTGAGCCGGGCGGGGGCGCAGCGTCAAGCCACGTCGTCCGCCCAGGCGCGGGTGATGCGGATCGCGTCCGCGAAGTCGCGGAACGCCTGGGCCGCGATGCCCTCGCGGGCGCACCACTCGCGCAGGTCGCCGCGCGCCAGCACGCGGTCGGCCTCCCGCGCCCCGCACCGGTCCGAGAGCCCGTCGCCGAGGAGCACGGTCACGTAACCCCGCCCTTTCCAGCGCCGCACGTGCTGGCCCTTGCAGTTCCCGCAGCGCCCGCAGCCCTCCGCGCTCCACGGAAACTCGGGCACCGCCCTCCCCGACTCGAAGCGCAAGTGGTTGGCGGCGAAGGGGACATCGGGCACGCCGGCGCGCGCGAGCTGATCGGCCACGTAGAAGTCGAAGCCCTCGCTCACCACCATGACCTCGTCGCCCCGGCTCCGCCTCTCGCCGACGAAGGCCGCGAAGTCCGGGTCCAGCCGGAAGCGGCGGGTGAAGGCCAGCGCCTCGGCGGGCCCGGCCGCGATGAGGCCGCACTGCGCCTCGGTCAGCTCCCGATGTCCCATCTCCCCGCGGCTCCAGGGACCCAGGAGCCCCTCCTGCTCCGCCGCGCCCCCGGCCGAGAAGGCGCGCGCGAAGGCGGCGCCGATGTCCACCGGCGAGACCGTGCCGTCGAAGTCGCAGAGGAAGGCGTAGGCCATCTCAGCGGCGGCCGCCCCGAGCCTGGCCCGGCGCCCCCGCCTTCCCCTGGGCTGCGGCGAAGACGTCCCGCGGCGCCCGGGCCTGCTCGAGCACCGAGCGGGCCACCGCCCAGACGGGATCGCCTTCCAGCGCCACGCGCGCCGCGGCGCCGTCACCGAGCATGCGGCGCGCCATCTCCCGCCGCACCGCGCGCTCCAGGGGGAGGCGCTGCGCCTCGGCCTCGGCGGCCGTGAGCTGCACCTTCTCCTCGCCCAGCCAGGCCAGGAATTCCGCCCACGGCACGGCGATGGGCGCGTCGGGCCGGGGCTGAGGGTGCGTGTTCAGCCAGCGGTTGGCGAAGCGGAAGGCGAGGTTCCCGGCCTCCACCCGGCGCAGGAGCCCCGTGAGCGTGTCCGGCGGCACGAGCACGTCGGGCACGATCCCGCCGCCCCCGCGCACGACGCGGCCCGCGCGCGTGTGGTAGACGGGCTTCGGCAAGGTGTCGGACTGCGGCGGCGCCTCCTCGCTGTCGTCGTCCTCGTCGCTCAGCGTGTCGGGCGTCGCCCGGTTGATGGACCGCCCGCTCGGGGTGTAGTAGAGCGCGGTGGTCAGCTTGAGGGCCGCGTTCTCCTCGCGCAGCGGGAAGACCCGCTGCACGGAGCCCTTGCCGAAGGTCGTGCCGCCCACGATCAGGGCGCGATCCAGGTCCTGCAGCGAGCCCGCCACGATCTCCGCGGCCGAGGCGCTGCCGCCGTCCACCAGCGCCACGATCGGCCACTGCACGTTCGGCTTCGGGCCGTCGGCGTAGTAACGGTTGTCCTCGCTGCGCGCCCGCCCCCGCGTGTAGACCACCATCGTGTTGCGCGGCACGAACTCCCCGACCACGTCCACGGCCTGGTCCAGCAGGCCGCCGGGGTTCGAGCGCAGGTCCAGCACCAGGCTGCGCGCCCCCTCCTGGCGCAGCCGCGCCAGCGCCGCCTGCACCTCCTGGTTCGTCTGCTCCGAGAAGTCCGCGATCCGCAGGTAGCCGATGCCGTCCGGCATCACGAACGCGTAGGGCACGGCCTTGCGCTCGATGACGCGGCGGGTGAGGGCGACTTCGTGGTCGCCCTCTTCGCCTTCGCGACGCAGCGTGAGGCGCACCTGGGAGCCCGCCGGGCCGCGCAGGCGGTCGGCGGCATCCTCGACCGTCAGGCCGAAGGTGGACTTGCCGTCGATCTCGGCGATGACGTCCCCCGAGCGCAGGCCCGCCTCCCAAGCGGGGGTCCCCTCGATCGGCGCGATCACGGTCGGATAGCCGTCCCGCACGTTCACCTCGACCCCGATGCCGCCGAAGGTGCCCTGGGTCACGCTCTTCAGGTTGGCGTAGGCCTTCGCGTCCAGGTACTGCGAGTAGGGGTCGAGCTGGCGCAGCATCCCCTTGATGGCGCCCGTGACGAGGGAGTTGGGCTCCACCGGGTCGACGTAGTTCGCCTCGACCTTGTGGAGCACCTCGACGAAGAGGTCGAGGTTGCCGTAGAGGTCTCCCGAGGCCACGCGCCCCACCCACCAGCCGAGCGCGAAGAGCGCCGCGAGGAGCGCGCCGATGGCGATGCGACGTCGGAACAAGGGTCGACCTCCGCTGCCCGGCAGGTGGGCGCCGAGAGGGCCCCGCGACCGGGCGAAACTTCAGATGCGGCCTCGGAACCGGCGAATATAGCACACGGGTCCGGTGCTCCTTGCGGCCCCGCCGGCCGGCCGCCCGGAGCGGCTGGCGCAGGCGAGGCCGGGCCCGCTCCCGATTCAGCCTCGGCCGGCGAGCCGCTCCTCGAGCGCCGCCCAGCCCCGGCGCTCGAGCTCGTCCGGCGAGGCGGAGCCCTCGAGCACCACCCAGCGCCCGGGCTCCGCGGCCGCCAGCTCGAGGAAGCGGGCCCGCACGCGGGCGTGGAACTCCGCGGGCTCGCGATCCAGCCGGTTCATGGCGCCCTCGGCCGCCTCCCGGCGAGCCAGCCCCTGCGCTGGCGAGATGTCGTAGAGCAGGGTGAGATCGGGCTTCAGCCCGCCGGTCGCCGCCCGGTTCAGCGTCTCCAGCAGCGCGCCGGCGATCCCTCGCCCCGCGCCCTGATAGGCCAGCGTCGAATCGTCGTAGCGGTCGCAGAGCACGACGCGCCCGGCGGCGAGGGCGGGACGCAGGAGGTTCGCCACCAGGTCCGCCCGGGCCGCCTCCATGAGGAGGACCTCGGCCATCGCGGTGGGCCGCCGGATGGGATCCAGCAGCAGCGCCCGGATCCCCTCGGCCAGCGGCGTGCCGCCCGGCTCGCGGGTGAGCAGCGGCTCGACGCCGCGCGCCCGCAGGCGCGCCGCGAGCCGGGCGACCTGCGTCGACTTGCCCGAGCCCTCGCCACCTTCGAAGGTCACGAACAGTCCGGACATCTCGACCTCATCGGTGGCGCGGAGCGCGCGGGCCGGCGCTCGGCGCCGCCCCTAGCGGCCGCGCTTCGTGGCCCGGCGGGCCCGCCCCGCCTTGGCCGCGGGCGGCCGGCGCACGGGACTCGTGGACCTCGCCGCCTCCACCATCTTGGAGACGGCGGGGCCCTTCACCGGGCGGGGCGCCTTCTTCGCTGCCGCCGCCTCCGCCCGCAGCAGGCTCTCCTTGAGCCGGGTGTCCGAATCGGGATCACGGATGAACTCCTCCGTGTACGCGCGGGCGATCTCGTCGGGGAACTGCCAGGGCGGCGACTTCTTGAAGTAGGACGACGGAGCCACCAGGGCACCCTTCAGCCCGTGGTCGAGGCCCAGCTTGGCGCAGCGCACGGCGTCGATCACCACGCCCGCCGAATTGGGCGAGTCCCACACCTCGAGCTTCAGCTCCAGGTTGAGCGGCACGTCGCCGAAGGTCGTCCCCTCCATGCGGATGTGGCACCACTTGCGGTCCTTCAGCCAGGGGATGTAGTCGCTCGGGCCGACGTGGATGTCCTCTTCGGAGAGCGGATAGGGAATGATGCTCGTGACCGCCGTGGTCTTGGAGATCTTCTTGGACTCCAGCCGCTCGCGCTCGAGCATGTTGAGGAAGTCCGTGTTGCCGCCAAAGTTGAGCTGATACGTGCGATCGATTCGCACGCCACGGTCGGCAAACAGCCGGCTGAGGACGCGGTGGGTAATCGTCGCCCCCACCTGCGACTTGATGTCATCGCCGATGATCGGCAGCCCCGCCCGCTCGAACCGCCCCGCCCACTCCGGGTTGGAGGCGATGAACACCGGGACGCAGTTAATGAACCCGCAGCCCGCCGCCAGCGCCTG
>JAWOLC010000182.1:0-5212 GCA_033853925.1 Candidatus Eiseniibacteriota bacterium
GGCGCCTGCGCCACCGGGGCCGGCGCCGGTGTCGGCGCGGTTTCCGGTGCCGAAGGTGGAGGGGCGGCGGCCGCGGCGGCGGCGCCCGCCTGCGTCTCGATGTAGCCCAGCGTCGCGCCCACCTCGACCGTCTGGCCTTCGGCCACCAGCGCCTCCGCCAGCACGCCGGCGGCGGGCGACGGGATCTCGGCGTCGACCTTGTCGGTGGAGATCTCCAGCAGCGGCTCGTCGCGGGCCACGGCGTCGCCCGGCCGCTTGAGCCATTTGGAGACGGTGCCCTCGGCGATGGACTCGCCCATCTGGGGCATCGGGACTTCGACTCGGGCCATATCAGCTCCGTTGAGTTTCCAGCTAATACCCCACCAGGTAGCGCGCGGCGGCGACCACGTCCTCCACCTGGGGGAGGAAGTAGTCCTCCAGCGGCCCGGCATAGGGCACGGGCGCATCGACGGCGGTCACGCGCAGCATGGGCGCGTCCAGCCACTCGAAGGCGCGCTCGCTCACGCGCAGGGCGATCTCGCCGGCGATCCCGCCCGTGCGCGTGTCCTCGTGCACCACCAGCAGTCGGTTGGTCTTCTTCACGCTCTCGACGATCGCGTCCTCGTCGAGCGGCGCCAGCGTGCGCAGGTCGAGGATCTCGAGCTCGATCCCCTCGGCCGCGAGCTGCTCCGCCGCTCGCTGCGATTCGTGGACCATCGCCCCGTAGGTCACGACCGTGAGATCGCGGCCGCGCCGGTGCACGCGGGCGCGGCCGAGTGGGACCACGTAGTCCTGGGCCGGGAGCACCTCGCGCAGCGCGGGCAGGCGATAGAGCTTCTTGTGCTCGAGGAAGAGGACGGGATCGTCGTCCCGGATCGCCGCCTTCAGCAGCCCCTTGGCATCGTGGGCGGTCGCGGGGTAGACGATCTTGAGCCCCGGCGTGTGGAAGAACGCCATCTCCGGGTTTTGCGAATGGTACGGCCCCCCGCGCACGCCCCCGCCCACCGGACCCCGCACCACCAGCGGCAGCGGGCCCGCCGCGCGCCAGCGCGCGGTGGCGATGTAGTTCGTCAGCGTCTCGTAGGCCGACGCGACGAAGTCCATGAACTGCATCTCGACCACCGGGCGCAGCCCCATGTGGGCGGCGCCCGCCGCCGCGCCCGTGAACCCACCCTCGCTGATGGGCGTGTCCACCACGCGCCCGGCCCCGAAGGCCTCGAGGAAGCCGTCCGTCAGCTTGAACGCCCCTCCGTACGCCCCGATGTCCTCGCCCAGCAGGAAGACGGCCGGGTCGCGCTCCATCTCCTCCCAGAGCGCCTCCCGGATCGCTTCCAGGAAGGTGACCGGCCTGCCCAGCTCCGTCAGCCGCACCGAGTCCGGCTTCGCTCGCGGAGCGGCGCCGACGGCGGCGGCAGGCGTCCCGTCGGAGACGGTAGCCATGAGAACTCCTTGGGATTGCTGCGCAAGGGGCCCGCGTGCGGCCGGACATTATGCGGGAGCAACCCGGGGGCGTCAAGCGCCGCAGCGAACCTGGCCCGCTTGTCCAGGACCGTGCGTTGCGCTAGCTTACGGCCTTCGGCGCCCGCAGGACCGGGCGCCGTGCACGTGAAGGCGCCCGACCCTCCCCGAGGGCCGCGGCGCCTTTGCTTTTTCCGGGGGGACCCCGATGCCGCACCGCCTCTCACCCCGCGAAAGCCGCCGGCTGCTCCGCCAGTTCCTCCGCCAGGAGGAGGGCGATCCGCGCGGCGAGCTGCTCTTCGCCGGAGGCGGCCCCCGCCGCCACGAGAGCGCGCCGCCGGCCTTCCCCGACCGCGCCACCGGCCCGTACGAGGCGCCGTACCCGGTCCTCGATGGGTACACCACGGAGCGCACCGTGATCGTTCCCTGAACCGCCGAGCGCGGTCAGGGCGGCAAGCCCACACCCGAACTTCACTGCGTCGCACGCGAGCACGCCATCACCGCTCGGCCGGTCGTTATCGCCCCCGGCGCGGATCACGCCGTCGCCCAGACCCCTCGTCGCCGCTCGAACCGCCGTCGAAGGCCTCTGGCTGCCGGGCCGCAGCGCCAGGAGCTCGCTGCTACCTCGGCGCCGCGAATCGGCTGGTCGGCGGCAGGATCGGCAAGCCGACGCGCTGCATGAGACGGCGATAGCGCGGGTTCGGGGAAACGGCCGAGTCATTGCCGACGCCGCGCAGCAGGAACCCGACCCACCGGTCGTGCGCGTTCACCACCTCCTCCAGGCAGTCCATTGCCCGCTCGTCCATACCGAGTCGGCCATACAGCACGATCAGCGGTCCGGGCGCCCTCCCAGGCAGGCACTTTCCGTCGACTTCCAGCCGATTCACCCAGGCGAGCATCGCCGCGCGGTTCGCCCGCGTTACGACAGCCCCGAAGGTATCGCCGATCGAGAGGAAAAGGCGTTCGGACTCGGCGGTATGACCGAGCCGCCGGTGAGTGGCCGCCAACAAGTCGATCACGGTTCGTGCCACCGCGCCGCTGTCCCCGTGGGGGACGCGCTCGAGCGCGCGCAGTGCCTCCGCCGGGCGGTCGGCCCACCCCGCCAGCTTACCGCGGTCGAGCGGCATTTCCAGGTTGAGCGGATCGAGCTGGGCCGCCCGGTCGAGGTCGGCGAACGCCTCGTCGTACCTGCCCAGGATCACGCGGAGACTGGCCCTGGCCCAGTACGCCAGGGCGCTCGAAGGTGCCAGTTCGATCGCGCGGTCCAGCAGCCGCTCCGCCTCGGCCCACCGCCATTCGCCCTGGTACAGGGAACCGGCCAGGGCGGTACGGCCCATGACCAGCGTACTGTCCAGCTCCAGCGCGCGTGCCGCCGCGGCCTTGGCGCGCGGGAAGTCGCCCTTGCGATAGTATGCCTGCGCCAACCCGGCCCAAGCCGGCCCAAAGCCGGGGTCGAGGTCGAGCGCGCGCCGGAAGAGATCGAGCGTGCGCGCCATTCGGGTCTGCGACGGATTCATCCATTCCTGCCCGGAGGTATATAGCCCCTGGAGATACAGGTCGTAGGCCTCCGGGATGCGCGGCGCACGCGACGGGAAATCCGCGACTCTCGGCAGGAGGGAGGAGGCCACCTGTCGCGCCACCTCCTGCTCCAGCGCGACGACGTCGGCGCCGTGGGCGCCGAAGCTGCGGCTCCAGAGCTGGCGGCCCGTCAGTGCATCCGTGAACTGCACCCTCACCCTCACGTCGCTCTCGACCTTCCGCGCGCTCCCCTCCAGGATGTGCCGTACGCCGAGCTGGCGCGCGATCTCCTGTACCGGCACCTGCTTGTCCTGGAAGTAGAACGACGACGTGCGGCCCGGCACGCGCAGTCCCGGCACCTGGGCGAGAAGTGAGATCAGCTCCTCCGTCACCCCATCCGCGAAGTACGCCTGGTCGTGGCCGGGGCTGAGATCGGCGAACGGAAGGACAGCCACGGAAGCCACGTCGGCGGCCCCGGCCGCGGGCGGCGCCCGGTGTGCCCGGCGCAACGCCAGCCCTTCGAGCGCCGCGAGACTCACAACGGTGATGCCCGCCGCGATCAACCAGCGGCGATGCCGCTGTCCCATCACGGTCGGCGCTGGGGCGGTCGTCGGCTCCGCTGAAGCCGCTTTCGCCGTTCCGGGTGCCGGCTCCAGCGGTGCCGACGGCAGGACCGTCGGCCCCGAGGCCGGAGGCGGCGCCGTCGCGCGGCCTGCCGTTGCGGGCGCCGCGGTCGCGACGCGAGCTCCGGGCGTCGCACCCCGCGCCCGGATCTGCTCCGCCAGCCCCCGCGCCTCCGCCGACGGCTCGATCTCGTACTCCGCCCGCAGCCGACGCGCCCAGGACTCATAGGCCGCCAGCGCGCCTTCGCGGTCGCCCAGCCGCTCCAGCGCCCGCATGAGGCGGCGCACGGCCGCATCGTCGGGCGCGAGCGCAAGCGCCGCGCGTGCCCACTCGGCTGCCCCCGCCGCATCGCCCGCGCGCTCACGCGCCTCCGCCAGCGCCCAGGCGGCCGCCACCGCGCTCCCGCGCAGCCGCGTGCGCTCCCCCTCCAGCCAGCGCTCGAAGTCGGGCGCGCCTTCCACGTAGAAGCCCGGCAGCAGGTCGCCGCGGTAGAGCGCCAGCGCCCGCTCCTGCTCGCCCGCCGCCAGCGCTTCCTCGAACTCGACGGCGTCGCACGCGACCACGTCGTTGCCGAGCGCCAGGTCGTCGTCGCCCCGGGCGCGGATCACGTCCTCGCCCAGGGAGCGCCGCAGGAAGTGCACGGCCTGACGCAGCGAGGCGTGGGCGTGCTCGGCGTCGGCTTCGGGCCAGAAGAGGGCGAGGAGGCTGTCGCGGCGGTGGAAGCCGCGGGGTGCGGCCAGGGCGAGATAGCAGAGGAGGGCGGTGCGCTTGGGCTGGGAAAGGACGGAAAGCAGCTCCGGTCCGTCCCGTACCCGCAGGTCCAGGGTGCCCAACGTGCGCAGATCGAACATGCCAACCCCCGTTACCGAGGGCGTTACCTGCGATTTCACGCGGGGGATAACCGGGCCGTCACGCCGGCGCTGCACCGTTCGGCGCGTGGATCCGGATTGGCCCGCCTCCATGGTACGGGCGGCCGCCGGAGCCGACAAGGAACTCGAGCAGCGCAGTCACCCTCGCCCGGAGGCTACCATGTCGGTCAGCACCCTGAAGCTGAGCGCGCTCGCGGCGGTGGTCGCGGCCACAATCCTTCTCCCCCGCACCGGCGGAGCGCAAGCGATCTGCAGCAAGAGCGCGCCGGCGCCCTCGCCTGCGCTGGCACTGGAGGCCAGGGCGCGCCCGATGATGGATCAGCCGAAGAAGTGGGCCGAGTTCGCCGGGCTCATGGCCGAGGCCGCACAGATCCGCACCCTGGAGGACCCGCGCGGCGTGGACGACCTGATCATGGCGGCCGCCGCCTATCGGTGGGCGGGCAAGCGGACAGCCGCGCGCACGAACTATGTGGCCGCGGGTGAGCGGGCGCTCGCGTTGGGCGACGTCGTCCGCGCCGCTGACTCCTTCCTCTGCGCGGCCGTCATCGCCAACGAGCAGAAGGACCTGGCTGCGGCGTGGGAGCTGAAGGGCCGCGCGGAGCGGCTGGCACAGTCGCCGCTGCTCACGGAAGGCCAGCGCCGGCTGATCCTCGGTCAGTTCGCGGGGCCCGCGCAGTACGCCCGGGAGAGGTGAGCGCTGGCGGCACGGCGCCGAGGCGGCGTACTCCAAGCGAAAGCGGGCCGCCGGTCCTCCCGGCGGCCCG
>JAWOLC010000183.1:0-14661 GCA_033853925.1 Candidatus Eiseniibacteriota bacterium
CGGCACGAGCGGCGAGGAGGGCACCACGGTGTGCCCCCGCGCCTCGAAGAAGGCGAGGAAGGCGCGGCGCAGCTCGGCGGCGGAGGCGGGAGGCGCGGGGCTCGTCGGCGGAGTCATCGGGTTCCAGGGGGATTCGAGGGCGGAAGCTGTCCGATCCGGGTCATCGAAGCCGGACAATATAGCCGAACGCCCCGGGCCCGCCTACTCGTCCCCCGGGTCCTCCGTCGGCGCGTCCTCGTCGGGCGCGCTCTCCTCGGGCAGGTCGAGCGCCCGCCGGACCACGGCGGCATCGAAGCCACGCCGCGCCAGCAGGGCGTAGAGCCGCTGACGGCGCGCGCGCGGCTCGAGGCCGCGGTAGCGGCGCGACACCTGGGCCAGGACCTTGCGCGCGGCCGCCAGCTCGTCGAGGGCCCCCTGCTCCTCGTCCAGCCGCCGGCGGGCGCTCTCCACGTCCTCGGCGCTCACGCCGCGCGCGCGCAGCTCCTGCTCGACCAGCCGCTCGCCCGCCGTCCGCCGCGCCCGCCGTCCCGCCATGAAGGCGCGCGCGTACTCGACGTCGTCCACGAGGCCGACGCTCACCAGCCGGTCGAGCGCCTGCGCGATCGTGGCCGCGGCATAGCCGCGGTCCCGCAACCGCCGCGTCAGGTCGGAGCGGGTGCGGCGCTGGCGCTCGAGCAGGGCGAGCGCGGCCTCGCGGCACGCCTCGAGCTGGGTGGAGCGCTCGCCCTCGGGGAGCCGGGTCGGGCGGCGCGCGCGCATCAGAAGACTCCGGGGACCAGGCGCGCGCCGCGCGCCGCAATGACCTTGAAGTCGTAGGTCCCCGTCTCGACGACGAGGTCGCCCGTACGCATGGTCACCTCCAGGCCGGAGGGGCACCGGTGCCCGCTTCGGGGACTCTCCTCGCCCCCGCGGCGCATCACCGCCTCGCGGCCCCCCGATGCGCTCGCGAACGTCTCACGGCTTCCGGCTCGGTCCGCGCGGGCGACCACGGGCCGCAGGGGGCTTCGCCGCGCTCGCGACCTCCGGCCCCGACGCTATCTCTCCGCGGCCGCCGGCGCCGCGTCGCGGTTCCAGGTGTCGATGACGATCTGCCAGCGGCTGCCCACGGGCTTCAGCACCGCCACGAACTTCCCGACTTCGCGCCGGACGCTCCCCTTCGCCCCCGCGGCCTGGTAGTCGTAGGCGCCCACGACCGTCGCCAGGTCGCCGGCCGGCGCAACCGTCGTGCGGCCAGGCACGAGGACGAGCCGGAGGCCCGGCGCGGCCAGGCCCTCGGCCCACCAGTCGCGGATGGCCAGCCGCCCGTCCACGCGCGGCTGGTCCGCCGGGAGCACCACCGCGTCCTCCGCATAGAGGCTGGCGATCGCCGCCGTGTCCTTGGCGGCGAGGGCGGCGTTGAAGGCGGTGATCACGCCGTCGACCGCCAGCGTGATGGCCGCCGTGTCCACCGCCGAGACCTGCTTCGGCCCGCCCGCGCAGCCACCCAGCCACGGGAGCGCGATCAGGCACAGGATCGAGACTGCCACTGGCACGCGCATGTGCACCTCCTGGTCGAAGGGGCACGGGAGCCCCGGGTGGAGCGACGCTGCCGGACGCGGCCTCGCTCAGCGCCTTCTCGAGGCCTCGGGCTGGGGGCGGAGCGGCGGCCCCGAGCGCGGGGGCGTCGGCGCGGGCGTCTTGGCCGGGCCGTCGCCCCCGGTACCCGCCGCGGCCGCCGCGCCCGACTCCGCCGCCTTGAGTCCCAGCGCGGGCAGCACCTTCGCCTCGAGCTTCTCGCGCACGTCGGCGTGCTCCTTGAGGAAGAGCCGCGCGTTCTCGCGCCCCTGCCCGATCCGCTCGTCGCCGAACGAGAACCAGGTGCCGCTCTTCTGCACGACGTTCTTCTCGATCGCGAAGTCGAGCAGCTCGCCCTCGCGCGAGATGCCCTCGTTGTAGAGGATGTCGAACTCGGCCTCGCGGAAGGGCGCGGCGACCTTGTTCTTGACGACCTTGACCCGCGTCCGGTTGCCCACCGCGCTCTCGCCCTCCTTGAGCGTGGCGATGCGGCGGATGTCGAGGCGCACCGAGGCGTAGAACTTGAGCGCCCGGCCGCCGGCGGTGGTCTCGGGATTGCCGAACATGACCCCGATCTGCATGCGGATCTGGTTGATGAAGACCACGCAGGTCTTGCTCTTCGAGATCGAGCCCGCGAGCTTGCGCAGCGCCTGCGACATGAGCCGTGCCTGCAGGCCCACGTGCGAGTCGCCCATCTCCCCCTCGATCTCGGCGCGCGGCACGAGCGCCGCCACCGAATCCACCACCACCACGTCCACCGCGCCCGAGCGCACGAGATGATCGGCGATCTCGAGCGCCTCTTCGCCGGTGTCGGGCTGCGCGACGTGCAGGTTGGCGATGTCCACGCCCAGTTTCTGGGCGTACGACGCGTCGAGCGCGTGCTCCGCGTCGATGAACACCGCGTTCCCGCCGAGCTTCTGCGCGTGGGCGATGATGGTGAGCGCGAGCGTCGTCTTGCCCGAGGACTCGGGCCCGTAGATCTCGATCACCCGCCCGCGCGGCACGCCGCCCACGCCCAGCGCCAGATCGAGGCCGATCGAGCCCGTGGAGATCACGTCCACCGGCTGCACCTGCTCGTTGCCCAGCCTCATGATGGCGCCCTTGCCGAATTGCTTCTCGATCTGCTGCAGGGCGAGCTCGAGCGCCTTGGTCTTCTCCTTGGAGGGTGGCGGCGTGATCATGGTCTGCGTCTCCTTCGCAGGGGCTGCACTTTCTTGACGGGGCTCGTGCGGGGACGACCCACAAGAAGATAGGCGACCCGAACTCCCCGGGTCACGAGGGACTTTGCCCGATACTACACATTTGGGCAGTAGAGGCAAGTCCTCGCTTCCGGGCGGGGATGCGGCCCGGCGGCCGCCGCGCTAGGAAGCCGCGCCCACTGCGCGCAGCCTGGGGTCCGCCTTCACCGTGTAGATGGACCCGCGCGGATTGAGCTGGCTCTGCACCACGCACAGCCGGTCCACCGTGAACCGCGGCAGCGCTTCGACCGCCGCACCGGCCAGCGTCGCCGTCCAGTCGGGACCCGGCACGCGCACCCGCCCGAGCGTGAGGTGCGCGGAGAACGCCCGGCCCTCGGGGGCGAAGCCTCGCTTCGCCAGCGCGCGCTCGAGATCGCGGGCGAGGGTGACCAGCGCCTCGCCGCCCTCGCTCATCCCCAGCCAGATCACGCGCGCGCGCCGCGAACTCGGGAACGCCCCGAGCCCGCCGAGGACCGCCGGGAACGCGGGCGATCCCCCCGCGGCCTCGGCCGCGGCCTCGGTCGCGCGCCGGGCCCCGTCCTCGCCCACCTCGCCCAGGAAGCGCAGCGTGTAATGGAGGTTCTCGAGCTTGACCCACGAGACGCCGTCGCCCGGGCGGCGGAGGCTCGCGATGATGCCGAAGGCCGCGCGCTGCACCTCGGCCGGCGGGAAGACGGCGAGGAAGAGACGCATCAGCCCTCGTCGGCCCCTTCCCCGCTCTTCGGCGCCCGCGCGCGGCGGGGCGCGGGTCGGGCCGGAAGATCGGGAGCCGCGGGCGACGGAGGCGCGGGCGGCGCGGCGGCTGTGCGCGTCCGACTCCGCGCGGCGAGCGACGGGGTCCTCGCGCCCTTCGCCGCCGGCACCTCTTCGAGCCTGGGATCGAGTGGCAGGTCCAGCAGGACGCGCCGCGCCAGGTCGAGCGCCGTCTGCGCGCTGCGCTCGCGGATCGTGGTCCGCGTGCCCGAGAACTGGAAGCGCCGCACCGCCTGCCCATCGGGCCAGGCGAGCGCGACGAAGACCGTCCCCACCGGCTTCTCGTCGCTGCCGCCCTCGGGGCCCGCCACGCCCGTGATCGCCACGCCCAGCTCCACGCCCGCGCGGTGGCGCGCGCCTCGCGCCATCTGCTCGGCCACCGGCGCGCTCACCGCGCCGTGCGCGGCCAGGTCGGCCTCGCTCACGCCCAGCAGCTCGACCTTGGCGTCGTTCGCGTAGGTGACGAAGCCGCGATCGAAGTAGCGGGACGCGCCCGGCACGTCGGTGAGGCGCTTGGCGAGGAGCCCAGCGGTGCAGGACTCGGCCGTGGCGATCCGCCAGCCGCGCGCCAGGAGCGCCTCGCCCACCACCTCCTCCATGGCTCGCTCGCCCTCGGCGTACACGATTCCGGCCACGAGTTCCATCAGCTCCCGGTGCGCGCGCTCGGCGGCGTCCTTCACCTGGGAGGGATCCGCTCCGCTCACGGTCACGCGGAGGTCCACGCCGAAGTAGCTGGGCAGGTAGGCCAGCGTGGCCCCGGGCCTCGCCTGCAGGCGCGTGCCGATCCGCTCGTGGAGTTGGCTCTCGAAGGCGCCGAAGGTGCGCAGCGTGAAGGTCTCGATCGCCCTGCCCGTGCGCTGGCGCAGGTAGGGGACGACGTGCTCGGTGGCCAGGGCCTCCATCTCGAAGGGCACGCCGGGCAACAGGATCACGGGCTTCTCGCCCTGCAGGATCAGGATCCCGGGCGCCGAGCCGAGGGGGCTGATCCAGGCCGTCGCCCCCCGGGGCAGGAGGGCCATGCTCTCGATGGAGGCCGGCAGTCTGCGGCCCGAGCGCTTCGCCCGCTCGCGCACGTGCTCCAGCACCTGCTCGTCGAGCTGGAGCGGCCGGGCCAGCGCGGTGGCGATGGCCTTGCGCGTGAGGTCGTCGGGCGTGGGCCCGAGGCCGCCGGTCATCACCACGCCGTCGGCACGCTCGAGCGCGCGCCTCAGGGCCTCGCCGATCTTCTCCGCCGAATCGCCGACCGTGGTGTGCCAGACCACCGGCACGCTGGCCCGCTCCAGGGCGCGCGCCAGCCAGGCGAAGTTCGTGTCCACGGTGCGTCCCGACAGCACCTCGTTGCCGATGGTGACGATCTCGATCTGCATGGCGGCTCGCCGACTCCGGGGGTGGGAAGGAGAGATCGACCCTGAGCGCGCGGACTCTGCCGCAACGGACGGCTCGATTCAACCGGGCGGCAGAAAGCAGAAGGCGGCACCCGGATGGGTGCCGCCCGCGGCGTGAGGTGGCTCTTCGAGGTCAGACCTTCCGCACGTTCGACGCCTGCAGGCCCTTGGGGCCACGCGTCACGTCGAACTCGACCGTCTCGCCTTCGGCGAGGGTCTTGAAGCCGTCGCCCTTGATGGCGGAGAAGTGGACGAACACGTCCTCGCCACCTTCCTGAGAGATGAAGCCGAAGCCCTTTGCCTCGTTGAACCACTTCACGGTACCACGTGCCACTTGAGACTCCTTGAATCCGGGGTCCGAGGGCCCCGAGCGTTCCCGCCTCATGACGCGGCGGCGGCGTGCGGCCGTTCTGACCGCTCTCCTCTCGATTGGAGAGCCCTCAAACGAAAACCGCCAGGTGTTCCTGGCGGATAGGGCGCATGGGGCACATCCAGGACCGACCGGAGACGCTGGGAATATCGGCCAGGCGGGCGGCGAGCGCAAGCGGAATCTCGCCGCCACCCCAATCCCCTGCGGCACAGCGAGCTGAATCAGATGGCGAGCCCAGCCGTATGACGCAGCAGCCAGGTCCCGGCATGGAACACGAGACAGGCCGCGAGGCCCGCGATCACGTCGTCGGCGACCACGCCCCAGCCCCCGGGAAGCCGCTGCGCCTCGCGCGCGCCGAGCGGCTTCCACACGTCGAAGATCCGGAAGAGGACGAAGGAGGCGGCGAAGGCGAGCGGCGCGCGGGGCACGAGGAGCAGCGCCAGGCTCTGGCCGACCGCCTCGTCCACGACGATGGGCCTGGCGTCGTGACCGAGCGTCTTCTCGGCTTCGCCCGACGCCCACACCGCGAGCGCCGCGCCCAGGGCGACAAGGGCCAGCGCGACGGGCAGGGCCGGCGCGGGGACGAAATACCCCACGGCCGCCACCACCGCGCTGGCCGCCGTCGCGGGCGCGAGCGGCGCCGAGCCGACCGGGCCCAGCGTGGCGACGAAGCGGGCGAGCGCCCTCACGACCGTGGGGCCCTCGCGGGGGCCGCGGCGTCCGTGGCCGGTCGAGCCGGCGCCGCCGGCATCGGGGCAGCGCCTGCCGCGGGCGCCGGCCCTGGCGCCGGCCCCGGAGCGGGCTGAGGAGTGCGAGCGTGCTCGCCCGCGACGAGACGCGCCAGCACCGCCTTGCAGATCGTGCGCAGCGTCTCGTTCACGCCCCGGCCCTCGCAGGCCACCGCTTCGAACTCCGGCGCGCCGCCGGGATTCAAGGCCGCGCGCAGCCTCTCGACCGGCACGGCCACCGGCACGTCGCGCTTGTTCCACTGGAAGATGCGGGGGATGCGCGCGATCTGGGCGGGGGTGAAGCCCAGCGAACTCAGGTGAGCCTCGAGATCCGCGAGCGACTCGCGGTTGGCCTCCTCGCGGGCGGGGTGCGAGTCCGCGACGAAGACGAGCCCGTCCAGTCCCTGCAGGACAGCCCGACGCGAGAGCCGGTAGTAGACCTGGCCCGGCACCGTGTAGAGGTGGAAGCGGGTGAGGAAGCCGTTCACCTGCCCGAGGTCCACGGGCAGGAAGTCGAAGAACAGCGTGCGCTCGTGGTCGGTGGCGATCGAGATGAGCCGGCCGCGCCGCTCGGCCGGCAGGCGGTCGTGCAGGTAGCGGAGGTTGGTGGTCTTGCCGCCCAGCCCCGGTCCGTAATAGACGATCTTGAAGTGGATCTCGCGCGCTCGGTGGTTGATGAGCGCCATGAGGTCCCCCGTGAATGCGGACGACGCGCCGGCTCGGCCGCCCGACCCAATCCGCGAGCGGGCGGCGCCCGCCGGCGTCTTCCGAAGCGCGTCGCGGGCGACGCGAGGGGATCGACGCCGAGAACGGGCGGCTAGCGGCCGCCGGAATCAGTCACCGAACAGCGCGTCGACTTCCTGGCTCGCGGCCAGCGCGAACTCGGGGCTCGTGGGCTCCATGTGCAGCAATGGCTGCACCTCCGGCTCCCTGATCCCCACCTTCTCGAACAGGCCCTGGAACACTTCGCCCAGATCCTCGGCCGCCCGCCGCGCGCGATAGCGCACGAGGCCCAGCGTGCTGCGGCGGTCGAAGACGGTGCACATGATGACCCGTCCCGCCATCAGGCACGAATGCACCGAGCGATCGCGCCCTTCGCACACGACCGCCTCGACTCCCTCTTCTCCAAGGAGCTGAGAGAGTTCGGCGTTGGCCGTGAAATCCGCGGCCGCGAGGCTCGCGAATGCCGTGGCGTCGAAGTCGCCGGTGCGTCCGGCCGAGGTGATGAGCTGGCCGGAGCGATCCACCAGATGCACGGAGAGGGCGTTGGTCCGTTCGAGCAGCTCGTTCAGGACGCGGTCGATGGACCGGAAGTCCCTTTCAAATAGAGTCCATTGAGGCATGGCTTCCCCCGCCAGTCATAGCCCGAAGGCCGCTGGACAGACTCCAGGCACGTCCCTGTGAACCAAGGTGATGGGTACCATGCGGCGAGCAAAGCAGCAAGAGGAGTTTGCGGCGCTTCCCGGCCGGGGGCCGCCAGGGCTCGGGAGGCCGTCAGGGCTCGGAGGGGGCCGTCAGGGCTTGGGGGCCGGAGGAGCCCCCGCCCCCACCCCCGGTCCCTGCACCGGGCCGGTGGCGAGGGAAGAGCCCACACGTGTCTGCCCGGGGGCAGCCGAGCGCACAGGCTTGGCGGCCGGCGCGTCGTGCTCGTCCTCGATCTCCCCCACGATCTCCTCGAGGATGTCCTCCAGCGTCACGATGCCGAGGAACCGGCCGGAGGCGTCGCGAACCACGGCCATCGGCCGGCGCTCGCGGCGAAAGACGCCGAGCAGGCGGCCGACCGACTGCTCCGGGTCGGCGAAGATGGGCGGGTACATGGCGTCCTCGAGCAGCACGACCCGGTACTGGCTGAAGAGGTGGAAGAGGTTCTTCGTATTGACGATCCCGACGATGTGGTCGGGGTTGCCCTCCCACACCGGCATGCGCGTGTGGGCCGTCTCCCGACAGATGGCCAACACCTCCTCGGGCGAGGCGTGCAGGGAGAGGGCGATCACCTTCTCGCGGGGCAACATCACGTCCCGCACGCGCTTGCCGCTCAGGCGGAACACGTTGCGGACGTACTCCGCCTGGTCCTTGGCCATGATGCCGGCTTCCGCGGTCTCCTCGACCAGCATGCCCAGCTCCTGCACCGAGTGCACGTCCTGCTCGGTCCGCGTCGGCGGCAAGCGGAGCAGGCGCACGATCCACTCGCTCGAGCCGCCGATCGCCCGGATGAACGGGCGGAAGACGCGGGCGAAGGCGAGCAGGGGCCCGGTCACGATCAGGGCCACGTCCTCGGCGCGGTCGATGGCCACGAGCTTGGGGGCCTGCTCGCCGAGCACCACGTGCAGGTAGGTCAGCAGCAGGTACGCCAGGGTCACGGCCACGGCGTGCTTGAGCACGACGCCCCAGACGAGCGGCAGGCCCCGGAAGAGCGGCTCGACGAGATGGGCGATCGCCGGCTCGCCGAGCCAGCCCAGCGCCAGGCTCGCGAAGGTGATGCCCAGCTGGGTGGCGGCGATGGCGTCGTCCAGGTTCTCGAGGGCGTGCTTCACCGCCTTGGCCCCGAAGCGGCCGCGGCTCACCAGCTCCTCGATCCGCGTCCAGCGCACCGTGACCAGCGCGAACTCGGCCGAGACGAAGTAGCCGTTCAAGCCGATGAGCAGCAGCACCGCCACCAGGGAGAGAACGTCGAGGAGGTAGGTGTCCATCGCGCGAAGGGGGCGGCGGAATCCGCCGACCGCCTACTCGATCTCGCGCCGGCCTTCGAGAGCGCGGGCCAGTGTCACCTGGTCCGAGTACTCGAGGTCGGAGCCCATGGGCACCCCGCGGGCGATGCGCGTGACCTTGACCCCCAGTGGCGCCAGCAGCCGCGAGAGATAGAGGGCCGTGGCCTCGCCAGCCACGTTGGGGTTGGTGGCGAGGATGATCTCCTGGATGGGCTCCTTGCCGAGCCGCTCCACCAGCTCGCGGATGCGCAGATCGTCCGGCTGCGTGCCCTCCAGCGGCGAGAGCGCCCCGCCGAGCACGTGGTAGCGGCCGCGGAAGGAGCCGCTCCGCTCCAGCGCCAGCACGTCCGCCGGCTGCTCGACGACGCAGACCACGTGCGGATCGCGCTGCGGATCCCGGTCGATCAGGCAGGGGTCTTCCTCGCTGAAGAGCCCGCAGACGCTGCAGAAGCCCACCTTCTCGCGGGCCGCCTGGATCGCCTCGGCCAGCCGGAGCGCCTCCTCGCGGGGCACCCGCATCAGGTGCAGGGCCAACCGCTGGGCGCTCTTCTGCCCCACGCTCGGGAGCTTCATCAGCTCCTCGATGAGCTGTTCGAGATAGCGGGAGGAGTACATGCCGGGGGCCGAAAGATCAGAACGGCAGCCCGAGGCCGCCGGTGAGCTTCCCGAGCGTCTCGCGCATCCGCTCCTCGGAGGCGCGCTGCGCCTCGCCGACGGCCGCCAGGATGAGGTCCTCGAGCAGCGAGGCGTCGCTCTCCTTGAGAGCCTCGGGGCTGATCGTCAGCTCGCGCAGCATCTGCTTGCCGTCCACCACCGCCTTCACCATCCCGCCGCCCGCGCTGGCCTCGTAGCGCTCGTCCGCCAGCTTCTCCTGCACCTCGCTCATCTGCTTCTGGAGCTTCTGGGCCTGCTTCACCATGTCGCCGAAACTCTTCATGCCTCCGTCCTTTCACGGGCGCGGCGCGGGGTCGGGCTCCCTCCGGGAAATCGCCGGCGGAGCCTACGGCTCGATCGCCTCGCCCTGGAAGAACTCGATCGCCCGCTCCACCATCGGGGCCACCTCGGCCATATCCGGTCGCCGCCGCGCTCCGCTCGCGCCCGCGGACACGCAGCGCAGCGTCAGCTTCCTCCCGAAGGCGCGCGCCACCTCCTCCTGGACGAGGGCCCGGTTCTCCTTCTCCTCCACGACCGTGCGGTGCAGATCGTCCATGGCCACGATCACCGCCTCGTCGGCCAGCCCCGCGAAGCGGCTCTCCTCGAGGAACGCGCCCAGCAGGCGCTTGCGAGCGTTGATGCCGGTGAGCGCCTCCCGCCAGCAGCGCGCGGTCTCCTGGTCGGGCTCGACCTCGGCCTCGAGCGTCGCGGTCCGGGCCTCCGCGCCCGAGATCTCCGGCCAGACCGGCTCGCCCGCGGCGCGGGACCCCGTCCCCGTCTCGACCGCCGCGCGGGAGATCGGCTCGCCGCCCAGGCCGAAGGCCGCGAGCGGCGAGGGCGAGACATCCGGGACGGCCGGCAGCGACATGGCGGTTCCGGGCGCGGACGGCGCGAGGCCGGCCTCGGGGCCGGACTCGCGCGGCGAGAACGAAGCGCTTGTCGCATGCGGCGGCCCGGACACTCCCGTCGCGCCACGCCCCGGGCGAGGCGGCGAGGCGGAGGACGCCCCCGCCCGCGCCGGGCGCGGCTCGGGTGCCGGAGTCCCGCGTCCGCCGCCCGTCCCGCCCGCGCCGGTCGTCAGGCGCCTCTCCAGGGCCTCGAGCTTCTCGAGGATCTCGGCCAGGGTCTCGCCCGGCTCGAGCGTGGCCATCTGCACCACCGCCGCCTCGAGATGGACGAGCGGCTGCGAGCTGTCGCGCATCGGCCACGAGACCTCGGACGAGAGTTTCAGGAGCCGCAGCAGATCGCTCTCGCTCCACGACTCGCCCTGGGCCTTCAGCCGCTCCAGGTCCTCGCGCGCCAGCGCCACCAGGTCGCCCGCCTCGGGGTCAACCTTGAGGATCAGCAGGTGGCGGACGTGCTCGCTCAGGCCCTCGGCCAGGTCGCGGGCGTCGAGGCCCTTCTCGAAGGCCTGGTGGAGCGCGCGCAGCGCCGCCTTCGGATCGCGGGCCAGGATCGCGCCGGCGATCGTGAAGAAGGCCTCGCGATCGGCGATGCCCAGCACGCGACGCACCAGCTCCTCGTTCACCTCGGGCTCGCCGGCCGAGACCACCTGGTCGAGCGCGCTCACCGCGTCGCGCATCGAGCCCTCGCTCTTGTGGGCGAGCAGCAGCGCCGCGCCCTCGGTGAGGCCGAAGCGCGTGCCCTCCGCGTCGGCGGCCTCGCGCTTCTGGATGTCGAGCAGCCGGTCCGCCACCTTGCGCAACGGCACGCGCGCGAAGTCGAAGCGCTGGGTGCGCGAGCGGATCGTCTCGGGCAGCTTCTGCGGGTCCGTGGTGGCGAAGACGAACACCAGGTGGGGCGGCGGCTCCTCGAGCGTCTTGAGGAGCGCGGCAAAGGCGTCGTTCGAGAGCTGGTGGACCTCGTCGATGATGACCACGCGATACTTGCCGCCCGTCGGGGAGAAGCGGACCTTCTCGCGCAGGGCCTGGACGTCGGCGATGCCGCGGTTCGAGGCGCCGTCGATCTCGGCCACGTCGAGGGACACGCCGGCCGTGATCTCCTGGCACGACGTGCACTCGTTGCAGGGCTCGGCCGCGCTGCGTCCGTTCTCGCCGCGCTTCTGGCAGTCGAGCGCCTTGGCGATCAGCCGGGCGCAGGTCGTCTTGCCCACGCCGCGGGCGCCGGTGAAGAGGTAGGCGTGGGCGACGCGGCCGCCTTCGAGCGCGCGGGTGAGCACCCGCGTGACATGCTCCTGCCCGATCATGTCGGCGAAGGTCTGCGGCCGGTACTTCAGGGCGAGAGCGCGATGGGCCATGGCGGTCCCCATTCTACATGCACGACGTGCCGCGAGCCGCCGAGGGATCGCCGCCCGCCCGGCGCGACCCCGGGCGCACCGCGAACGCGCCGCGCCACCACGGTCGTGGCCGGGCCCGCCGGCGCGAGCCCCACCCACGTCCGAGGTGGCGCGACCGAGCCAACGCGGACAGGCCGCCCCTCGACGGCTTGCGAAAGGGCCAGGGTGATCAGCGGCACACCCGAGGTCATGTTTACCGCTGCTACCTTCCGGTCCTGGCGGGGTTCACAAGTTCGGGTTGCGCTGGGCCTGGCCCAAAGAGATGGTGGAGATGAGCGGATTCGAACCGCCGACCCCCTCGTTGCGAACGAGGTGCTCTCCCAGCTGAGCTACATCCCCACGAAACCGAGGCTTCGGCCGCGCGCCTCGTCCGTAAGGCCGCGCGAGCGACCGGGCGGGACGCATATTAGCAGCGGGGATGGGGAGGTCAAGGGAAGTGAGGAGCGCGCGGCGAGCGCTTCCGGGCCGCCCGGCGGAGCGGCACCACTCGGCGGCCCGCGGCCGAGCGGCGGCGCGCGGGCGCGACTCGGCGCCCTCACGGCCAACTCGCTGCGCGCCTTGGCGGCCCACCCGAGCAGCACGCGCCACGACTCGGCGACCCCGCGGCCGAGCGACGCGCGCCGACGCGACCCGGCGCCCTCACGGCCAACTCGCTGTGCGCCTTGGCGGCCCACCCGAGCAGCACGCGCCACGACTCGGCGGCCCGCGGCCGAGCGACGCGCGCCGGCGCAACCGGGCAGAAGATGGCGGAGAGAGAGGGATTCGAACCCTCGAGGCGGTATAAGCGCCTACACGATTTCCAATCGTGCTCCTTCAGCCGCTCGGACATCTCTCCGCGCCGCGCGACGGCGCACGAAGTTAGCCGTTACCGCGGGGCCCTGGCAAGGAGGACGGGAGCGGGAGCGCGGCGAAGAGGCGCACCCGCTAGCGAAGCCTGGCGAACCGGCTCCGGATTCTGGTGTCCGAGGCCAACGACTCGGTGAGCTGCGCCACCGTCCGCGCGCAGCTCTTCACCCGCGGATCCGGATTCGCGATCTGCGCGATGGCGTCCAGTCGGTTTCCTTCGTTGAACCACCCCGGCACGACGTGGACTCCCTCGTACTCCCGAAGAGGCTTCTGGTAGATCCATCCGTCGCAGAACATCTCCGCGCGGAAGTCCGGGATCGCGTGGCCCCAATAGCTCGCGCGCCCGGGGAGACGCCCGAGCGGCGAGCCCGCGACGTCGAATCCCATCCGCCTCTTGCCGGACGGGAGCGCAGCGAAGAGCCCATCCAGCACGCCGTCGACCGGATGGACCTCCGCGTCCGAGTATCCGCCAGCGCCCGGCCACGGGGAATGGAGGAAGATCAGGAAGCAGCGATCTCCGATCTGCGCCTGGATCCGGTTGCCCATCCGCTGCGACGCGAAGGACCGGGGGCGGCCGGTCGAATCTGGGTCCGATGGCTGCCGAAAGCGCGTGATGGCGTGGTAGATCCCGGAGTAGACGAGAGCCTTCTCTCCCTTGGCCAGCACCTCACGCTGGATGGTCGCCGCCATGACCGAGTCGGACGAACCCTCGGGGCGCACCGACCTGCGGATCTCCGGGTCGTCGAGGTCCCCCTGCTTCCACACGCGGCTCCAGTCGCCACGGGAGTTGAGACCCAGCACCCGGAAGGGTGGCGCTCCCCGCGCCCGGCTGTGGTTCAGGTCCCAGGCCGCGCGCAGGATGTCCACGTACTCCTGGTACCCCCACCAGGGCCACTGATCCCAGAAGAGGCGCCGGGCCAGCCCCTCGTCATAGGTCGCACCCGCGAGCAGGCTGTCGATCAGGGGCTGATCCGAGGCCAGCAGGAACTCGAGGCCGAGATTGCGCACGCCGGCCCGGTCCAGGTACGGGATCAGCCTCTGGACGAGCACCACGTCGTGGCGGATTCGGTGGTACTCGCCCAGGAACACCACGTCGTGATCGGCGAACTTGGAGACGACGTACTCCTCGGGAGGGCGCCCGTGCTCTTCGAGCCAGGGGAGCAACTCCGCCCGCTGTGACGAGGACAACGCCGACGACCTCTGCCCCCCACAAGAGACCGCGAGAACGAGGAGAGCGGCCGCCCACGGCACGAGGGACAAGCCTCGCATGGGTCACCTCACCGAGAGAGAGATATGCGGGGCCCCTTCGCGGCGAGGGCTGGATGTGGGCGATGAGACGGATGCCGCGAGGGGCGCCACGGCCATGCGCGGGAGCGGCCTTCACCGACCCGCCGTCAGGTCGCTCACGATGCGGCCGGAGCAGCCGGGAGGCAAGAGGTTCCTTGCGGGCCCGCATCGGTCACCGGCAGAGGCCGCGGAGGGGGTCGGCGACGGCGAGGACATGAGGCCACCCGCGGCGCGGTGCCGCGGGCGGCCGGCACAGGGCGAACCCGAGCGGGGCGCCACGGCTCCTCGTGCGGTCGCGGTGGCAGCGGGCGCGCTGCGGCGACACTGACTCGGAGTTCTCGCTGCGGCGGCGCGGCCGGCGCAGGGCCGCACCGAGCGGCGCGTCGCGGGGCGCTCTCAAGCTGGCGGAGAGGGAGGGATTCGAACCCTCGGTACCCTAACGGGTACAACGGTTTTCGAGACCGTCCGATTCAACCACTCTCGCACCTCTCCGCGCCCGCTTCTAACACGCGAGCCCACAAGGCGCAAGGACGATCCCGGTTGCTAGGCTCCGCTCACCCGTCCAACGGCCGGACGGTCTGATAGATTTTCCCGGGTCGAGGCCGGGATTGTAGCGCCATCGTAAAGCCGCTGCGCCTCGCGCTGGACCATGTCGGCGCCGAGCCGGGCGTAGCGCTGCGTCGTGGTGACCGCCGCGTGCCCCAGGATCTCCTGGAGCGCCGCCAGCGAGCCACCGGCTTCGATCCAGCGGCAGGCGAACGTGTGCCGCATCATGTGCGGGTGGAAGCGCGCGATCTTGGTGAGCTTCCGGGCCACGTCGCTGAAGTGGTAGCCGTCGCGGA
>JAWOLC010000184.1:0-36386 GCA_033853925.1 Candidatus Eiseniibacteriota bacterium
AACGTGCACATCGGCACCGGACGGCCGTGGGATCTGGACCGCTCGCGGGGCGGCGTGCACGTGCTGCAGCCCTCGCTCGGCTCGGTGCAGAGCGACTGGTACCAGGGCACGGCCGACGCGATCTACCAGAGCCTCATCCATCTGCGGCGGCGGCGGGTGGACCAGGTGCTCGTGCTCTCGGGCGACCACGTGTACAAGATGGACTACAACGTGCTCTACGCCCACCACGACGCCAGCGGCGCCTCGGTGACGGTGGCGGTGACCGAGGTGCCCGCCGAGTCGATCAGCTCGTTCGGCATCCTGGAGACCGATCCCGACGGGCGCGTGATCGGGTTCAAGGAGAAGCCCAAGCGGGCCGACTCGCGGCTCGCCTCGATGGGCGTCTACCTCTTCGACCGCCTGGCGCTCGTGCGCTGGCTGGCCGAGGACGCCGTCACGCCGGGCTCGGGCCACGACTTCGGCAAGGACATCCTGCCGCGGCTCGTGGCGCGCGGGGAGCGGGTCTTCGCCTGCCGCTGCGCCGGCTACTGGCAGGACGTGGGCACGCTCGATTCCTACTACCAGACGAATCTGGACTTCCTCGGCGAGCACCCGCCCCTCGATCTCGCCGATCCCGACTGGGTGATCCACACGCAGAGCGCCGACCGGCCGCCCGTGAGGATCGGGCGCGGCGGCAAGGTGACGACGAGCTTCGTCGCCAACGGCTGCCGGGTGGGGGGAAGCGTCGAGCACTCGATGCTCTTCCCCGGCGTCACCGTGGCGCCCGGCGCCGTCGTCCGCGACAGCATCCTCATGCACGACACGCTGATCGGCAGGGGCGCCGTCGTGGACCACGCCATCCTGGACAAGGAAGTCCGCGTGGGGGAGGGCGCCGTCGTCGGCCACGGCGAGGCG
This sequence comes from Candidatus Eiseniibacteriota bacterium, assembly GCA_033853925.1. Lineage (GTDB taxonomy): Bacteria > Eisenbacteria > RBG-16-71-46 > RBG-16-71-46 > RBG-16-71-46 > JANXPZ01. Next base: position 895 of record JAWOLC010000184.1, read on the forward strand.
GACACTCCGAACCGGGCCTGCCCCGATCACCTCGCCAGCGGCCTGCTCGTGGTGGGGAAGGGAGCGCGCCTGCCGAGGGATGTCTGCGTCGGGCGCAACGCCCGCATCGGCGCGTACGTCACCGAGCGGGACTTCTCCGGCGACGTGCCCGGGGGCGGCGTCGTGGACGGCCCGCAGTCCATGCACTGACGCCGGGAGACGAGAGGCCGGACGGCGTCTGGCGCCGTCCGGCCTCTCGCTCTCCGTCTCGGCTCAGGTCGGTAGCCGCAGCCGCTGGCCGGCGCGGATGCGGGAGCTGCTCAGCCCGTTCGCGTGCTTGAGCGCCCCGATCGAGATGCCGTGCTGGCGAGCGATGCTCTCCAGGGTCTCGCCCCGTCGCACGGTGTGCGTCACGCGGGCCGTTGCCCCCGACGCGGCGCCCCGTCCCCGCCCGAGGTGGTGCCGGGCCGACGCGTGCGGGCGCGGCACCTTGAGCTGGGCGATCTGCACCGAGTCGGCGCGGGAGCTGTCGGCGGCCACGGCGTCGGGCGTGCGGACCTTGAGGCGCGTGCCCGGTCGGACCCGGGCGTTCTTCAGGCGATTCCACCGCTGCAGGTCCTGGGTGGTCACGTCGTATCGCGCGGCCAGCGAGGCCAGCGTCTCGCCCTTGTGCACCGTGACCACCGTGCGCCCCTCGGTCGTGGAGTGCCCCTCCAGCGTGGCGGGCAGCCCGAGGTTGCGTGCGGGAACGTAGGCGGTCGAGGCTCGGGGGTCGGACGAGGGATCGATGATCTCGGGCGTCGGCGCCCGCAGCGAGGCGGGCACGGTCAGGACCATGCCGCGCCGCAGCGGCCGCTTCCGGCCCACGCCGTTGATGCGGGCGAGCTGCTTGGCGCTCACCGAGTACTGGTTGGCGATCTCCTGCAGCGTCTCGCCCCGTCGCACACGGTGCTTGAGCGTGAGATTCACCGCCGGCAGCCGCTCTCCCTGCTGGAGGCGCTGCATGAGCACCTCGCCCTTGCCGGGGGGGACGCGCACGGTGGTGACATCCCCGGCGCCGCGGGCCGCGGCATGCAGCACGGCGGGGTTCAGCTCCTTCAGCTCCTCGTACGAGCATCCCGCCAGCTTGGCCAGGCCGCGCAGGTCCACCGAGCCCTTCATTGCCACCTCGTCGAAGGCCATCGGGTCGTCCAGCTCGACCGAGTCGAAGCCGTACTTGGCGGGATCGCGAGCGATGGTCAGGGCGGCCATGAACTGGGGCACGTAGTCCTCGGTCTGCCGCGGCAGCTTGAGGTCCCAGTAGTTCGTGGTCCCCTGGGCCTTGATGGCGCGCAGCACGGTGCCCTCGCCCGCGTTGTAGGAGGCGATGGCCAGCGGCCAGTCGCCGAAGATCGAGTAGAGATGCTTGAGGTAGCGGGCCGCGGCCACGGTCGCCTTCTCGGGATCCTTGCGCTCGTCCACCCAGCGATCCACGGTGAGGCCGAAGAGCTTGGCCGTGCTGCGCACGAACTGCCAGGGTCCCACGGCGGCGGAGACCGAGCGTGCGTTCAGGTTGAAGCCGCTCTCCACGAACACGAGGTGCACGAGGTCGGGCGGCAGGCCCTCGCGCTGCAGCACGGAGCGGAAGAGGTCCATGTAACGGCCGGATCGCTTGAGCCAGCGCTCGAACGTCGACCGGCCGGCGCCCATGAAGAAGTCGAGCCACTTGGTCACCAGCTCGTGCTGCTGGGGCACGACGGTGCCGAAGGCGTCCACGGCCTCGGCGTTCAGGACCTTCTCGTCCGCCTCGTTACCGGGCTCGACCGGAACGCTCTGGAGGTCGGACTGGGCGCCCTCGTGGAGGGCCGAGAGGCGCGCCTGGAGATCCACGAGCTGGCCGCGGGTGGTGGCGTCCGGCCCCGTGAGAAGCACCGCCTGCACGGAGGACAGCGCCGACTCGGCGGTGCGCATGGCCGCGGCGGGATCACCGGACTTCCGCTGCTCCCAGGCCGTCTCGTAGGCGCTCTGCGCCTCCGTCACCGGGGTCCGGCTCGAGTCGGCAGGGGGGAGCGCGAGCGAGGGGGCAGCCCCGCCGGCCGTCGCGGCGAAGACGGGCGACCCGAAGGCGGGAGCCCCCGCCAGAAACGCCACGAGGGCAGCGCGAGCCACCGCAGCCATCACGCTTCCCTCGAGGGTCTTTCTCACAAGGACAGCCATTCCGTGCAAACTAGCCTCCCGGCATACAAGATGCAAATCTTACGTTGCACTCTGCCACGCAATCAAACGCCACGGCTCTGGAGACCTTCGCTTCCGCTGGACAGGCACTGAATCGAGCAAGTCCCGGGCCACAACCCGATCGAGCGTTGACACTTGCGTCGCGCCCGGGGTAGGTTGCGGCAGCGGCTGCCAGCGCGGTCCAGATCACGAGGTTCCAGGGAAGGAAGGGCAATGCACGAGGTGGTAGGCGCTGCTCCCCGGTGGACTGTTTCGGCTCAGTCCCGCGGTGAAGTTCTGGCCGTGTCGGTGGGAGGGGCGAACCTCGAGCTGGCCTTCCTCGGCTGCCCGGCGGGCCTCGCTCGAGGCGACGTCGAAGGGTGGCTGACGGAGCTGATCGGCGTCGCCGACGAGGTGACGAGCGATCCCTCGACGACGCGAAGCGTCATCGGCCCGGCCGCGCTCCCCGCCCGCCTGCATCACGCGCTGACCGGTTTCCTCTTCTACGAGGCCGAGCTGTGGGGCGACCCGGCGGGCCGCCAACCCTGCGCGCTGGCTCTGCTCGAGGCCGACGGCAAGGTGGCGTTCGGCTGGGTGGGATCGGGTCGGCTCGACCTCAGGCTCGACGGCCGGCCGTTCGAGCCCGTCTGGATCATCGTGCGCGATGACGCGGGGCGCGAGGCTCGCGCGTTCGTCGCCGACGCCCGGTTGCGCGTCGGGGTGCGGGCCACGTGGCCGAGCGGGCGAGGCGGAGCCGAGGGCGAGCAGGCCTGGCTCGAAGCGGCATGGCCAGGACAAGCGGCTCCGATCCCCCCGCCGCGCGAGACGAGCGAGCCGTCGCCCGTCGCAGGCGAACAGGGCGGTTCGGCAGAAGCTGCGGCCGGGGCTGAGGCACTCCAGCCCGAGTCGGCGCCCGCCCAGCATCGCCCGCCCGCGAGGTTCTGGCGGTTCCGAAGCTGGATGGACAAGCTGGCAGGCGACAGAGCACGGGCCGAGGGTCCGCCGGTCACGATTCCCTCGACGGAGCCGATCGCGCACGACGTGCCCGGGGTGCCCGATCTCATCGAGGGCTCGGAGCCGACGGAGCAGGCGGCGGCGGAGCCCGAGGTGGCTGGGGACGCCGCCCGCGCGAAGGCGAGCGCGGCCGGCGAGGCGCCGCCGGTCGAGAGTGCGCGCCGCGCGGAAGCTCCGGGGGAGGACGCGCTCAGAGCGGCTCCGCCCCTGGCGCAGGGAATCGCGCCCGCCGAGGGCGGACCGCGCGTGTCTCTCGAGCCCGAGCCAGCCACCCTTCCCGCGACCGCGGAAGCGGGTCAGGAGCCAGCTCCGCCTCGAGCGGCTCGAATGGCGCCTGCGCAGAGCCGCGAAGCCGTCCCATCCACGGTCGATCCTTTCGATCTGGGGCTCGAATCCGACTGGGAGCCGACCGTCTCGGCTGAGCGCGCAGTAGGAGCCGAGCCTGTGCGCAAGCCGGAGCTGCCCGAGCCCGTGGCCGATGCCGAGCCGGCCCGCGAGCCCCAATCGGCGCTCGCAAAGGTGCTCGAGCTTGTGGCCGATGCCGAGCTGGCCCGCGAGCCCGAGCTGCTGAAGGTGCCCGAGCCCGTGTCCGGTGCGGAGCCGGCCCGCGAACCCCAATCGGCGCCTGCGCCTGTGCCCGCAGACGTGATCGAGCCCCAATCGGCGCCAGCGCCTGTGCCCGAAGACGTCATCGAGCGCGAATCGGCACCAGCGCCCATGGCCGAACCGGTCGTCGAGCAGGAGCCGGCGGCTGCGTCCGTACCCGCTCGGGTGGTCGAGCCCATCACCGAGTCAGAGCCTCGGGCCGAGGCTCCGGCGGGGAGCGCGCTGGAGGGCGAACTGTCCGGGTCGCCCGCGGAGGCTACGGAGGCCGAAGCGGAGGGTGAGGAGCGCGTGGCCGCGTCGTCCTCCCCGCGAGTCGTGCGCCGGCCCGCGTGGCCAGAGCCCGATGACGACGAGCGGACGCGACGTCGGGTCCGCTGGCGGCGGACCTCGCTCGTCGGCGCGTTCATCCTGCTCCTCTTCGCGGCCGGCTGGGGGCTCGGGCGCCTGGATCTCTCCCGCCTGGGCCGCCAGGCCTCCTCGACGCTGGTGGCCTTGGGGCTCGGGCCAGCCCGCTACGAGTTGGCCGTCACCAGCCGCCCGTCCGGCGCCTGGATCAAGGTGGACGGCGTGGATCAGGCCGTGCGCACGCCGGCGACTCTGGAGCTGAAGCCCGGCACCCACGAGATCGTGCTCTCGCTCTCCGGCGAGGGAGGCTCGAGCCACACGGTGCGGGGCAAGCGCGGCGAGCGCGTCGGGCTCGATGCGGAGCTGTGGGGCTCGCTCCAGATCACCGTGCCCGAGGGCAGCGTGCCCATCGCCGTCATGGTGGACGGGATGCCGCGGGGCTACGCCCCGCTCGCGGCGGACCGGCTCCCGCCGGGCATCCATCGCCTGCAGTTCTCGGGGCCGGGCGTCGCTCCCTGGGAGCAGACCGTCGAGGTCCACGTGAACCGCACGGCCGAGGTGGTCGCCCGGCCCGTGGAGTCGCCGCCCACGGGGGTGCTGGAGGTGCGCGCCACCATGTCCGACGAGGCGGGAGCGGAGGGGCTCGCGGGTGCCACGATCTGGATCGACGGGCAGCCGCGTGGCGCCACCCCGCTGCGACTCGAGCTGCCGCGGGGGCCGCACAGCGTGCGCGTGCGCTATCACGCGGACGAGGCGCCGGTGCAGGTGATCGACCTGCCGGGAGGCAACGAGCGGTTCGTGACCGCGGAGTTCGGGCTGAGCGCCGACTTCCCGCGCCTGGAGTCGTCGCTGCCCGCCCGCGTGCCGCTGGACCGCCCCACGGTGCTCTCGGCGACCCTGGATCACGCCCGCGCCGGAGACGTGCGGGAGATGTGGCTGCACGGGCGCACGCCGGAAGGGGCGTGGCGCCGCTATCCGATGAGCGTGATGAAGGCCACGGGAGGCGTGGTGGGCGTGGTCGTGTTCCCCACCGTGCTCTTCGACGCCAACGGGCGCACCGCCTGGTACGTCAGTGCCTCGACGCCGACGGGCGACGAGTACTTCACGGAGATCCAGCCGGCCCAGGCCGCCACCGCGCCGTAGGCTTCCGCCGCTCCGCCGGCAACGGCGTGCAGGGCCCGTCCTCGCAGTGGACGGGCCCTTTCTCGTGCCTGCAGATCTCGCGGGCTCGGGGCCACGGTTGGCGGCCGCGGATCCGGGCTTCGGGCGGACGCACGCTGGCACGCCTCTTCCGCCGCGGGCGCAGCATGGGTGGCCGGGGAGCGGTCGGCGCCGCGCTCGCAGTCTGGCTGGGCGTGCTGCTCGGGCCGCGGCTGCCGGCGCACGTGGCCGTCGGGGCACTGGCCCTGGCGGGGCTGCTCGTCCTCTTCGCCTGGCGAGCGCCGCCTCGCCTGGGGGCGCTCGCGGCCACGGCGGCACTGCTGCTCGCGGCGGGGACGCGCGGGGCGGGGCATAGGGCGGTCTTGGATGCCGAGCGGAGACAGCTCGAGCGCGCCGGCGCCCTCCTGCGTCTCGAGGCTCGGGTCGCCGAGCCGCCGCCGCGCGAAGCGGGCGAGCCGGTGACCGTCGTCACGGTCGCGCGCTCGCGGCCGCCGCTGCTCACGGGCACGCGTCTGCGCCTGCGCCTGCCGGCAGGCTCGGACGCGGAATGGAGCGACCGGCTGACCGCGATCGCCCGCGTCGAGATTCCGCGCGGGGCGCGCAACCCCGGAGGGATCGACGGCGGAGCGGTCGCCGACGCGGCCGCGGTGGCGGGGTCGGGACGGGTCTTCTTCGCGCAGGCGCGAGCCGTGGATCTCCCCGCGGGCTGGCCGCGAGTCACCGCGGCGCGCTGGCGGCGGGCGATCGAGCGCCGTCTCGACGCGGGTCTCTCGCCCGCCGCGCGCGAGCTGGTCGTGCCGCTCGTGATCGGCGACCGCTCGGGACTCCCCACGGACCTCTATGCCGACCTCCGTGCCTCGGGCCTCGTCCACCTCATCGCCCTCTCCGGCCTGCACGTCGTCTGGCTCGCCTCGCTGGCTCGAGCTCTGGTCGCCTCGCTGGGAGGGGGCGTGGCGCCGCGCGCCCTGGCCGCCGCCCTCTGCGCCGTCTTCTACACGGGGATCGCCGGACCGATCCCTTCGCTCCTGCGCGCCGCCGTGCACGAGTGCCTGATGGCCGCGGCGACGCTGCGCGGGCGCGCCCTCGACCCGGTGCAGGCGCTGGCCCTGAGCGCGCTCGCGCTCCTGGCCTGGGCGCCCGGCTGGGCCGGCGACCTCGGCTTCCAGCTCTCCTTCGCGGCCACGCTCGGCCTCGTCACCTTCGCCCCCTGGCTCCTGGAGCGTGCCCGCCGCTGGCGCGCGTGGTGCGCGCCCTTCGTGCCCACGCTCGGCGCGCAGGCCGCGGCGCTGCCGATCCTGCTGGCGCGCTTCCACGCCGTGTCCTGGGCTGGAGCCTTCTCGAACCTGGTGGCCGTGCCGGTCTCGGGCTTTCTGCTGGCGGCGGCCTGGCTGGGGGCGCTGGCGGAGATGCTGCTGCCCGGCTCGGGACATCCCTGGTTCTCGGCGGCGGAGGCGCTGGCGGGGGCGCTGCGCTGGATCGCGGTGAGGTCCGCCGCCGCCCCGGGGGCCCTGTGGACGGCGGGCGGCGAGCCGGGTGTGGTGGCCTGCGCCGCAGCCGGCGCCGCGTTGCTCGCCCTGTTCCTGCCGGCGCCGCGCAGCCTGCGCGCCCGCCGGCGACCCGAAGCGCCGGGCCGCGAGGTCGCCCTCGTGCTGGGCGCGGTCCTGTGGGGCGTGGCGATCCTCTGCGTCCTCTCCGTGCGGCCGCTGGCGCCGCCGGCCGGGCGCGCCTGGCTCGTGGCCCTCGACGTGGGGCAGGGGGACGCGCTGGCGCTGGCCCTCGGTCGCTCCTGGTGGCTCGTGGACGCGGGGCCGCGCGCCCCGGGGTACGACGCGGGGGAGACGATGATCCTGCCCTTCTTCCGCTGGGTCGGTCTCCGGCGGCTCGACTGGCTCCTGATCACGCACGAGGACAGCGACCACTCGGGCGGCGTCGCCGCGGTCGTGCGCGGCCTCCGCGTCGCCCGGGTGGGCACGCCGTCGCCCGCATCCCGCCTGCCCACGGTCCGCCACCTGGCCCGCGGCGACACGCTCTGCCTCGAGCCGTCCGTGCACGTCCTCTGGCCGCCGCGTGGCGCGACGCTCCGCTCGGAGAACGCTTCGTCGCTGGTGATCGAGGCGGGCAGCGACTCGGCCCGCCTGCTCTTCATGGCCGACGTGGACAGCACGATCGAGGACTCCCTCGAGGTGTCGCCCCGGGTGCTGGTCCTCAAGGTGGCCCATCATGGCGCGCCGGCCTCGACCGGTGTCCGCCTGCTCCGCCGTGCCCGGCCGGAGATCGCGCTCCTCTCCGTCGGCGAGCACAACCGCTTCGGCCACCCGGCGCCGGCGCTGCTCGCGCGCCTGAGCGCGGCGGGTGCGGTGGTGAGGCGCACGGATCGCGAGGGCGCCCTGTGGCTGGAGTGGGGGGAAGGGGGCGTTCGCCCGCTGGACTGGCGGCGCGACCGCGGGCTCTCCGCCCCCCGAGAGCGTCCTCCGTGCACGCCCGTCCACGCGCCGCGCCGGCCGTGAGACGCGTTGCCCGGAGCTTGCCCGCCCGCGCGCGAGGGGGGTAGATTGCGGCGTGCCCACCCCTCGACCGCCCAGACTCGCCGTCCTCGCTTCGGGACGGGGCAGCAACTTCGAGGCGCTCGTCCAGGCCTCGCGGCGAGGGGAGCTGGGCGGGGAGGTCGTCGTGCTCCTCTGCGATCGCGCGGACGCTCCCGTGCTGGGGCGCGCGCGGGAGCTGGGTATCGAGGCGGAGCGCCCTCCGGAGGGTCGCTTCCGCACGCGCCTCGAGGACGAGGCGCCGTGGCTCGAGCGCCTGCGGGCGCACGGCGTCGGGACCCTGCTTCTCGCGGGCTTCCTGCGCCGGCTGCACGCGACCCTGCTCGACGCCTACGCGGACCGCGTGCTCAACATCCATCCTTCGCTCCTTCCCGCCTTCCCCGGCCTGGACGCCATCCCCCGTGCCTTCGCGCACGGCGTCCGCGTGACCGGCTGCACCGTGCACCTCGTCACGGCGGAGGTGGACGCGGGGCCCATCCTGGCTCAGCGGGCGGTCGAGGTGCGTACGGACGACACGCTGGAGTCGCTCGAGCAGCGCATCCACGAGGCGGAGCATCGGCTCTACCCCGAGACCGTGCGCCGGTTCCTCACGGAGGCCTGGCGCCGGGAGGGACGGCGCATCGTCTTCGCCGGGCGCCCCGCGGAGGCCGCCCATGGCTGAGCGTCCGCGGCTCGAGGCCGTGCTCTTCGACGCGGGCGGCACGCTCGTCCGCCTCGATTTCGAGTGGATGAGCGAGGCCCTCCGCGCGCTGGGGCACGCGGTGAATCCGGCGGAGCTCGCGCGCGCGGAGGTGGGCGCGCGCCGGGCCTTCGAGGACGCCTTCGACGCGCCGCCGTCCGAGAACGGGCGCGCGCCCCGTCTGGGCAGCCGCGGCGACGTGGGTCTCTACTTCGCCCGCCTGCTCGAGGGGGCGGGCGTGCCGCGGGCGCTGATTGTGCCGGCGCTCGCCTGCCTGGACGAGCGCCAGGCGGGGCGCGGACTGTGGGCGCGTCCGGCCGAGGGGGCGCGCGGCTGTCTCGACGCGCTCGCTCGGCTGGGCCTGCGCCTGGCGTGCGTGTCGAACTCGGACGGGCGCGCCGCGCAGCACCTGGAGGCGTGCGGCGTGCGGCGGGGCCTCGAGTTCGTGGTGGACTCGGGCCTCGAAGGCGTGGAGAAGCCGGATCCCGCCATCTTCCAGGTGGCTCTCGACCGGCTGGCCGTGCCCGCGGACCGCGCCCTCTACGTCGGCGACCTGCGCGTCGTGGACGGACAGGGTGCGCGCCGCGCGGGACTTCACTTCGTGCTCCTCGACCCGCAGGGCGACTACGCGGATCCCGGCCAGGCGGCGATCGACTCGATCGCCCGCCTGCCGGCCTGGGTGCTCGCGCACTTCGCCGTGGGCGGGCCGGAGGTGGAGTCGTCGTGACGAGCCTCACGGTGCCCGCCGAGCTGCTGGACCCGGCCCGCGCCGTCGGCGAGGTGGATCTGCCGGGCCTCACGCCCTGGCGGCGGGGCAAGGTGCGCTCGGTGTACGAGGCCGGGCCCGCCCACCTCGTCATCGTGGCGAGCGACCGGCTCTCGGCGTACGACTCCGTGCTGCCCACGCCCATTCCCGGCAAGGGCGCGATCCTCTCGCTCCTCTCGGCGTGGTGGATGCGCACGCTGGCCACCGCGGCCCCGCACCACCTGGTGAGCGACGATCCCCGCGCGTTCCCGGCGCCCTTCGCGGCCGCGGCCGAGCGGCTGCGCGGGCGGGCCCAGCTCGTGCGCCGCGCCCGGCGGATCGACGTGGAGTGCGTGGTGCGCGGCTATCTCACCGGCTCGGGGCTCAAGGAGTACCGGCGGACCGGAGCGGTGTGCGGCCTGCGGCTGCGGGCCGGGCTCGAGGACGGCTCGCGCCTCGAGCCGGCCATCTTCACGCCCGCGACCAAGGAGGAGAGCGGCCACGACGAGAACATCTCCTTCGCCCGCCTGGTCGAGATCGCCGGTGCGGAGACCGCCGAGGCCCTGCGCCGCCGCAGCCTGGCGATCTACGAGGAGGCGCGTGCCCGCGCCTGGTCGCGGGGACTGGTGCTGGCCGACAGCAAGTTCGAGTTCGGTCTCGTGGACGGGGCGCTGACTCTGATCGACGAGGCGCTGACTCCCGATTCGTCCCGCTACTGGGACCGCGCCGAGTACGAGGCCGGCCGGCTGCTCTCGTTCGACAAGCAGTTCGTGCGCGACTGGCTGGACGGCGCGGGCTGGGACCACGAGCCGCCGGCGCCGGCGCTGCCCGAGGAGGTCGTGCGCAGGACCCAGGAGCGGTACCTCGAGGCCCTTCGCCGGCTGGGGGCGGAGACGCCATGAGGCGGAGGGGCGCGCCCGCGCCGAGAGGTCGCCGCGGCCCAGCCGTGCGAGGGGGCGCATGAGCTGGCCCGGCGCGGCGCTCTTCTCGCTCTCCGACCGGCGGGGGGCCGCGGAATTCGCCGGCGCGCTGGTCGCGCGCGGCACGCGGATCCTGGCGTCGAGCGGCACGGCGGGCCACCTGGCGGCGGCCGGAGTCCCGGCCACGCCCCTGGAGGAGCTGACCGGCTTCCGCGAGCTGCTGGGCGGCCGGGTCAAGACGCTGCACCCCCACGTGCACGCCGCCATCCTGGCGCGGCGCGGCGTGGGCGCCGATCTCGCGGAGCTGGCGGCGCGCGGGCTCCCGCCCATCGATCTGGTGGCGGTGACGCTCTACCCCTTCGCGGAGCGGGCCGCCTCCCTGGACGAAGCGGGCGCGGTGGAGGAGATCGACGTGGGCGGCGTCGCCCTCCTGCGGGCGGCGGCCAAGAACTACGCCGACGTCGTCGTCCTGCACTCGCCCGGGCAGTACGCCGGTGTCCTGGCCGAGCTGCACGCGGAGACGCTCACGCTGGAGCGGCGTCGCGCCCTGGCTCTCGAGGCCTTCGCCTGCACCTCGCGCTACGACGCGGCGATCGCCGCCGAGCTGGCGCGCCGCACCGGGGAGTCGGGGGCGGCCGGCGGCGAGCCGCCGCGGCTCCACGCGCTCACTCTCGAGCGGGTCCGGCACCTGCGCTACGGCGAGAACCCGCACCAGCCGGCGGCGCTCTACGCGCGGGCGGGCGAGCGGGCCTCGCTCGAGGCCTGGCGGGAAGGGCGGGAGCTGTCGTTCAACAACCTCGTGGACCTGGAGGCCGCGGTGGCGCTGGCCGGGCGCTTCGAGGGGCCGGCCTGCGTGATCGTCAAGCACGGGCAGCCGTGCGGCGCCGCCGTGGCCGCTCGCCTGCTCGAGGCCTGGAGCGCCGCCTATCGCAGCGACGAGCAGTCGGCCTATGGCGGCATCGTGGCCTTCAACCGGCCGCTCGACGGCGAGAGCGCGGCCGAGGTCGCGAAGCACTTCGTCGAGTGCGTGGCCGCGCCGGACCTGGAGCCCGCGGCGCTCGAGGCCTTGCGGGCGAAGAAGAGCCTGCGCCTCGTCCGGCTGGAGGCGCGGGATCTGCGCCCCGACGATCCGTGGCGCCTGGCGTTGGTGGGGAAGTGGGCGCTGCTCTCGCGCGAGCCCGAGGGGCCGCCTCCCGAGTGGCGCGTGGTGACGGAGCGCGCGCCCACGGTGCGCGAGATGCAGGACCTGCGCTTCGCCTGGGAGGTGGTGGCGGCCGCGCGGTCCAATGCCGTGGTCATCGCCCGGGGCGGCGCGCTCGTGGGGCTCGGCTCCGGCCAGACGAGCCGGGTGGACGCCGTGGACGTGGCGCTCCTGAAGGCGCGGCGCTCCGGGCACGATCTCAGGGACACGGTGCTGGCGAGCGACGGCTTCTTTCCTTTCGCCGACGGCGTGGAGCACGCGGCCGAGGCGGGGGTGGCCGCCTTCGTGCAGCCGGGCGGCTCGGTCCGCGACGACGAGGTGATCGGCGCCTGCGACCACCGCGGTCTCGCCATGGTCTTCACCGACCGCCGGGTGTTCCGGCACTGAGCCGCGAGGCCGGAGCCCGGGGCCGCCACGGCGCCCGGTCGCGAGCCCCGGCGTTGCCCGCCGAGACCTCGACGGGCGGCGGTCCGATCCTACGCGGCCCGCCGCTCCGTTCCCGGCGCGAGGGGGATGTCGTTGTCGAAGAGCCGCTCCGCCAGCTCCAGGACGTGGTCGGCGAGCGCGTGCACCGTGCGGTGCGGCAGATCGAAGCCGCTCCAGATGAGCGCCAGGGCGCGCACGTCGGGCACGTAGGTGTCGTACCACTTGCCGAACTTGCAGAGGTGCGGGTCGCGGGCGAGCTTGAAGGGGCGCTTCTCCACGACCGCTCCCTCCAGCTCGGCGATCCAGGCCCGGTGATCCTGCTCTCGCTCCTGGAGCGTGCGGATGATCTCGTCGATCTCCGCGGCGCGCGGCGGCATGCCGAGGCGGCGGCGCAGATCGGTGACCGACCAAGTTGAGGGGAAATTGTGTTCGATGGGAGCAAACGGGCGCGGGCGCGGTCGGGCCGGCGTCGTTCGGCGCGCATGGGCGAGTGGTCTTCGCGGACGGGCAGCCTCTCTTCTCGCCGAGGCCTCGCCGCGGGCACGGTGTCTGCCCCGAGCCCCGCGGCCATCGCGGCGCCCCTGGGGGGCGGGGGCACGCGGGGCCAGGCCGTGCCGCCGGCCTGGCGTGGCGCGGTCTCGAGGTTCGGGCTAACTTGACGTGTCTTGCTGACCGCACCGTCCCCCGACGGAGGCTCACGTGCCGCGCGAACTCGTCTTGATCCTCGACTTCGGCTCGCAGTACACGCAGCTCATCGCGCGTCGCGTGCGCGAGCTGGGCGTCTACTCGGAGATCGTTCCGGGCACGACGCCGGCGGCAGAGATCGCCGCGCGGAAGCCGGCGGCCTTGATCCTCTCGGGCTCGCCGGCGAGCGGCTATCGCGCCGAGTCGCCGCTGCCCGACTCCGGGATCTACGCACTCGGCAAGCCGCTCCTCGGGATCTGCTACGGCTTCCAGGCCACGATGCAGCGGCTGGGCGGCGAGCTGAAGAAGGCGCCGCGCGCCGAGTACGGCATGGCCACGTTCGTGGTGGACCGGCGCTCGCCCCTGTTCGCCGGGGTGCCGCGCCGGTTCCGCGCCTGGATGAGCCACGGCGACGAGGTGACGGCCCTGCCCGGGGGGTGGCTGGAGGTGGCGCACACGGCGAACTGCGCCTTCGCGGCGGCGCAGCACGAGAAGTTGCCCTTCCATCTGATCCAGTTCCATCCGGAGGTCGTGCATTCGCCCCAGGGCCGCCGGGTGCTGGCCAACTTCCTCTTCGGGGTGGCCCGGCTCCGCGGCGGCTGGAGCATGCGGAGCTTCCTGCGCCGCGCCGTCGCCGAGATCCGCGCCCAGGTCGGCCCGCAGGGGCACGTCCTCTGCGCGCTCTCGGGCGGCGTGGACTCGAGCGTCGTGGCGACGCTCTGCCACCGCGCGCTGGGGAAGCGGCTCACCTGCGTGATGGTGAACCACGGGCTCCTGCGCGAGGGCGAGGCGGAGGAGGTGGCGCGCGAGCTGGGGGTCGAGCGCGGTCTGCGGCTCGAGGTCGTGGATGCCCGGCGGCGCTTCCTCGACCGCCTGGCGGGCGTCGCCGATCCGGAGCAGAAGCGCAAGATCATCGGCGAGGAGTTCATTCGCGTCTTCGAGGCGGAAGCCGAGCGGATCGGCCCGGTCGAATGGCTCGCGCAGGGCACGCTCTATCCCGACGTGATCGAGAGCGCCTCCGCCGGCTTCGGCGCGCGCGTCATCAAGTCGCACCACAACGTGGGCGGCCTCCCCGAGCGCATGAACCTGCGCCTCATCGAGCCGCTGCGCTGGCTCTTCAAGGACGAGGTGCGGGCCCTGGGTCGGGAGCTGGGGCTGCCCGAGCGCCTGGTGGAGCGGCATCCGTTCCCGGGGCCGGGACTGGCCGTGCGCGTGCTCGGGCCGGTGGGGGAGCGGGAGCTGGATCTGGTGCGGCGGGCCGACGCGATCTTCCTGGAGGAGCTGCGCCGCGCGCAGTGGTACGCGAGGACCTGGCAGGCGTTCGCCGTGCTGCTCCCCGTCTCGACCGTGGGGGTGAAGGGGGACGAGCGCTCGTACGAGCAGGTCATCGCCCTGCGGGCGGTGAACAGCGAGGACGGCATGACCGCCGACTGGACGCGCCTGCCGCCGAGCCTGGTCGCGCGGGTGGCCGCCCGCATCGTGAACGAGGTGCACGGCGTGAACCGCGTGGTCTACGACTGCACCTCGAAACCGCCGGCGACGATCGAGTGGGAATGACGCGGCGGGCCGCGCGCACCCCGGCGCCCCTCCTGGCGCTCGCGCTCGCCCTTGGCTCGCTCGCCCTGGCATGGCCGGCGTCTTCGCGCCCGGCGCGGCGACCGGCGGCTCGGGCGGCGTCTCACGCTCCGGCGCTCGGGAGCGAGGCCGAGCCGCTGGGCCCCCCGCGCTTCGCTCCCCGCGACGGCGCCATTCACTGGGGCCGAGGCGAGGCGCCCGCGCCGGACCCCAGCGAGCGCCGGCTCCTCGACGACCTGCGGGCGAGCCGCGGCTCCGGCGACTCGCTCGCGGCCTGGCTCGCCGCGGCGGGGCGGGACGCGGTCCTGGCCCCCTTCGCCAGGCTCGAGGCGGCCAGGATCTCCCTCGCGCAGCGGGATTCGGCGCTGGCCGACTCGCTCCTCGCGCGGGTGACGGCGTCCGCGGGTCCCTGGCGATGGACGGCGCGCCGGCAGCGCGTGCAGCTGGCGCTGGCGCGCGGCGGAGCGGCCGCCGCGGCCTCGGTGCTCGGCGCCGCGCCCACCGTGGACCTGACCTCCGCGGAGGCCGACGAGTGGGTCGAGCTTCGCCTCGACCTGCTGCTGGGACTCGGAGACACGACCGAGGCCATCGGGCTGGCGCGAGAACGGGTGGCGTCGCCCCCGCCCTGGATCGCGGCCCGCATGGAGAGGCGGCTCGAGGCGGTGCTCGCCGCGCGGGGCGAGCCGCCGACCTGGAGCGACGAGGTGGCGGCGGCGCGCGTGGACGCGGCTCGCGGCGAGCGGAGCGCGGCGCTCGTCCGGCTGGAGCGCGCCTCGCGCGGCGCGCCGGCCGAGGAGCGCTGGCGCCCCCTGGCGGAGAGCGGCCGCCTGCTGGACGCGGAGCGGCGTTTCGTCCTGGCCAGGGAAGCCCTGAGTCGCGCGGAGTCGCTGGCCGCCGACTCGGCGGCGAAGGCCGAGGTGCTCCTGGCGCGGGCGCGGGTGGAGATGGACGCGAAGGAATGGCCGGAGGCGGAGCGCCTGCTCGCGGCGGGGCTGGCCTCGTGGCCGGCCGCCGGCGATCGCGGTCCGGCGCTGATCTCCTACGCGATGGTGCTGGAAGCGCAGGGTGAGTGGGCGCGCGCGGCCGAGGCCTACGGGGAAGCGTGGCGGCAAGATCTGGAGCGCGCCGGCGACGCCGCCTTTCGCGCGGGGCTCATGGCCCTGGCGGCGGGGGAGGCGGACTCCGCCCTGAGCTGGTTCGGGCGGAGCCCGGAGCCCCGATGTCGCTTCTGGAAGGGCGTGCTGCTCAGGCGCCGGCACGCGGGGCTGGGGGACACCCTGCTCATGACGATCGCCAGCCAGCCGGGATACGGCTTCTACCAGGTGGCGGCTCGGGAGACTCTGGGAGTCCCGGGTTGGCCGCGTGTCGTGACGGCCTCGCCCGCCGCGGATTCGACTGGGCTGCGCCTGGCTTCGCTGCTCCTCGCGCTCGGCCGAGGCGCCGAGGCTCGAGGCGTCGTCCAGCGCTGGCTCGCGTGGAACCTGAGGCCGCCACCCGTGGCCGATGGTGGCGGAGGCTATCCCTTTGTCCGGCAGGTGCTTCATGGGGCGACCCTCGCCTATTCCTCGAAGTGGGAGGCCTACGCCATCTCGCTCTCGGAGACCGCTCTCCGCCTCGCCGCCGAGTCCTGCGACTCCCCGGCCTGGTCCGTCGTTCCCTGGCTGTACCCGCCGGCCTTCGAGCGTGCGTTCGCCGCACTGCCCCAATCGCCGGCGGGCGAAGGGATCGATCGGTCGCTCATGCGTGCCGTGGCTCGCCGGGAGAGCCACTTCGACTCGCGCGCCCGCTCGCGGAGCGACGCGCTCGGCTTGCTGCAGCTCAAGCTCGGCACGGCGGCGGACGAGGCCCGCCGCCGGCACGAGCGCCGACCGCGCGAGCGGGACCTCTTCGATCCCGGCCGCAGCGTGCGCCTGGGCAGTGCCTACCTCGCTCGACTCCTCGCGCGCTTCGGCAGCGTGCCGCGGGCCCTGGCCGCCTACAACGCCGGACCGACGACGCTCACGCGCTGGCTCGAGCGCTGGGAGACGGCCCCCGGTCGCGACCTCGGGGGGCTCGCGCTCGAGTGCGAGCTGGTCTGCCGGCCCGAGACGATCACCTACGTGAAGGAGATCCTCGCCGCCCGCCAGGCCTATCGCGAGCTGCGGCCGACCACGGCGCCCTGAGCCCCGGACGCCCTCGCGCACGGGAGCAGCGGCCGCGAATCGTGGAGGCGACGCCGAGACTCTTCTGTTACCGTCGAACTCCTGATGCGACCGGACCCCGTCCCCTCGCCCGATCCGCTGGCTTCCCTGCGCTCCCCGTCCTTCCTCTCGGAGCTGCGGCGAAAGGCGATCCACCTCTCCCTGATCGTGCTCCCCCTCGACATCCTTCTCGAGGTTCTGCCGTGGCCGCGCGGCCGCGGGCAGTGGACCGTGCTGCTGGCCGCCCTCACCCTCGCGGCCATCGCGATCGACATCGTGCGCGTGCAGGAGCAGCGCGTGCGCCGCGTGTTCCGCGACATCTTCGGCGGCCTGCTCCGCGAGCACGAGGAGCTGGGCCTGCTGGGCTCGACCTATCTGCTCCTCGCCGCCTTGCTCGCCGTGGACCTCTTCCCGCGGCCGATGGCGGCCGCCGCGCTGGGCTTCACCGTGCTGGGCGACGGCCTGGCCGCGATCGTGGGCAAGGCCTGGGGGCGCACGCGCATCTTCCGCAAGTCGGTGGAAGGGGCCGCCGGCGGCCTGGCGGGCTGCCTCGCCTGGGCCGTGTTCCTGGCGGCCGCCGGCTACCTGCCCTGGGGCGTGGTCCTGGTCGGAGCCCTCGTCGCAAGTCTGGCGGAGCTGCTGCCGATACCTCTGGACGACAACCTGGCGATGACCCTGTTCGCCGGCTACGCCATGCGCCTGCTCTGGAGCTCTCCGTGATCCGTCCCAGTCCCCTGCCCGAGTCCGAATTCGGCGCGGCCGTGCGCACCGCTCGCGCCGGGCGCCACGAGCGGGCGGTGGAGCAGATCGAGCGCACGCTGGCGAGCGGGCCCGTCTCGGCGCAGCGCCAGGCCGCGGCCGTCGAGGCGCTGGCCTACGTCGCGCGGCTCGCCGAGGCCGCGGCCGATCCGGCGCAGGCGGCGGCCGCGCTGGAGGCGGCGCTGCGGCTGCGTCCCGACTACCCCGACCTCCACTACCGGCGCGCGCGGCTCCTGCTGGAGCTGGACCGTCCGGCCGAGGCGCGGCGGGAGCTGGAGCGGGCGCTGGCCCTGAACCCCGGCTACGTGGCCGCTCGAATCGAGCGGGCGCTGCTGGACGCCTCCGAGGGTTTCATCGGCGAGGCGCTCGAGGCGCTGCGCGCGCTGGGGGAGGAGGCGCAGGTGGACGAGCCCGGCGACTTCGCTCAGGGACTCGAGAGCCTGGAGCGCGCCGACTGGGAGGAAGCCGGGGCGTTGTTCAACCGGGCGCTCTCCCTGGATCCGTCCCGCGAGGGCGGCCCGCTCGAGCGAGCCCAGGCGTTGCTCGAGGAGGGCGATGCCGCCGGAGCGGCCGAGGCCCTGCACGCCGTCCTGCCCGGGCGGGAGAGCTGGCCGGACCTGCACTACCTGCTGGGCTCGGCCGAGCTGCAGCGGGGCCACTTCGACGATGCGCTGGCCTCGCTGGCGCGCGCGCTCGAGCTGAATCCCGACTTCCATGCGGCCCGCGTGCAGTTCGCGCGCGCCCTCGAAGCCGTGGGCTCGCTCGCGCAGGCGGGCGAGCAGGTGGCGCTCGTCCTGCAGCAGGATCCGGCTCATCCGCAGGCGCTCGAGCTTCACGAGCGCTGGACGTCGCGCGCTCGGCGTCCGACCCGCGCCGAATCGGCGCGCCCCGAGCCCTGATCCTCCGCGGCCGCGTCGTCGCTGCGCGCAATTGCCTCTTGACCGGCACGCCCTCGCGGCTCACCCTGTCGCTGGACTTCGAGCCAGGGTAGGACTCTCGGTCGAGGGAGGAGCACCAACCCATGGCGCGTGGTACCGTGAAATGGTTCAACGATCACAAAGGCTATGGTTTCATCGCGGCGGAAGGACAACCGGAGGTCTTCGTCCATCACTCCGCCATCGAGGGGCGCGGATTCCGGACTCTGCACGAAGGTGAGGAAGTGGAGTTCGAGATCCGGTCCAGTGAGCGGGGCGCTGAGGCCGCTCACGTCACCAAGCTGATGTAGCTCTTCGTCGCTCGAAGTCCGTGCGGCCCGGCGCATGACGCGCCGGGCCGCAAGCGTCGTCGGCGAGGTGCGGGGAGGCCGGCCGGGGGCGCGCCGCATCCGAAGAGGCCGGACCCACCGGCGCTCCGCGACTCGACGGCGAGCCGGTGGCGCGCGCCGCGCGCCGTCCGCGCCACGCGGCGGCGGGGCGGCTCGCGTTCGCTTGACAGAACCACTATTCTGGCGCCCATGTTCGAGAACCTGCTGAAGAGCGTGTTCGGCTCCAAGCACGAGCGGGATGTCCGCCGCGTGCAGCCGATCGTCGAGGAGATCAACCGGCACGTCGAGTCCTACCGGGCGCTCGACGACGAGGCCCTGCGGGGCAAGACCGCCGAATTCAAGGCCCGGCTCGCTGCCCGGCTCGAGGGGCTCACCGACGAGGCCGAGCGGCGCGAGGCGGAGCAGGAGTTCCTCGGCGAGGTGCTGCCCGAGGCCTACGCCGCGGTCAAGGAGACCTGCCGCCGCCTGCTCGGCACCACCTGGGACGTCGTCGACATCCCCACCACCTGGGACATGGTGCCCTACGACGTGCAGCTCATCGGCGGCGTCATGCTGCACGAGGGGCGGATCGCCGAGATGGCCACCGGCGAGGGCAAGACCCTGGTGGCCACGATGCCCCTCTACCTGAACTCCCTCACCGGGCGCGGCGCCCACCTGGTCACGGTCAACGACTACCTGGCCCGCCGCGACAGCGAGTGGATGGGGCGGATCTACAAGTCCCTCGGCCTCGCGGTGGGCTGCATCCAGCAGGGCATGGACCCGCCCGAGCGCCGCGAGCAGTACGCCTGCGACATCACCTACGGCACGAACAACGAGTTCGGCTTCGACTACCTGCGCGACAACATGGCGGTGCGGCCCGAGCACCGCGTCCAGCGCGGGTTCGTCTACGCGATCGTGGACGAGGTGGACTCGGTGCTCATCGACGAGGCCCGGACGCCGCTCATCATCTCGGGCCCCGTCGAGCACAGCGACCAGGCCTTCGACGAGCTGAAGCCGCTCGTGGATCGGATCGTGCGGGCCCAGCTGAACTGGGTGACCCAGACCCTGGCGCGCGGGGAGAAGCTCCTCGAGGATCCCGAGAAGGAGTACGAGGCGGGGATCGAGCTGCTCAAGGTCCAGCGCGCGGCGCCGAAGCACAAGCGCTTCATGAAGCTGCTCTCCGAGCAGCCGGGCCTGAAGAAGCTGATCAACCGCGTCGAGCTCGACTACCTGCGCGACAAGCGCCTGCACGAGCTGGACGAGGAGCTGCTCTACGCGATCGACGAGAAGGCCAAGAACGTCGACCTGCTCGAGAAGGGGCGCGACCTGATGTCGCCCCAGGACCCCGACCAGTTCGTGGTCCCGGACCTGGCCGCCCAGCTCTCCGAGCTGGAGGGGCGCGAGGACCTGACGCCCGACCAGCGGCTCAAGGAGCGGGAGAGCGTCTACCGCGAGTACGCGGTGAAGAACGAGCGCATCCACAACATCCAGGCGCTGCTCAAGGCCTACGCCCTGTTCGAGAAGGACGTGGAGTACGTCGTCCAGGACGGCAAGGTCTTGATCGTGGACGAGTTCACCGGGCGGCTCATGCCCGGCCGTCGCTACTCCGAGGGCCTGCACCAGGCGATCGAGGCCAAGGAGGGCGTGCGCGTCGAGGGCGAGACGCAGACGCTCGCCACGATCACGCTGCAGAACTTCTTCCGCATGTACGAGAAGCTGGCCGGCATGACCGGCACGGCCGAGACCGAGGCGGGGGAGTTCTTCGAGATCTACAAGCTGGACGTGGCGGTGATCCCCACGAACAAGCCGGTGAACCGGACCGACTTCGACGACGTCGTCTACCGCACGAAGCGCGAGAAGTACAACGCCGTGATCGAGGAGATCGTCGAGCTGAACAAGAAGGGCCAGCCCGTGCTGGTGGGCACCATCTCCGTCGAGGTGAGCGAGCTGCTCTCGCGCATGCTCAAGCGGCGGGGGGTCAAGCACAACGTCCTGAACGCGAAGTACCACCAGCAGGAAGCCGAGATCGTGACGGGGGCGGGCCAGCGTGGCGCGGTCACCATCGCCACGAACATGGCGGGCCGCGGCACCGACATCAAGCTCGGACCCGGCGTGACGGACCTGGGCGGGCTGCACATCCTGGGCACCGAGCGCCACGAGTCGCGCCGCATCGACCGGCAGCTGCGCGGCCGCTCGGGCCGGCAGGGCGACCCCGGCTCCTCGCGCTTCTACCTCTCGCTCGAGGACGACCTCATGCGCCTGTTCGG
The DNA here is from genome assembly GCA_033853925.1 of Candidatus Eiseniibacteriota bacterium. Taxonomy (GTDB): domain Bacteria; phylum Eisenbacteria; class RBG-16-71-46; order RBG-16-71-46; family RBG-16-71-46; genus JANXPZ01. The sequence continues at coordinate 21,415 of JAWOLC010000184.1, forward strand.
CAGCGACCGCATCGCCGGGCTGATGCAGCGCATGGGCGTGCAGGAGGGCGAGGTCATCGAGCACGGGCTCGTGACGAGCGCCATCTCCCGGGCGCAGAAGCGGGTGGAGGCGCACAACTTCGACATCCGCAAGCACCTGCTCGAGTACGACAACGTGATGAACGAGCAGCGCACCGTGATCTACGAGCTGCGCAACCAGGCGCTGACGGCGCAGGACATGAGCGCGGCCGTCCTCGAGTCGATCGAGGACGCGGTGCGCGAGCGCGTGGACAAGGCGACCGGCGGAGCGCAGGCGCATCGCGGCGACTGGGATCTGCGGGCTCTGGCCGACGAGCTGTCGTTCCTGCTCATGAGCCCGGTGACCCTCGCGGACCTCGAGGCCGACCGCTACGAGACGCTGGGGGAGAAGGCGGTGGCGGCGGGCGAGCGCGCCTACCGCGCCCGCGAGACCGAGTTCACGCCGGAGGTCATGCGGGAGCTGGAGCGTCATCTCTACCTCTATACCGTGGACGAGCACTGGCGCGACCACCTCTACGAGCTGGACCATCTCAAGGGCGGGATCGGCCTGCGGGCCTACGGTCAGCGCGATCCGCTCATCGAGTACAAGAAGGAGGCGTACGCGCTCTTCGAGGTCCTGGTGCGCGACGTGCGCGAGGACTTCGTGCAGCGGCTCTTCAGGGTGCAGTTCGCCCCCGAGGCGCCGCCGCCCGTCGCGCGGCCGCGGGCCCCGCGCGTCCTGCAGACCCAGCACGCCGAGGCCCAGGCCTTCGGCGCCCAGGCCGCGCCCGCGGGGGGCGAGGAAGGCCCCGCGGGAGGGGCGGCCGTGGCGACGCTGCCCAAGGTGCGGACGGGGCCCCGCGTGGGGCGCAACGATCCCTGCCCTTGCGGGAGCGGGAAGAAGTACAAGAAGTGCCACATGCTGATCGACGAGGGCGCGGGGCGCTCGTGAGCGCCGGACGCACGGGCGATCGTCGACGCCGGGCGCCGGCCGGTCCGGCGCGGCCCCGGCTTTCGCGGGTGCGCGGATGCTGACGCCGAGTCCGCGCGCGCGGAAGCGGACCCCTCCGCCCGCTCGGGCGCGGAGCGGGAAGAAGGCGGCGAAGGGCGCGGGGGAGAAGGGGGCGCCGCCCCCCGCCCGGGCGCGGAAGGCGCCGAAGCCCGCCCCGGCTCCGGCCGCCGCCGCGGGGCGGGGCGGCAAGTCGCTGGTCGTGGTCGAGTCTCCGACCAAGAGCCGCACGCTCACCAAGTTCCTCGGCCGCGGCTTCACCGTGCTGGCCTCGAACGGCCACATCATGGACCTGCCCAAGCGCGAGCTGGGCGTGGACGTCGAGAACGGCTTCGAGCCCACGTACGTGCCCCTGCCCGCGAAGGCGAAGGCGCTCGCCCGCATCCGCGCGGCCGCGCAGAGCGCGGAGCGCATCTTCCTCGCTCCCGACCCCGATCGCGAGGGCGAGGCGATCGCCTGGCACCTGGCGAACGCTCTCAAGGCGGCGAAGCGTCCCGTGCTGCGCCTGACCTTCAACGAGATCACCGAGCGGGCGGTCCAGCAGGCGCTCAAGGAGCCGCGGGCCATCGACCTGAACCTGGTGAACGCGCAGCAGGCGCGGCGCGTGCTCGACCGGCTGGTGGGCTACAAGGTGAGCCCGGTGCTGTGGCGGCGCTTCTACTTCGGCTTGAGCGCCGGCCGCGTGCAGAGCGTCGCGCTGCGCCTCGTGAGCGAGCGCGAAGAGGAGATCCGCGCCTTCGTGCCCGAGGAGTACTGGACGCTCGAGGCCGACTACGAGAAGCGCGAGCGCGGGGCGGCCGGCGCGCCGGAGCGCTTCACGGCGCGGCTCGTGCGCGTGGGCGAGGAGGAGCTCGAGCAGGGGCAGCTCCGCGGCCCCGACTCGGCGGAGCGGGCGCGGGCGCTGGCCGCCGAGCTGGCCGGGGCGCCCGGGCGCGTCCGCGCGGTGGAGACGCAGCCGCGCCAGGTGCACCCCCGCGCGCCGTTCATCACCAGCACGCTGCAGCAGACCGCGTTCAACCGCCTCGGCTTCACCGCCCAGCGCACGATGAAGATCGCCCAGGCGCTCTACGAGGGCGTGCGCGGCGTGGGCCTGATCACCTACATGCGCACCGACTCGCCGCGCCTGGCGGGAGAAGCGATCGGCGAGATGCGCGCGTGGCTGGGCCGGGTGCTCGGGCCGGAGTACGTGCCCGAGAGCCCGCGCCAGTACCGGAGCAAGAAGGGCGCGCAGGACGCGCACGAGGCGATCCGGCCGACCTCGGTGGAGCGCACGCCCGAGTCGGTGCGCGCCGAGCTGAGCGAGGAGCAGGCCAGGCTCTACGAGCTGATCTGGACGCGGGCGGTCGCCTCGCAGGCGGCCTCGGCCGAGTACCTGGCCACGACCGCGGAGATCGAGGCCGGCCGTCTGGGCCTGCGGGCCTCGGGCCGGGTGCTCAAGTTCCCCGGCTTCCAGAAGCTCTACGGGCTGGACGAGGACGAGGCGGAGAACGGCTCGAGCCTGCCCGAGCTGGCGGCGGGCATGGAGCTGATCGTCGCGGCGGAGTCCGTGCGCGCGGACGCGGAGCCCGTGCGCCCCGAGCAGCACTTCACCCAGCCGCCGCCGCGCTACACGGAGGCGTCGCTGGTGAAGGCGCTCGAGGAGCAGGACATCGGCCGCCCGAGCACCTACGCCACCATCGTCGGGACCATCACCTCGCGCGAGTACGTCCAGCGCGACCGCGGTCGCCTCGTGCCGACCGAGCTGGGCATGGCCGTGAACCGCGTGCTCGTCGCCGGCTTCCCCGACATCTTCAACGTGGACTTCACTTCCCGCATGGAGGACGAGCTGGACGAGGTCGAGGAGGGGCGGCAGGAGTGGCACCGCGTGGTGCAGGAGATCTGGGGCCCGCTCCGCCAGGATCTCGAGCGCTCGGGCAAGGGCCCCGGCACGACCGGGGAGCTGACCGACAAGCCCTGCCCGCAGTGCGGCCGGAAGCTCCGGCTGCGCTTCAACCGCCGGGGCGCCTACTACGCGTGCTCGGGGTACCCGAAGTGCAAGTACACGGAGCCGCTGGAGCCTCCCGAGCCGCCCGTGCCCGTGGAGGGCGTCTGCCCCAAGTGCGGCGCCGGCCTGGTCGCGCGGACCGGACCGTTCGGCCGCTACGTCTCCTGCGCGCGCCGGCCCGAGTGCGACTTCACCCGGCCGTTCACGCTCGGCATCGCCTGCCCGCAGTGCGGGCAGGGCGAGCTGGCCGAGAAGCGCACCCGGCGGGGCAAGGTCTTCTACGGCTGCTCGCGCTATCCGGATTGCGACTACGCGGTCTGGGACCGGCCGCTGCCCACGCCCTGTCCGCAGTGCGGCGCGCCCTTCCTCCTGGAGAAGGTGAACCGGCAAGGTCGCACGCTGCGCTGCGCGAAGCCCGGGTGCGGCTATCGCAGCGCGCCGGAGCCGGTCGGTGCGTGAGGCCCTGGCCGCGTTCCTGAGCGAGCTGGCCGACCAGCGCCGCGCCTCCCCGCACACGGTCCAGGCCTACCGGCGCGACATCGTCCGGGTGCTCGACCTGGCGGCCGGGGCGGATCGCCCCGTGCCGGCGGAGCTGTGGACGCGGGAGCTGCTGGAGCGCGCGCTGCGCGGACTCCATCGAGCGCATCGCTCGGCGGCCAGCGCCGCGCGGGCCCTGGCCGCGTGGCGGAGCTTCTCCCGCTTCTGCCTGCGCCGGAGCCTGATCGCGCGCGACCCGGCTCGCTCGCTCCTCTTCCCCCGGCTGGCGAGGCGGCTGCCGCGCACGCTGCCGGCGAACGACCTGGAGCGCGCACGCGACCGGCTGGCCGCGGCGCGCGACGGGGCCGCGCCTCGGGATCGCGCCCTGCTGGAGCTGGGCTACTCGTCGGGGCTGCGCGTCTCCGAGCTGGTGGGCTTGAATCACGGCGACGTGGACGAGGGGGCGGGGCTGGTGCGCGTGCGGGGGAAGGGGCGCCGGGAACGCGTGGTGCCGGTGGGCGCGGGGGCGCTGCGCGCTCTCGAGCGCTACCTCGCGGCAGACCCGCGGCCGGCGCGGGGGGACGAGCCCGTGTTCCGCGGGCCGACCGGCACGCGGCTCTCGGCGCGCACGGTGCAGCGGGTGGTGGGCCGGCGGCTCGCGGACGTGGCCCGCGGGCTGGGGGTGACGCCGCACGCGCTGCGCCACTCGTTCGCGAGCCACATGCTGGATCGAGGCGCCGACCTGCGCGCCATCCAGGAGATGCTGGGGCACCGCTCGCTGGCCACCACGCAGGTCTACACTCACGTCACCAAGGCCCGGCTCCTGAAGGCGTACGCGCAGGCGCATCCGAGGGCGTGATGAGCCGAGCCTCTTCGCGTGGCGGCGGGCGGCGCGCCGCGGGTGGGCTTCGCCCGGGGGCGCTGCCGGCCCTCGCGCTCCTCGTCTGCGCGCTGGCGTCGTGCGCCCGCAAGGCGCCGCCCTCGGGGGGGCCGCCCGACATCGTGCCCCCCGTGATCGTCTCCTCCGACCCCGACTCCGCCCAGGCGCGCGTGCCGCTCGACGCGCCGCTGGCCATCACCTTCAGCAAGAGCATGGAGCCCGTGTCCACGGGAGACGCCGTCTCGCTCGCGCCGCGCATCGCCTTCCGCCAGCGCCGCTGGAGCAGCCACACGCTCACGCTGGTGCTCCAGGAGGCGATGCGCCCGAACCAGACCTACACGCTCTTCGTGGGACCTTCCGCCCGCGATCGCCACGGCAACAACCTGGTGCTGGGCCGGGCCATCGTCTTCAGCACGGCCGACACCTTTCCTCCCGGCGTGATCGAGGGCAAGATCGACGCCCGCGGCTTCCCCGTGGCCGGCACCTACCTGTGGTGCTACCGCGGGGCTCGCCAGCCGGACTCGACCGCCCGCGACTTCGACGCGCTGGGGCTGGCCGACGAGCAGGGGCGCTTCAGCATCCCCGGCCTGCCCGTGCCGGGGAGCTATCACCTCTGGGCCTTCGCGGATCTCAACCGCAATCGCTCCTACGAGCCGGACAAGGACGTGCTCGCCCCCGCCGACACGACCATCCAGCTCACGCCGGGGCAGCCGGTGGCCCGCGACCTGCTGATCCGTGCGGTCAATCCCCGCGCCCCCGGGCACGTGCGGGGCATCGTCCTGGATCCGACGGGCGACACCCTGGGCGTGCTCCGCGTGGTCGCGGTGGCCCAGGAGGACTCGACCCGCCGCGTGCTCGTGGACGTCGACCGCAAGGGCACCTTCGACCTCCAGCTCGCGGCCGGGATCTGGGTGGTCAGGGCCTGGCGCGACGAGGACCGGAATCGTGCCTGGCGCACCGACGTGGAGCCGGCGAGCGAGTTGGAGCGCTACGAGCTGGCGCCGGCGCAAGAGATCAACGACGTGCACCTGACGCTCAAGCACTGGATCCAGCAGCCGTGACGCCGCTCGCCTTCGTCAAGATGCACGGGGCCGCCAACGACTTCGTGGTCGTGGATCACCGCCGGCCCTTCCTGCCCGAGCCGCCGGACGAGCTGTTCCGCCGCCTCTGTGACCGGCGCCGCGGCGTGGGCGCGGACGGGGTGCTGCTGCTCGAGAGCGATCCGGCGCTCGACTTCGCCATGCGCTATCACAACGCCGACGGGGCTCCGGCGGAGTTCTGCGGCAACGGCGCCCGCTGCCTGGCGCGCTTCGCGCTCGAGCGAGGGCTCGGGCACGCGGGGCTCGTGCGCTTTCGCAGCGGGGCCGGCATCCAGGAGGCGCGCTTGGCCCCCGAGGGGGGGGTCGAGCTGCACTTCGGCCGGGTCGCGCCCCCGCGCGAGCCGGAGGCGCTGGAGGCGGCGGGCCGGACCTTCGTGGGTCGCGCCCTGACGGTGGGCGTCCCGCACTTCGTGCTGGGGGTCCCCGCCGTGGGCGGGCTGCCGGTGGCGGAGTGGGGCCGGGCGCTGCGGCAGCACCCGCGCTTCGCCCCGGCCGGGAGCAACGTCGACTTCGTCGCCCGGGTGGGTCCCGGTCGCGTGGCGATGCGCACGTACGAGCGCGGCGTCGAGGCCGAGACCCTGGCCTGCGGGAGCGGCGCGATGGCCTCGGCCCTGTGGGCGGCCGCGGAAGGGGAGCAGTCGCCTGTGCGGATCTTGACCGCGGGAGGCGACACGCTGGTGGTATCGTTCGAGGCCGTCGCGGAGGGCTACGACGTACGGCTCACGGGACCCGCGGAGGTGGCCTTCACGGGCACCTGGCCCGAGCCGCTCGCATCGTAACGCTCGTCTTGGAGGACAACATGTTCGAAGGACTCTCGGTGGCGATGGTGACCCCGTTCCGGGACGGCGCGCTGGATCTGCCGGCTGCCGATCGGCTGGTGGACTTCCTGCTCGAGGGCGGGGTGGAGTGCCTGGTCGTCTCGGGCTCCACCGGCGAGGCCGCGACCTGCACGGTGGAAGAGCGTCGCAAGCTGTGGAAGCTGGTCAAGGATCGCGTGGACGGCCGGATCCCCGTGGTGGCCGGGACCGGAACCAACTCCACGGCCGACACGATCGCCCTGACGCGGATGGCCGAGCAGGTGAGGCTGGACGGGGCCCTGGTCGTGACGCCCTACTACAACAAGCCGACCCCCGCCGGCCAGATCGCGCACTTCACGGCGGTCGCGAAGAGCACCGGGCTGCCTCTCATCCTCTACAACGTGCCGAGCCGGACCGGGACCAACACCCTGCCGGAGACCCTGGAGAAGCTGCACGACCTGCCCAACGTGGTCGCGGTCAAGGAGTCCTCGGGCTCGCTCGACCAGGCCAGCGCGATCCACGCGCGCACCCGCCTCACCCTGCTCTGCGGCGACGACTCGCTGGCGTTGCCGATGATGGCCGTGGGCGCGGCGGGCCTCGTCTCGGTGGCCGGGAACGTGGCGCCCCGCGAGCTGCGGGCCCTCTGCGATCACGCCCGCGCCGGCCGGCTGCACGAGGCCGAGAGCGTGCACCGCCGACTGCTGCCCCTCTTCCGCGCGCTCTTCGTCGAGTCGAATCCCGGGCCGGTCAAGTTCCTCCTCTCGGCCATGGGCCTGATCGCGAACGAGCTGAGGCTGCCGCTCGTGCCGGTCGAGCCCGGCAGCGCCCGGACGATCCTGGCCGCGGCGGAGGCGTCGGGAGTCGCGCTGGCCCGCACCTCGCCGGCCCCGGCGAAGGCGCCGGTCGGATGATCCCGCTCGTCCTGGTGGGCGCCGCGGGGCGCATGGGCCGGGCGGTCGAGCAGGCCGTCGCGGGCGCGCCGGATCTCGTCCTCAAGGCACGCGTGGACCGCCCCGGCGGTGCTCCCGCCGGCGAGGGCTGGGTGACGGACGCGGCGGTGGCGCTCGCCGCCGGCGACGTGGCCGTGGAGTTCAGCAGCCCCGAGGCCTGCGTGGCGCTGGCCGCCCTCTGCGCAGAGCGCGGAGCGGGCCTCGTCTCGGGCGCCACCGGGCTCGGCGCCGCCCAGGAGGAGGCGGTGCGCGCCGCCGCGCGCCGCGTGGCGATCGTGCGGGCGGCCAACTTCAGCGTCGGGGTGGCCGTGCTGCGCCGCACGCTGCGCGAGGCCCTCGACGGGCTGCCCGCGGACTGGGACGTGGAGATCATCGAGCGCCACCACCGCCTGAAGGCGGACAGCCCCTCGGGGACGGCGCTGGCCCTGGCCGAGGACGTCTCGCGGCGACGCGGCCGGGGGGCCGTGCGCGTGGGTCGCGAGCGCGGGCGCCTGGGACCGCGACCCGCGGGGGAGATCGGCGTGCACGCGGTGCGCGGAGGGACCTGGGCCGGCGACCACGCGGTCCTGCTCGCGGGCGAGGGCGAGTGGCTCGAGCTGCGGCACGTCGTGCAGGACCGCCTGGCCTTTGCCCACGGGGCGCTCGCGGCCGCGCGCTTCGTGGCCGAGGCGCGGCCGGGGCTCTATACTCTAGAGGACGTTCTGGCCGCCGGGAGCCGCTCGAACTAGTCTACCGGAGTCGTCTGCATGCGCCCACGGCTGCCGGTCCTCGTGCCGGTCCTCGCCGCGTTGTTGGTCCTTTCGTTCCGGCCGGCCTCGGCCCAGGTCTTCGGCAAGAACAAGGTCCAGTACGAGTCGCTGGATTGGGCGGTCTTCGAGACCCCGCACGTCCGGCTCCACTTCTATTCCGAGGAGGAGGAGCTGGCGCGGCGCGAGGCGGCGCAGGCGGAGAGCGTCTGCGTCGAGTACGACCGCCGCTTCGACCTCGCTCCCAAGCATCGCGTCCCCCTGCTGCTCTACTCCACGCACCATCTCTTCCAGCAGACGAACGCCACCCCGGACCTGCTCACCGAGGCCACCGGCGGCCTCACCGAGCTGATCAAGGGTCGTGTGCTCATCCCCTATACCGGCTCGTGGGCCCGACTGCGCTGGGTCACGCGCCACGAGCTGACCCACTGGTACATGCTCGAGAAGCTCGCGCGCGTGCTGCACGCCCACCACAAGACGCAGAACATGCTCCCGCCCCTCTGGTTCACGGAGGGGCTGGCGGAGTACTGCGGCACCACCTGGGACGCGGACGCCGAAGGCATGCTGCGGGACGCCGTGACCTCGGGCGAAGCCCTGCCGCTCACCCAGAGCGACCCCATCACCGGCACGGTGCTCATGTACAAGGAGGGGCAGTCGTTCCTCCTCTACCTGGCCGGCCGCTTCGGCTCGGAGCGGGTCTTCGGCCTGCTCGACAACTGGTGGCGCGGCGACGACTTCGAGAGCATCTACCGGATGACCTTCGGCGAGACCCTGGCGCAGAGCGACGCGGCCTGGTTCGACTCGCTCAAGCGCCGCTACTACCCGGCGATCGGCGTCGCCCCCCCGGTGGAGGACGTCGCCCGCAAGCTGAGCCGCCGCGGGTTCTACAACCTCGGCCCGCGGGTGCTGCCGAACGCGAGCGCCACGGACACGTCCCTGCGCTTCTGCTACTTCGCGGCCAGCGAGAACGGCATCGACCTGATGGTGAGCGAGCCGGGCCCCGGCGGCCGGCGTCACGAGCGCCGCCTGCTGCGCGGCGGCCTCTCGCCGCAGTTCGAGTCGTTCCACCTGTTCCAGAACCGTCCCAGCGCCAGCCCCTCCGGCCTCATCGCCCTCTCCTCGAAGCGAGGCGGGCGCGACGCGGTCTACATCGTGGACGCGACGCGGGGGCGGATCGTGCGCCGCCTGGGCTTCCCGCGGCTGGTGGCCATCACGAACCCCTGCTTGGTGCCGGGCGACACCGCCGTGGTCTTCTCGGCGCAGGACTACAGCGGGCGCTCCGACCTCTACCGGGCGCACTGGGCGGGGCGGCGCGTCGCGCTCGAGCGCCTCACCGACGACGACTGGGACGACCAGGAGCCCGACGTGTCGCACGACGGGCGCTGGGTCGTGTTCGCCTCCGACCGCGGCTCGGCGGACGGGCACTACTCGCTGTGGCGGCTGGCCCTCGCCGGCGGCGAGCCCCAGCGGCTCAGCAATCCCCCGGCCGGCGACGACCGCCAGCCCTGCTACTCGCCCGACGGCCGCTGGCTCGCGTTCCGCTCGACGCGCGGCGGAACGAGCGACCTCTACATCCGCCCGGCGGAGCCGGCGGACGAGGTGCGGCGCGCGACCCACCTCCTCGGCCCGGCTTCCGATCCCGACTGGCTTCCGGGCGACCGCGGCCTCCTCTTCACCGGGCAGAGCCGCATCGAGTTCCAGAGCTACGCCGTGCGCTTCTCCCCCGACTCGCTCCCGATCGAGCACGAAGCGGCCGCGCCCGCGCCTCCGGCGCCGCCGCCGCTCGCGCTCGACGACGGCAACCCCCAGCGCTACCAGCGACGCCTGGGGCTGGACCTCGTGCAGAACGTGGTGGCGGTGGACCCCGCGCTCGGCGCGGGCGGGATGGGCCAGATCGCGCTCAGCGACGTGCTCGGCGACGAGCAGTACTACATCTTCCTCTCGAACGAGTCGGCCGAGCTCTTCGGCAGCTTCTGGGACGGCCTCGAAGCGGGTGTCACCTACATCAACCAGGCCCACCGGCTCAACTACGGCGCGGGCGTCTTCCGTCTCGCCAGCATCTACGACGCGGACCTGAACGCCATTCGCCTGGAGCGACGCGTGGGCATGCTGCTGCTGGCGCGCTATCCGTTCGACAAGTTCAACCGGCTCGAGAGCTCCATGCTGGTGCGCCGCGCCCTGGGCCACCTGCTCCGCGACGGCGACGTGGTGAACGCCGACCTGGTCTCCAACTTCGTGACCTTCGTGCACGACAACGCCGCCTGGAGCTGGCTCGGGCCCAGCTCGGGCTCGCGGCTGATGCTCTCGGCCGGCTACACGCGCGACCTGGGCTCGGGGGCCAGCGACTACGGCACGCTCCTGGCGGAGGGGCGCCGCTACTGGATGCCGATCCCGCAGTTCGTCTCGGCGACCCGCGTGCAGGCACAGGCGAGTCTGGGCCGCGACGCCCAGCGCTTCTACCTGGGCGGCACCATGACCCTGCGCGGCTACGACTACCACACCTTGTCGGGCCTGCGCACGGTGGTCGTGCAGCAGGAGCTGCGCTTCCCGCTGCTGCGCGGCTTGCGCTTCGCGCTGCCCGCGCCGTGGGAGTTCCCGCCGGTGAACGGGGCGGCCTTCGTGGACGCGGGTTGGGCCTGGGGCGGGGGGGACCTGCCGGCGGCCAACGTGCCCGCCTACTTCCTCAATTCGTTCAACCTCGGCCCGGGCGGACAGGGCCACCTGGGCAGCGCCGGGCTCGGGTTCTACATCGGCGGCGGCCCCTATCCCGTGCTGCGCTGGAACTACGCCTGGCTGACCCAGGACTTCCGCGGTTTCACGCACGGCGCCCGCACGCAGTTCGCGATCGGCTACAACTTCTAGCGCGACGGCGGAAGCGCAGCGGGGAAGGCAGGTCGCGGCGCGGGGGGCCGGCGGCTCTCAGCGGCGACCGAGCGCGAGACCTCTCGTGCCGCCGGGCCCGAGCCCGGCGCGCGCCCGCGCGACGAGACTGCGGGCGGCGACGTCGTCGAGCGCGATCCCCCACGGCCCGGTCAGGCCACCCACCTGCGTGATCACCTGCCCGCCGGGGGAGAGGCGCGCGACCGCGCCCGCCGCCGTGAGCGTCACCCAGGCCTCGCCGGTGGAGTCGTCCACCGCGATGGCCCGAGCCTCCGGCAGATTGGGGACGGTGAACTGCACGCTGCCATCCGGAGCGAGAGCCACGACCCGGTTGTCCAGGGCGTCCGCGACCCAGATGCGCCGGCGGCGCACGTCCACCGTGACGCCGAGAGGCCCGCGGCAGGCGGTCACGGTGTCGAGCGGGACGCCGCTCGCCGAGACGCGCACCACCCGCCCGTTGTCGAACGAGGTCACCCAGGCCTCGTGGGTCAGGCTGTCCACGGCCACGCTCGTGGGCGCCGATACGGGCGCGGTGGCGGCCAGCGCGCCCAGCGCGTCGTAGCGGCGCACGTCGTCGCCGTCCTGCTCGACCACCCAGAGCGAGCCGCTGGTCGCGTCCAGGGCGAGGCTCCCGGGGAACTGCAGGCCGCTCAGGTCGGGCGGGAACGCCGGCTGGCCGGTGGGGAGCAGATGCACGACCACGTCGTTCGAGCCGTCGCCCACCCAGGCGGAGCCGTGCGCGCGATCCACCACCACGCTCACCGGCTCCGCGACCTGCGGGCCGACGATGGTCTGGTCGCCGGTGGCCGTCTGGTAGACGACCACGCCGCCGCTCGGGCTCACGGCCCACAGGGTGCCGTCGCTCGGATTCACGTCCACGGCCACGGGCTCGCTCAGGCTGCCGATCTGCAGGGACTGCGCGACGTGCCGGCCATCGGCGCTCAGCCGCACCAGCGTGCCGCCGTCGAAGTCGGCGACCCAGGGCACGAGCGGCCCCGGCGTGGCCACGTCCTCGGCCGGGAGGCCGCCGAGGCCCCGGTCGAAGACGAAGAAGAGCCGGTAGCGGTACTGGACGCCGTCGAGCAGGCCCAGGTCCTGCACGCTCGTGCGCTGGGGAGGGAGAACGTCCGTGATGGCGACGTAGGCGGTGTCGCCCGGGGCCAGGCGGAAGGCCTGGTACCCGACGAGCTGGGGCGAAGAAGCGGCTTGCCAGCTCAGCAGCACCGCGCGTTCCTCGGCCAGGGCCACGAAGCCGGCGGGGCGTCCGCCGGTCTGCGGATTCGCCGGATCGAAGGGATTCGAGTGGGGACGGGAGGTGCAGCCCGTCCCGAGGAGCAGCGCCGGGATCAGAAGCGCAGCGAGACGACGCATCGGGTCGGCTCCACCTCGAGCGAGACGCGCCGAGGCGCGGGGCGATGCAGGAAGCGCAGCCAGACCCCGGCGGCGAACAGGGCCTCGCCGGTGAGGAGCGAGGTCGCCGACCAGCGGTCGTAGCGCTGGGCCTCGTCGTAGAGGCGCGTCACCTCCGCGGGATCCGTGGCCTGCAGGTAATCGGCGTAGACGCGATTCGCCCGATCGGTGAGGACGAAGGAGAGGCCCACGAGCCCGGCGCCGCCGAGCATGGAGGCGTAGGCCCAGCGGTGCGAGACGTGCGCCGGCGTCTCGCCGGCAACGGACGGGAACGGATCGGCCGCCTGTGCTCCGGCGCAGGCGGCCGTCGAGAGTGGGCCGAGGAAGATGCCGGCCGCGAGGACCGCGGCCACCACGCGCCTCATGGCCGGCGCGTCAGCCCGGCAAGCGGGCCGCGAACGCCGCCAGGCGGGCCTTGTGCCGGCTGGCCGTCCCCTTGCGGATGATGCCCTTCGCCGCGGTGCGATCCAGGACGGACACGGCCTGCTTCAGGGCGGCCGTGGCCTCCGCCCGGGTCGCGGCGGTGCGAACGGCCTTCAGGGCCGAGCGCATGCGGGTCTTGGCCGCCGCGTTGGCGAGGCGGGCCTTCTCGTTGGTCGTGACGCGCTTGGCCGCGGACTTGTGATGCGGCATTCCAGCCTCCTTGGGGTCGGCTCATGGGGGCGAAAAGAGGCGGCTACGTTACGGCCCGCGCTCGGGCAGTGTCAAGGTCCCGTGAGCCGCTGGCGCGCGCGGAGAGCCGTCGTCCCGTGCGGAGGGCTGCGCCCCGAGCCCCCGCCGCTCGCCCTTCCCGTCCGGCGGGAGAGCAGCCCCGGCGGCCGGCAGAAGCCGCTTGGCCCTCGGTGTGACGGGGTGTAGTGTGTTTCCTTCGAGTGATCCTCCATGGTGCCCTGGAGGGCTTCTTGAGCGCCCTGAGTGAAAAAGTCCTCAATCTGCCGCCCCTGCCAGGCGTTTACCTGTTCAAGGATGCCCGCGGCGCGGTGCTCTACGTGGGCAAGGCCAAGAGCCTCGCGAGTCGGGTCCGCTCCTACCTCGGCGGCGACAATTCCCACCCGCGCCTCGACGAGCTGATGGCCGAGGCCGCCGATCTCGACGTCATCCTGACGGACACCGAGGCGGAGGCGCTGCTGCTGGAGGCGACGCTCATCCGGCAGCACAAGCCGCACTACAACGTGCTGCTCAAGGACGACAAGTCGTTCCCCTACGTCAAGGTCAGCGTGCAGGAGGAGTACCCGCGCCTCTCGGTCACGCGTCAGGTGCGGAGCGACGGCGCCCGCTACCTGGGGCCGTTCACGGACGTGAAGCACCTGCGGCGAACGCTGCGGGAGGTGCGGCGCATCTTCCCCGTGCGCACCTGCCGCAACTTCGAGGACTATCGGCGCGCCAACCGGCCGTGCCTCTACTACCACATCAAGCGCTGCGTCGGTCCGTGCACGACGCGGGCCGGCGTCACCCCCGAGTCCTACCGGGCGATCGTCGAGGGCCTGCTCCTCTTCCTCACGGGCCGGGACGCCGAGCTGCTGCGCACGTTGCAGGCCCGGATGGGGGAGGCGGCCGAGGGGCGGCGCTACGAGGAGGCCGCGCGGCTTCGCGATCAGATCGCCCTGCTCGAGCGGGCGCGCGTGCCGCAGAAGGTCGTGAGCCCCAGCGGGCGCGAGACGGACGTGCTGGGTCTGGCGCGCCACGGCCGCCGGGCCGCGGTGGCGGCGCTCCTGCTCCGCGGCGGGCGGGTGGTCGGCAAGGAGACGCGGCTGCTGGATCGGACGGACACGCTCGACGCCCCCGCGCTGCTGCAGCAGTTCCTCACCCAGCACTATCTGGCGGGCGCCGCGGTGCCCCGGCGCCTGGTCATGGCCGTGGCGCCCGCGGAGGCGGAGGTGACCCTCGAGGCGCTCTCGCGCCGTGCCGGCCACGGGGTCGAGCTGCGCCTGCCGCAGCGGGGCAAGGCTCGCCGCCTGGTGCTCGTCGCCGAGAAGAACGCCGCGCACGCGCTCGAGGACCTGGCGGCGCGCAGCGCGGGGCGGAGGGCGCGCTTCTCGCCGGAGACGCTCGAGCTGCAGAAGAGCCTCGGGCTCGCCGAGCCCCCCTGGCGGATCGTGTGCTTCGACGTCTCGAACCTGGGCGCCGAGGGCGCGGTCGCCGCGGTCGTGGCGGCGGAGGACGGCCGGGCGCGGACGGGGCTCTACCGGCGCATGCGCATCCGGCGGCCGGGCCCGGACGACTTCGCCATGATCGGCGAGGCGGTGGAGCGCTACTGGACCCGAGTCGAATCGGGCGAGGAGCCGCGGCCCGACCTGCTCGTGGTGGACGGCGGCGCGGGGCAGGTGAGCGCCGCCCGCGGCGCGCTCGAGCGCGTCGCCACGCGCGCCGTGCCGGTGATCGGGCTGGCCAAGCGGGAGGAGACCGTGGTGCGCGAGCGCGGCGGCCCGCTCCGCCTGGCGCGCCGCAGCCCGGCCCTGCGGGCGCTGCAGCGCCTGCGCGACGAGGCGCACCGCTTCGGCCTGACCTACCACCGCAAGCTGCGCGGGCGCGCGCGCATCGGCAGCGCGCTGGACGCCGTGCCGGGCGTGGGGCCCGCGCGGCGCGCCGCGCTGCTCAAGGCCGTCGGCTCGGTGGCGGCGCTGGCCGCGGCGAGCCCGGACGAGATCGCCGCGCGCGCCGGCGTGCCGCGCGCCCTGGCGGATCGCGTGGCGGAGCACCTGCGCGGTTCGGCGCCCGCGGCGCGGCGCGAGCCCGAAGGCG
>JAWOLC010000185.1:0-34477 GCA_033853925.1 Candidatus Eiseniibacteriota bacterium
CCGGCGTCCACGCCGGCGACGCCCCGTTGGCCGAGCTGACAGGTCCTCGGCGGGGCCCCGCTTGCCGCGTCCGTCGTCGTCACCCTGACGGAGCCGAGAACGACGTGGACAGTCCACGCGCCGGCCCGGTCCCCGCCGTGGCGGCAGGCAAGCGCGGTCAGCCGCGACTGGCGCGTGGCTGGCGCTCGCCGCTCGATTCCTCGCGCGGTGGTCCGAGCATTGCGATGGGTCGCGGTCGAGGTCGCAAGGCCTCTGCACGACAGGCGAGGGTCGGTGACCGGGACCGTGGAGGTTGGCCGTAATCGGGGGCCGGTCGGCTGAAGCGGACCACACCGAGACCAAGTCGGTTGGGCAGGACGATCGAGCCCGGCTCCGGGTGACTGGAATGCCGGGCTCCGTCCTTTCCGGCCCGAGAGGCGCCGCAGACCAGCGCTTCATGCCGCCCTGCGCACGGGTCACGAGCGGTGAACGGTTTGCCGCCTCGTGCCTCGCAGCCTAGGGTGGCCCCGCATGGCTCACCGTCGCCCCGCGCTGTTGCTGCCGGCCCTCGTGCTCAACGTCCTCATCTCGAGCGGCACCTTCCTGGTGGCCAAGTCCACGCTGCACGACTTCCCGCCGCTCGTGCTCGCGCTCTTTCGCTTCCTTCTCGCGGGCCTCGTGCTGTGGCCGGCGACGCGGCTCCTTCGCCCGGCCAAGCGCATCCGCCGCGAGGACCGCGGCCGCATCCTGCTCCTCGGGTTCCTCGCCGTGCCCGCGAATCAGGCCCTCTTCCTCTATGCCATGCAATGGGCGAGCGCCTCGCACGCCTCACTCCTCTACGCCCTCACCCCGGCCATCATCCTGCTCGCCGCGGCGCTGCGCGGCACGCGGCCGACGCCGCGCCAGGTCACGGGCGTGGCCCTCGCCTTCTCGGGCGTGCTCGGGCTGCTCCTGCAGCGAGGGCTGCACTTCGCTCGCGGCTCCCTTCCGGGAGACCTGCTCGTCCTCGGCGCGGTCGTGGGCTGGGCGCTCTACCTGTACGCCGGGCGCGATCTCACCCGCCGCTACGGTCCCCTGCTCGTCACCTCGGAAGCGCTGGTCACGGGCACGCTCCTCTATCTGCCCGTGGGCCTCGTGGCGCTGCGCGGCTTCCATCTCACGGCCGTCACCCCGGCCGGCTGGGCGGGCCTCCTCTACCTGGCCTGGCTCACGTCGTGCCTCAACTACGTGATCTGGTTCTGGGGCGTCGAGCATCTGCGGCCCGCCGCGACCGCGGTGTGGGCCAACCTGCAGCCGCCCACGACGGCCGTGATGGCGTGGGCGCTCTTCAGGGAGCCGCTCCCGATGGGCTTTCTCCTCTCGGCGGCGCTGGTTCTGAGCGGCGTGGGGCTCGCTCAGGGCGCGGAGCGCGAGCCGGCCGGCGGCGCCGATGCGGCGCGCGGGGTGGCGGATGCGGCGCCGCCCGGGTAGCGGGCGCCGGAGCCCCTGGGCTAGTCTCCCCTGCCTGCGGCCGCCGGGCTCGAGAACTCGCGTCCGGGCGCCGCGCCCTGGCCACCCATGACCGCCTCCATCTCGCCCGTCGCCCGGCTGCGCACCTACGCCTCGTTCGTGCGCTTCGAGCACACGCTCTTCACGCTGCCGCTCATCCTCGCGGGCATCTTCGGCGCGAGCGGGCGGGCGATGAGCGTGAGCCGCTGGCTGCTCGTCGCCCTCGCGGCGGTGAGCGCGCGCACCACGGCCATGGCCCTCAACCGGCTCATCGACCATCGCCTGGACGCGCTCAATCCGCGCACCCGGTCGCGCGAGCTGCCGAGCGGCCGCATGCGCCTGGGCGAAGCATGGACGTTGCTCGCTGGCGCCTTGGCCGCCTACCTGGCGGCCTGCTGGGCGCTAGATCCCGCGCGTCTCTGGTATCTGAAGGTGGCCGCCATTCCCGTGGTCGTGTTCGCCGCCTATCCCTTCGCCAAGCGCTTCACCCCGCTCTGCCACTTCGGCGTGGGCGCGGGCATGTGTCTGGCGCCGCTCGCGGGCTACGCGGCGGCCCACCCCGACCTCGCCCGGCCGTGGGTCGCCGTGTGGCTCGCCGCTTTCACCTTCTTCTGGGGGAGCGGCTTCGACATCATCTATTCGACGCTCGACGAGGCATCGGACCGGGCGAACGGCATCCACTCCCTGGTCGTCCGGCTCGGACGGAAGCAGGCGCTCCGGATCTCGGCGCTCCTTCACCTGCTCGCCTTCGGGAGCGCCGGGGCAGCGGGCCTCGTCGCCGGCGGCGGTGGGACGCTCGCCGCGGGAGCGCCGTCCCTCGCCGGCCTCGTGGCCATGGCGGTGCTGTTCGCCGTGGCCGGCGTGCTGCTCTTCCTCGAGCAGCACTGGGCCGAGAACGTGGACCTCGCCTTCTTCAAGGTGAACGTCTGGGTCAGCTTCTTCGTCCTGCTGCTGATCCTCGCTTCCCACCTTCGAGGCTGAGACATGGCGCGCTACCTGATCGGCATGACCGGCGCCTCGGGCAGCATCTTCGGCGTGGACCTCGTGCGGCGCTGCCCGGGTGAGAAGTACCTGGTGCTCTCGGACTGGGCGCGCCAGGTGCTGTTCTCGGAGACTGGCCTCAAGCCGGCGGATCTGGAGCCGCACGTGAAGCGGATCTTCGCCGACTCCGACCTCGCCGCGCCCTTCTCCTCGGGCAGCAACCGCTACGACGCCTACGTCGTCGTGCCCTGCACCGTCTCGACCCTGGCCAAGATCGCCGCCGGCATCGCCGACTCGCTGATCACCCGGGCGGCCGCCGTGGCGCTCAAGGAGCGCCTGCGCCTGATCCTCTGCGTGCGCGAGACGCCGCTCTCCACGATCGCCCTCGAGAGCATGCACAAGCTCTCGCGCGAGGGCGTGATCGTGACGCCCATCTCGCCGCCCTGGTACGGCGAGCCGAAGACACTCGACGACCTGGTCGCGGGCTTCACGAGCAAGCTCCTCGCCCTGCTCGGCGAGGCCGCGGGACCCGGCTGGCGCGAGGAGGAGCTGGAGTGAGCGCGCTCCGCGTCGCCGTGACCCGCCGCGCGCGCGCTACCTCACGCGCGCGCTCGCGACCCGCGGGCCTCGGACCCCGGCGATGAGCGGCTTCCGCTCGCTCGGCGACTTCCTGGCCGATCTCGAGCGCCGCGGCGATCTCCTGCGCGTCGCGCGCGAGGTGGACTGGGACGGCGAGGTCACGGAGATCGCCTGCCGCGAGGCGAAGACGCAAGGGCCGGCGCTCCTCTTCGAGCGCGTGCGCGGCGCTTCCTTCCCGTTGGCCGTGAACGTGCTGGCCGCCGAGCGGCGGATCGAATGGGCGCTCGGCCGCGCGCCCGCCGCCGTCGGCGTCGAGCTGGAGGCTCTCGCCCGCGCCGTGCCGCCGCGCCGCCTCGCCGACCTCTGGGCTCGCCGCGCGAGCTTCGGCCGGCTCCTCGCCATGCGGCCCAAGCTCGTCGCTCGCGGCCCGGCGCAGGCACGCCGCCTCGGGGCCGATCTCTCGCGCCTGCCGATCCTCCGGCTCTGGCCCGGAGACGGCGGGCGCTTCCTCACCTTTCCCCTGGTGCTGACCGAGCATCCCGAGACGAAGGCGCGCAACCTCGGCGTCTATCGCCTGCACGTCTACGACGAGCGCACGACGGGCATGCACTGGCAGATCGGCAAGGGCGGGGGCTTCCACTTCCACGCGGCCGCGAAGCGCGGCGAGGCCCTGCCCGTGGCGGTGGCCGTGGGCGCCGACCCGGCGTTGCTCCTGGCCAGCGTGGCGCCGCTGCCCGAGGGCGTGGACGAGCTGGCCTTCGCGGGGTTCCTGCGCGGCGCGCCCACGCGGCTGGCGCCCGCGCGGAGTCTGCCGCTGCGCGTGCCGGCGGACGCCGAGTTCGTGATCGAGGGTTCGGTGCCGGCAGACGAGCGCCGCCTCGAGGGGCCCTTCGGCGATCACTTCGGCCACTACTCGCACGCCGCCCCGTTTCCCGTCTTCCACGTGCGCGAGGTCACGCATCGCCCCGGCGCCGTCTTCCAGGCCAGCGTCGTCGGCAAGCCGCCCCAGGAGGACAAGTTCATGGGCGAGGCGGTGCAGGAGATGTTCACGGGCGTCTTGAAGCTGATCCATCCCGAGATCCGCGACCTGTGGGCGTACTTCGAGGCCGGCTTCCACAACCTGCTCGTGGCGGCGGTCGAGAACCGCTTCGCGAAGGAGGGAAAGAAGACCGCGCTCGGCCTGCTGGGGACGGGGCAGCTCTCGCTCAGCAAGGTGATCGTGCTGGTGGATGCCGACGTGAACCCGCGCGACCGCGCCGCGGTGTTCGCGGCGCTGGCGCGCAACTTCGATCCGGCGGGGGACTTCCTGCTCGTCCCCGGCGTGCCGCTCGACACGCTCGACTTCACCTCCTACACCATGAACCTGGGCAGCAAGATGGTGCTCGACGCGCAGACCAAGCTGGATCGCGCTCCGGTCGCGACGCCGCGCGACCTGCCCGACCCGCGCGCGCTCGACGAGCGCATCGCGGCGAGCCGGCTGGCCTGGGGGGCGATGCTCGTCGTGCAGGTGAGAGGGCCGGTGGGCGGGAGCATGGCGAGCGCGCCGGCCGTGTCGACCGCAACTCCCCCGACAGGCTCGTTCGCTGTGCCAGGGGCCGTGGCGACGCCGGGCCGTCAGGTGGTGGAGAAGCTCGTGCGTCGCCCCGAGTATGCGGCCGCGAAGCTGATCGTGGCGGTGAGCGAGGACGTTCCCCTGGACGACGACGAGCTGCTCTTGTGGGGTGTCTTCACCCGCTTCGACTGTGCCCGGGACGTGGTGCCGGCGGCCGTCGAGACGCGCGGCGCCTGGCTCGCCTGCCGGGGGCCGCTGGGGATCGACGCCACCTGGAAGCCCGGCTACCCCGAGCCCGTCGGGAGCCGGCCCGAAGTGGAGGCGAAGGTGGACGAGTGGTGGAGAAGCGCGCGAGCGCAGTGAGTGCCGCGACGCTCAGGGCACGGCGGCTTCGAGCCGAGGCGAGCGGACGAGGAAGAACCGCCGAGGGAAGGTCTGGCCATTCGGCGTCCCGACCCGTCGGCTCGGAGGCGCCCGCGCATCACGCTGCGCCCGATCAGGGTGATCCCCCGCGCTCCGGCTCGAGCCGGAACACGAGAGCATCGTCGAGCATCGCGACGGATCGCAGCCCGGGGATGTCCTGCCCGCGCAGGAGCCCGTTGACGAACGGGCCATAGGGCCACCTGCCCCCGCCAGTGCAGCCTCGTCTGAGGATCAGATAGATGTTCGCGAAGCGTCCGCGCTGGCGATGCGCGAAATCGAGAAGCATCGGCGCCGTGACCGGCTGCATATAGGGCGACGCCGAGATCGCGGCAGCGGGCCGAGGCCCCCCGTCGGGCCCGCGGAAATACCAGGGCACGTCCACCGCGTTGTCGCCGATCACGAGATCGTCCGGGCCCGTATGGTCACGGATCCACGACAGCCGCGGGGAGCCGGAGATCCGTTGCGCGTCGGTGATCCGGCCACCGCGAGCCAGGTGCGCCAACGGAACCGCGGCGCAGGCGAGCGCCAAGAGAGCGGCGTCCACTGCAGCCGCGCCGTGTGGGTCGGCCACGCCTGCGCCGCGACGGGAGCGAAGGCCACCGCCGCGAGCGTCAGCCCCGGGGCCAATAGCCTGAAGCCGATGACGTCGAAGTAGACATGGGTCCGAAGCAGCACGAGCCCCAAGAGGTAGGCGAGGGCCCAAGTGAGCGGCAGCGCCCGCGCTCCGCCGACCATCGGGCGCAGGCCACCCCGGCGGGCGGCGCGCGCCACGATCGCCACCCCGAGCCCCACGCCCACGGCGACGATCGCCGCGCGCGAGGGCGAGCCCAGGAGGCCGCCCGAGAGTTGCGCGAGGTTCTCGCGCAGCGAGACATGGGACGCGTTCCTCTCGGGCCCGAGCGCGGACCCCGTCAGCGCCAGGCTGCGGAGCATGACGGGCGCGGCGGCGATCAGCCAGCCCAGCACGAATGCGGCCGCGTCCAGGAGGCGCCGGAGCCAGCGGCCACGCAGAAGGAAGAAGACGACGCCGAGGGGCAGTGCCAGCGCGAGGAAGTAGCGTGTGGCGAACACGAAGCCCGAGGCCAACCCGGCGGCGAAGGGCGCCCACGAGGGCCCGACTGACGAACCGGGACTCGCCAGATGGCGCGCCTCGAGCCAGGCCGAGAGGAGCAACAGGGCCATGGCCGGCAGGTCGCTCAGCGCGTGCAGGGCCGCACCCGTGGCTGCGGTGGCGGGCACGAGCAGCACGAGAGCCATCACGCCTGCCCTCGTGTCCCACAGCGTGCGAGCGAGGAGAAAGCCGAACGCGCAGACGAGCGCGAGCGAGATGACCGAGACGAGGATCCCGGCGCGCAAGGGCTCGGCCCCCACGCGGATGAGGCCGGCCACGAGGCTCGGATAGAGGGGCGGTTGCGCCACGAAGGGCACCGGCCAAGTGCCCTCGACGGGAAAGCGCGCGGCGTTGTAGCCGAGCGTGCTCTGGACCAGCCCGTCGCCGCGGGCGACATGGCGGGCCACGTCCACGTAGTCGTACTCGTCCAAACCGGCAAGGCGCGGGCGCGCGATCGCCACGGCCACCAGGCATCCCAGGAGCACCGCGAGCGCCGCCAGCAGGGCGAGCGCCGCGGCGCCTCCCGTCCGGCTGGCTGCGGGAGCGGACGGAGCATGGGATCCGGATGCCATTGGCGACTCCGACGCCAGGGGTGAAGGGCGGCGAACCCTCGTCACAGTAACCTCTCCCGAACGGCGGGTGAAGGCGGCGTGCCGTCACGGGGTCAGCCATATCGAGCGCAGGCGCCCCGCCGCTCGCGGGTCGATCCTGGTGAACCGGCCGCTCGCCGGACTAGAATGAGCCGACAACTCCCGAGCCTGGATGGCGCGTGAGGCTCCGGATCGCCGGCACGGCACGAGGAAATCGCCCAGGAGCGCTGCGATGAACCGAGCGGTCGTCTTCCGTCGGCTTCTCGTCTTCCTCCTCTGCCTGAACGCGGCGATCCCGAGCGTCTACTTCTCGGTCACGAAGGAGGACATCCACGACGTCGCCCTC
Organism: Candidatus Eiseniibacteriota bacterium; assembly: GCA_033853925.1. Taxonomy (GTDB): domain Bacteria; phylum Eisenbacteria; class RBG-16-71-46; order RBG-16-71-46; family RBG-16-71-46; genus JANXPZ01. The sequence continues at coordinate 7,050 of JAWOLC010000185.1, forward strand.
GGCGGCCCCCGGGGTGACGCGGCGCAGTACGGGCGCGCCCATGGTGGACGCGCTCTCCTTCTTCTTCCTGGCCGCGGCGGTCGTCTGCGTGCTGCGCGGCTGGAACGCGGGCCTGCTCTGACCGTGCTCGTCGGCATGTTCGCGCGCGAATCCACGGCCTACGTCCTGGTGCCGATCCTGGCGCTGCGGAGCAGCATGGCGACTCGGGCCCGCCGGCTCCTCCTCTGCCTGCCGGGCCTCGTGGCCTACCTCGTCTTCCGGCTCGTGTTGTTTCCCACCAGGATGGGATGGAACTACGGCGTCGCGGACACGCTGGACAACCTGCGGCTGCTCGTCACCTCCAGAGGCCGACTGGGCTGGGTCCTGACCGACGGGGGCCTCGCCTTCGGCCTGCTGTGGATCCTGGCGCTCTGGGGCTGGGTGATCCTCGTGCGGCGCCGCCAGTGGGGCCATCCCCTCTTCCGGCTCTCGTTCCTGATTCCCTTCGCCGTGATCGTGCCGAACCTCGTCTGGGCGAACATCGGCCGGCTCTTCTACCTGGCCTTTCCGGCCGTGATCCCGCTGGCGCTGCTGCCCATCCAGCGCCTGTTCGGCGGCGACTCCGGGCGTGACGCGCGACCGATCGCGGCGCGCGAGCCGGCAGCGTGATCAAGTACCTCGGCTCGAAGCGGCTGCTCGTGCCGCGCATCCTGGCGATCGTCCGCCGCTTGTCCGGGGTCCGCACCGTGCTCGATCTCTTCTCCGGCACGGCACGGGTCGGGCACGCGCTCAAGCGCGACGGGCACTACGTGATCGCCAACGACCACCTGTGCTACGCCGAGACCCTGGCGCGCTGCTACGTGGCGGCCAACCGGGATCGCATCGGACGCGACGCCGAGCGTCTCGTGCGCGAGCTGAACCGGCTGAAGGGCGCGGCGGGCTACTTCACCGCGACCTTCTGCGAGCGCTCGCGCTTCTTCCACCCCAGGAACGGGGCGCGGGTGGACGCGATCCGCGAGCGCATCGCCGGGCTCGGCTTGGAGCCCGACCTCGAGGCGGTCCTGCTCGTCTCGCTCATGGAGGCGGCCGACCGCGTGGACTCGACCACCGGCGTGCAGATGGCCTACCTCAAGACCTGGGCCCCGCGGGCGCTCAACGATCTCGAACTGCGCGTGCCCGAGATGCTCCCGGGTCCCGGGGAGGCGTACCGACTCGACGCCGTGGACGCGGCGACGTGCTTCGCCGCCGACCTCGCCTACCTCGACCCGCCCTACAACCAGCACCGCTACCTGGGCAACTACCACGTCTGGGAGACGCTGGTGCGCTGGGACAAGCCCGAGGTCTACGGCACGGCCTGCAAGCGCGTGGACTGCCGCGGCTATGCCAGCGACTTCAACTCCCGGCCCCGCATCCGCGCGGCGCTCGAGCGCGTGGTGCGGTCGCTGCGCTGTCGCTGGGCGATCGTCTCCTTCAACGACGAGGGCCACCTGTCGCGCGAGGAGATGACCGCGCTGCTCGGCAAGGTCGGCGAGGTGCGGAGCGTGGCGGTGGACTTCAAGCGCTACGTCGGCGCGCAGATCGGGATCTACAACCCGCGGGGAGAGAAGGTGGGCCGGGTCAGCCACCTCCGGAACAAGGAGTACCTCTTCGTCGTGGGCCTCGGCGGGGCGCTCCTGCCGGCGGCTCTCGGCCGCTCCGGCTCCTCCCGCGCCCGGGCGCGGCCCCTGTCCCTGTTGTAGACTCCGCAGGCTCACGTCGTCGTGACGTCGGCTCCGCCACGGCCGGTCCCGCCACGTCCCTGGGCGCTGCTCTTCCCGGAGGCCCGATGAAGGTCAGCCTGACCCGCGACTTCCCGCGCACCTTCTGGATCGCGAACGTGATGGAGCTGTTCGAGCGCGCCGCCTACTACGGCCTCATGTCCGTGCTGGCGGTCTACCTCACCAACCGGATCGCGGATGGCGGCCTGGGCTTCAGCGAATCGGCGGTGGGCTTCCTGCAGAGCATCGTCTACGCCGCCACCTACGTGATCCCCATCCTGGGCGGGGCGCTGGCCGACCGCTACGGCTACCGGCGCATGCTCCTGCTCGCCTTCTCCCTGCTGGCCATCGGCTACTTCGCCTCGGGGCACGTCTCGGCCTATGCGCTCGTCTTCCTGGCGCTGCTCCTGATGGCGGTGGGCGCCGGGCTCTTCAAGCCGATCATCTCGGGCACGATCGCCCGCACGACGGACGAGCGCACGTCGGCCATCGGCTTCGGGATCTACTACTGGATGATCAACGTCGGCGCCTTTACCGCGCCGCTCGTGGTGAGCTGGCTCAAGGGCTTCTCCTGGCAGGCGGTCTTCACCGCCTCCGCCGCCTACGCCGCCGCCATGCTGCTGCCCGCCGTGTTCCTCTACCGCGACCCGCCCATGCCCGCCAGCCGGAAGACGATCCGCGAGGTCCTGGCGGGCGCGGCCGAGGTGCTGGGCGACGCGCGCTTCGTGCTGATGATCGTCATCTACTCCGGCTTCTGGGTGCTCTACTTCCAGCAATTCGGCTCCGTCCTCTGGTACCTCCGCGACTTCGTGGACCGCGAGCCGGTGAGCCGGGCCGTGACGGCGCTGCTCCACGCCGTGGGCCTGAACGTCCGCTTCGTCTTCGACGCCGAGCACGTGACCGTCATCGACGCCGGCATGATCATCCTGCTCCAGGTGGTCGTGAGCCGCGTCGTGCGCGAGCGGCCGGCGCTGCCCACCATGATCGTGGGCATGCTGATCGCCGGCGCCGGCATGCTCTGCCTGGCCTTCTCGCAGGGGGCCTGGATGCTGGTGCTGGGGATCGCCGTCTTCGCGATCGGGGAGATGACCGCGCACCCCAAGTACTACAGCTTCATCGGGCTCGTGGCGCCCGCGGACCGCAAGGCCGTCTACATGGGCTACTCGTTCCTCTACGGCGTGATCGGCTCCCTGATCGGCTCCTCGGTGGGGGGCGCGCTCTACGAGCGGATCCTCAAGCCGGCGGTCGGCACGCCGCTCGCCGGCGCCCGCTCGCTCCTCTTCTGGCTGCTCTTCATCGGGCTCGATGTCGTCGCGGCCTTCGGGCTCCTGGCCTTCAACCGCTCGTTCGGCCGCGACAGCGCCGAGGCGCGCGCGGGGGCGCGGCGGGTGATGGTCCTCGTCTACTTCGCCTTCGTCGCCCTCGGCGGCCTGTTCCTGTGGTTCGCCTTCCAGAAGTCGCCGCCCGAGTACCGCACGGCCGTGCAGGCGGCGATCTTCCTCCTGATCGGCGCGGGCGGGCTCGCGATCAACCTGCGGAGGCCGAGGGCGGCGTGAGGTATCATGCGCCGTTGCCCCGGACCTGAAGCCTCCGACCGGAAAGGAGCCGCCGCCCTGGACCGACACGACACCATGCGCCGCCTGTTCGGCGAGCGGCGCGCGCTGATCGGCATGCTGCACGTGGGCGCCCTGCCGGGCACGCCCGCGGCCGGCGCGGGGCTGGAGCGGGTCGTCGAGACGGCGATCGCCGAGGCGCGTGCCTACCGCGACGCGGGCTACACGGCCCTCATGATCGAGAACATGCACGACCGCCCCTATCTGAAGGGCGCGGTCGGACCGGAGATCGTCGCGGCGATGACCGCCGTGGGCCTGGCGGTGCGCCGCGACGTGGCCCTGCCGCTCGGGGTGCAGGTGCTGGCGGGGGCGAATCGCGAGGCGCTGGCGGTCGCGCACGCCTGCGGCGCGACCTTCGTCCGCGTCGAAGGCTTCGTCTTCGCCCACGTGGCCGACGAGGGCGTGATCGAGGCCGGGGCGGGCGACCTGCTCCGCTACCGCCGGGCGATCGGCGCCGAGGCGGTGCGGGTGTTCGCCGACGTGAAGAAGAAGCACTCGGCCCACGCCCTCACGGCCGACGTGGATCTGGTCGAGACGGCTCGGGCGGCCGAGTTCTTTCTCGCGGACGGGGTGATCGTCACGGGCCCGGTCACCGCCCGGGCCGCCGACACCGCCGAGGTCGAGGCCGTGGCCGCCTCGGTGGGCATCCCCACGCTCGTCGGCTCGGGGGTCACCCCCGCGAACCTCGCGGCCTACCCGCTGGCCGAGGGCTTCATCGTCGGCTCGTTCGTGAAGCGGGACGGGCTCTGGGCGAATCCTCTCGACGGTGAGCGCGCCCAGGCCGTGGCGAGCGCCTTCCGCGCCCTCGCGTGAGCCTCGATCTCGTCTGCCTCGGCAACCTGATCGTGGACGACGTGGTGTTCGCCGACGGCACCACCCGCATGGGCGAGCCGGGCGGGGCCATGCTCTACGCGGCGCTGGGAGCGGCGCTGTGGGGGATCCGCGTGGCCATCGTCGCGCCGCTGGGCGACGACTATCCTGCGCGCACGCTGCACGCGCTCGAGGAGCGGGGCGTGGATCTCTCGGGTCTCCGCCCCCTGGGCCGGCCGGGCCTGCGCACCTGGCTCCTCTACGAGCCGCTCGCGCGGCGGGTCGTGCACCGCCTGGGGGCGGCGAGCCACGCCGACGCCTCGCCCGAGCCCGCGGACCTCGGGCCGCGCTTCCTCGGCGCCCGCGCCTACCACCTCACCCCGGCGCCGCTCGCCTGCCAGGCGCCGCTCCTGCGCGCCCTGGCCGGGCGCCGCGACGCGCTCGTGTCGCTGGACCCGCACGATCCGGTGCGCGAGGAGAGCCTCGGCGAGTGGCGCGAGGCGCTGGCCCTCGCCGACCTCTTCTTCGTCAGCGACGAGGAGCTGCAGCTCGAGGGCGCGGCCGCCGACCCGCGGACCGCGCTGGGGCGGCTCGCGGGCGGCCGGCTCCGCCACGTCCTGCTCAAGCAGGGAGCGCGAGGCGGGCTGTTCTTCGACGCGGGCAGCGGCGAGACGTGGCGCTGGGCGCCGCGAGCCACGAGCTTCGTGGATCCGACCGGGGCCGGCGACGCCTTCGCCGGCGGCTACCTGGCGGGGCGGCTGCTGGGCGAGGAGGTGGCCGGCGCCCTCGAGCGCGGCGTCGTGTCGGCTTCGTTCGCGCTCGAGGACTGGGGCGCGGCGCGGCTCCTGGCCGCGACCCCCGAGACCGCCCGGCGGCGCCGGGAGGAGTGGTTCGCGCGCTCGCCGCGGCCCGAGCCCTCCGGCGGGGGGCGCACGTGAGGAGCGAGGCATGAAGGAGCACCTGCTCGTAGCGGGAGAGGTGGCGCGCGCGCTCAAGCGCCACGCGCCGGTGGTGGCGCTCGAGACCACGCTGGTCACCCACGGGCTGCCGCCGCCCCAGGGCCTGGAGATCGCGGGCGAGCTGGAGGAGATCGTGCGCGCGTACGGGGCGACCCCGGCCACGATCGGCATCCTCGACGGCGTGGCTCGGGTGGGCCTCGCGCGCGAGCAGCTCGAGCGGCTGGCCGCCGCCCGCGAGGTGGTGAAGGTGAACCCGGGGAATCTCGCCGCGGTCGTGGCCGGCGGGCTCGCCGCCTCGACCACCGTGGCCGCCACGATGTTCCTCGCGGCGCGCGCCGGTATCCGCGTCTTCGCCACGGGCGGCATCGGCGGCGTGCATCGCGACGCGGCCGAGAGCGGCGACGTCTCGGCCGACCTGGTCGCGCTGGCCCGCTACCCCGTGGCGGTGGTGTGCGCGGGCGCGAAGGCGATCCTGGACCTGCCCCGCACGGTGGAGATGCTCGAGACCCTGGGCGTGCCAGTGCTGGGCCTCGGCACGGACGAATTCCCCGCCTTCTACCGGCGTGCGGGGGGTGCGCGCGTGGATCGGCGTTGCGACTCGCCGGAGGACGCGGCCCGCGCCGTGGCCGCCCACTGGGAGCTGGGCCTCGGCACGGGCGTGCTGGTCGCCAACCCGATTCCCGCGGCCGACGAGCTGCCGCGCGAGGTCTTCGAGCCCGCGCTGGAGAGCGCGCTCGCCGAGGCGGCCGAGCGCGGCCTGCGGGGGCGCGAGGTCACGCCGTTCCTGCTCGAGCGGCTGCGCGAGCTGACGGGCGGAGCGACGGTGCGGAGCAACCTGGCGCTCCTGCGCGACAACGCCCGCGTGGCCGCCGAGCTGGCGCGGGCGCTGTCGCGAGGGGAGCCGGGAGCGCTCGCCTGATCAGACGGTCCTTCGCTGCGGCTGCGGATGGTGGCCGAGCCGCCGCATCATGCCCACCCGATCGGGGACTCCCCGGTGCTCGACGATCCTCCCGCCCTGGAGCCGGAAGAGGTGCGTGACCTCGGCCGACATCGCCTTGCCCGAGGCGCGGCTCGCGATCTCGTGACCGCGCAGCCAGGATGAGCGGGGCGGGCGCGGCTCTCGCCTACGTGGGGTCCGCGTGCCTCGCGACCGCCTCCCAGCTCGCCCTGCTGCTGGCGCCGGGCCTGGCGCTGGGCCTCGCGCTCCACCTGCTCTCGGGCTTCGTGAGCGGGCGCGCGAGCCGATACCTGGGGCGGGCCTACTACCTGCTCTTCGGCTGGCTGGGCACCGCCGCGCACGAGCTGGGACACGCGGTGTTCTGCCTGCTCTTCGCCCATCGCATCACCGAGATGAAGCTGTTCGGCCGCCCGGCGCGCGACGGCTGCCTGGGCTACGTGCGGCACGCCTACGATCGCCGGAACCTCTACCAGCAGGCGGGCAACTTCTTCATCGGCGTGGGCCCGATCCTCTTCGGCACGCTGCTCCTCGTCGTGGCCGCGCGCTGGCTGCTGGGCGCGGAGGCGCTCGCCCGGATGCGGGCGGCTGCCTGGCCCGGCGAGCTGCCGCGCTCCTTCGGCGGCCAGGTCGCGCTGCTGCGCCATGCCGCGGCCGGGGCGGGCGCCGGACTCGCCGCCCTGCTCGCCCCCGCCCGCCTGGGCGACTGGCGGGCCTGGCTCTTCCTCTACCTCGCCTTCAGCGTCGGCAGCTCCGTGTCCCTGAGCGCCGAAGATCTCGAGGGCGCCCTCGCCGGCTTCGTGACGCTCGCCCTCCTCCTCCTCGCGGCGAACCTGGCCACGCTCGGGTGGACCGACGTGCTGGGTCGGGGAGTCGCGGCCCTCGCGGGCTGGCAGGCGCTGGCGTACGCCGCCCTGCTCTTCGCGCTGGCCGTGAACGCGCTGGCGGCGCTGCTGGTGCTCGCGGTCTCGGCTCTCCTGGCGCGCTGAGCGGCGGGAGGCGCGCCGGGCGGAGCCCTCTTCCGCCGAGCGGGATCCGAGCGCCCGGGCTCCGGGCGTCTATTCGACGCGCACGAGCTTGCGCACGGCGGTCAGGCCTCCGGCCTGGACGCGCAGGAGGTAGATGCCCTGGCGGGCCGTGCTGCCGTCGTCCCCGGAGCCGTCCCAGCGGATCACGACCGATCCGCTCATGACGCCCGAGGCCAGGGTCTTCACGTGCCGGCCGGCGATGTCGAAGACCTGGGCCGACACGGAGGTCGGAGCGGGCAGCGAGAGCCTCACCGCCATGCTCTGGCGGAAGGGGTTCGGCCAGGCCAGGCCGAGACTGAGGCCCGGACCCGGCGGCACGCTGGTCGTGGAGTCGTTCCACACGCCGACGATGTCGTGCGCGGTGGCGGCGGCGGCGAAGGGCGCGATCTGCAGCGCCTGGCAGATCGTGCGCACGACCGAGTAGTGGTTGACGAGCTGAGTGGAGACGTAGCCGGGCTTCACCGCGGGGCCGGCGAACACCGTGAGCACCTGGTTGCCCGCGGTGCCGTCGTCCTCGTCCCAGGTGAGGATGACCAGTCCGTACGGGCCCACCGCCGAGATCATGGCCGGCAGGTGGCTCGCGAGCCAGACGTCGCCCGTGTCCACCGGGCAGCCGGTGTCGTGGGTGTTGTCGCAGTTGTTCGGGATGACGAAGGCCAGGTTGGGCAGGGCGTTCGCGCCGATGTCCGCCGCGAGCTGGGTGAAGGGCACCGCGTTGTCGTGATCCACGTTCGCCCAATCCATCCAGGGATCGTGCTTGCGCGAGTAGAGCGCTCCGCCCGGCGAATCGACGGCGTCGCAGACGGTGTCGCCGACCGCCGGCAGGTCCTCGGCGTACGCCTTCCAGGTCAGGCCCGCGGCCGCGACGGCGTGGCCCAGGTTCTCGTCGGCGAAGGGGGAACCCGGCGGCGGGCAGGCGTCGCTGGTCACGCCCTGGGTGGAGGCCGACCAGAGCGCCAGGTAGTTGGGCTGCGAGGGATGCGCCACGCCGTACGACTGGGAGAACGAGGCGGAGCGCCGGATGAGGCTGGCCGTGTACGGCGCGGTCCGCACCTCGTCGTACGAATGGTTCTCCATCACCACGACGATCACGTGGTTCATCGCCGGCACGACGCTCGAGGGGGCGGTGCCGGAGCCGGGTACGTACTCGAGGGCTCCCCGGTCGGCGTACGCGATCGGCCCCAGGCCGCGATTGGGCGTGGCCGGGTCGTCCACGCGCGGGTGCCCCAGGGCGTCGGTCGCGGGCCAGTAGGGCACGCCCGAGTTCCCGTCGTCGATCGCCGGCGAACCAGGCCCCAGGCGGAAGTCGCCGTTCATGGGATCCACGAAGAGCGGGTCGGCCTCGAGTGTCCGCGTGTCCTGGCCGCTCACCGCGGAGTAGGCCGCGACGCTGGCGTAGTCCGTCTTCCCGTAGCGGACCACCGACTCGCCGTTCGGGTTCCAGAAGAGATTATCGTTGGACACGAACCCGGCGGTCGAGGTCGAGTCCACCCAGAGGTCGTAGCCGCCCTGGAGGCCGTTGACCACGCCGATGCAGTCGAACAGGGAGTCGTCAACGCTGCCGCCGTCGATCACGAATCCGGCCCGCCGGTTCCCGTAGGCGTCGTCGCCGACATGGAGGACGCCACGGTCCTTCAGGTCGTCGAAGCCGTGATCGTTGTTGTTCCAGGCCCGGTTCTGCAGGGAGACGCTGCCGTCCGCGCCGTTCTGGAACTGCAGCCCCTCGTCGTCGTTGTCGTGCAGCAGGTTCCCGCTCACCACGTTGCCGGGCGAGGCGCTCACCATGATGCCGCAGGCGACCAGGGCGCCCGGGGTGGTCACGTTGCGCGCACACTCGTTGTTCGCGATCGTGCACCCCGTCGTGCCCAGGAGGAGGGCGATGCCGTGGTTGCCGTTGTCCGTCGAGACGTTTCCGGCGATGTGCAGGGCCCAGCAGTTCTCCGCGTAGATGCCGGCGTCGAAGGACCAGCGCACGGTGTCGTGCGTCGCCACGGCGCCGGTCAGGGGACCGTCGAAGAGGATGCCGTAGGTCTCGGCGCGGAGGACCGTGAAGCCGTCGATCGTCACCCACGACTCGCCGTTGCTCTGGATCCCGTAGCTCCGCCGCCCCACGGCCGCTCGGCGCGCGGCCGGGCTGCCCCCGCCGACGTTCACGTAGAGGCCCGTGCCGGGGACGTAGAGGAAGCTGCCGGGCGGCAGCGAATCCGGGGCCACCGTCGCCGCCGACAGCCGGGTGCTGTCGGCGAAGACCTGGCGCGGTGACCAGGTGACGCTCGCGGCGAGCCAGACGTCGCCGACGACCGCGCTCCAGAGCGACGGGGCGGAGTAGTCGTCAGCGCAGTCGATCACCACGGGATTCGCGGTCGTGCTCTCCGCCTGGATCGTGATCGGGCTCGAGGCGAGGCCGGAGTCGGGCAGCGACACGGTCTCCCGGTACACCCCGGGCAGCACGTGGATCGTCGTGCCCGGGTCGTGGTGGGCGACCAGGGCGGCCGAGATCGTGCAATAGGGACTCGCTTGCGTGCCCGCGCTCGAATCCGAACAGGCCGAATTGGCGTTGTCCACGTAGTAGTCACCGGCGCGCGCCGCGGGAGCGAGGGCGACGACGAGGACGGCCAGCGCGGCGCACGCCCGGCTCCGGCCGGCCCACGCGGCGCGGGCCCCGCAGGAAGGGCGCGAAGGGGGCTCGGGAGGGCCGCCTCGCGAAGACCACGCTCCGTGGGCGAGGTGGACACTCATGGTGCAGCCCCCTTCCTTGTGGTTCCCCCGGTGGGCGGCCGTGAGATTCTCCGCTTGGATGCGGGCGGACTCGACCGAGGTGCGCCGACCCGGCGGGGCGCCAAGGGCGAGAAGACCCGCGAGGCGGCACCGCGCCGGCGCCCGAGGGAGGCCGCCTCTCGCCCCGCCCGAACCGCCGCCCCCTGGACGAGTCCCTGACGCCACAGGGGCCGGGCGAGGCAGTCGCGCCCTTCCCGGTTGCGGTGGCCGAGAGGTGCATGGAAGCGCTCGCGGAGGTTCCACAGGAACCTGACACGCTCGACCCGAGCGGGCCCCACGCTTCTGTTCGTGACGCGGGCGCCATACGGCAGCGCGCGCGCCGTCGCCTCCGCGCAGTCACGTGACGAGTGTCTGCGGGAGGCAAACCCCACAGTGGAGGCCGTCATCTGAAGGTGAAGCGTGGCCGCGTCTCGAAGTGAGGGGGAGTCGGACCATGCCGGGTCTCGATGCGGAGCCAGAGCCACTCTCCACTGCCGGGGAAGAAGGCGCGCGCGACGTCGCGGCCGGAGCGGCCGAGAAGGGCGGATCGGCGCCGGGCGCGGGCCCGTGCCTCGAGGAGCGATGCCGCCGTGCCGTCGAGCGCTGTGTCGCTCTCGAAGAAGGAGACGAGCGCGCGTGGCGAGCGGCACGTGACCTCGGTGCCGCCGCGCTGGCGAGCGGCGCCGGTCTGACGGATGTGGTGCCGCTCCTGTGGCGGGCGACGGCGCCCCTGCTCCCGAGCGACGCGTTGGGCCGAGCAGCGGTGCTGCGGCGGATCGAGGGCCTCATGCGCGAGTGCCTCGTGGTCTTCGAGCAGCATCATCGCGGGGCGACCGAAGTGAACGAGGTGCTGCGGCAGTCCGAGGAACGGCTCGAGGCCCAGGCCCGGCGCATCGCCCGCGAGCTGCACGACGAGGCCGGACAGCTCCTCGCCACCGTGCACGTGGCCCTCGAAGCCGTGCGTCCCTACCTGGCCCCCGGCGCCGCGCCCCGCCTGGATCAGGTGACGGATCTGCTCCTGGAGGTGGAGGACGAGATCCGCCGCGTCGCGCACGAGCTGCGCCCCGTGCTCCTCGACGACCTCGGGCTCCTGCCCGCCCTGGAGTTCCTGGGCGAGGGCGTGGCCCGCCGCGCCGGCATGCGCGTCACCGTCGCGGGCAGCACGCACGGCCGGCTGCCGGGGGAGATCGAGACGGCCATCTATCGGGCCGCGCAGGAGGCGCTCTCGAACGCCGCTCGTCACGCGCGGGCCACCTGGGTGGTGGTGCGGGTGCGGCGCTCCCGCCGGCTCGTCGAGTGCCGGGTGCACGACGACGGCTGCGGCTTCGAGCCGAGCGGGGCGCTCGCCCGATGGGGGCGGCACGGGATCGGCCTCGAAGGCCTTCGCGATCGCATCGAGCGGCACGGCGGCACCGTGACGTTCGCTTCCGAGCCGGGGCAAGGCACCGAGATCGTGATGCGCATCCCCCTGGGGGAGCCGGCATGCCCACTCGAGTCCTGATCGCCGACGACCACCGGATGTTCCGCGAAGGGCTCGCGGCCCTCCTGCCTCCCGGGGAGTTCGAGGTCGTGGCAGAAGCCGGAGACGGCCGCGAGGCCATCCGGCTGGCACGCCGGCACACGCCCGACCTCGTGCTGCTCGACGTGTCCATGCCCGGCCTGAACGGCGTGGACGCGACCCGGGAGGTGCTGCGCGTCTCGCCCCGCTCCCGGGTGATCGTGCTCACCATGCACAAGGACAGCGCCTACCTGTTCCAGGCGCTGCGCGCGGGCGCGCGCGGCTACGTCCTGAAGACGCAGGGCCGGATGGAGCTGCTCGAGGCCCTGCGCGCGGTGGCGCGCGGCGAGGCCCACCTCGCCCAGGGGCTGATCGATCCGCTCGTGGGCTCTCTGCAGGAGAGGGGCGACTGGCTCAGCGATCCGCTCTCGCCCCGCGAACGCGAGGTCCTGCAGCTGATCGCCGAGGGCAAGTCCGCGAAAGAGATCGGCGCCGCCCTCGGCATCAGTCCCAAGACCGCCGAGTCGCACCGCGCGCGGATCATGGCGAAGCTCGATCTCCACGAGACGGCGGGGCTGGTGCGCTACGCGATCCGCCGCCGGCTCGTGCAAGCCTGACCCCACACTGACCTCCGCTTGATCGGCGGCGGACAGGACGCCTGCCCGCCTTGTGGGAATTCCCGTGTCTCACTTGCCGTGTTTCTCCCTCTAGCGACGGCGCGCGCCTCCTCCTAGCTTCGTGTCGTGGGGCCGCGGTCGCGAAGTGGCCGGCGGGAGGCAGCGAGTATGAATGGGCGTCTTGGCCCATTTGCCGGGAGCGCGAGGAGCGGTGACGCGCGGCGCGCCCCGGCCGCGCCTTCGCGATGCGAGTACCGTTCCGACCGCGCGCCTCATGCCGCGCGTCCGCTCGCCTCTCGGCCGCGTCCCGAGCGCCTTCCTCGCTGGGCTTCGCCGTTCTCCATTCCCCACTCCATTCGCCATGCCGCGTCAATTCTGCGTGTAGTCCGCACCGATTCGTCGAGTGGACTCATCTTCAGCACGTCAGCCGAGCGCGGAGCTCGCGGACCCTCGATGAGAATGCGAGGGGAGGATGAAGGGGAGGCGGAGCGGGATGTGGAGCGCACGTGCTCGGAGGCCAACGCGAACTCGTCCGATGCCGCCCCCGAGGCCACCCGGCCCGGCGCGGTTGAGAAGCGACTCCCTCGCACGGCGCGAGCCGTGAACGATTGCCGCCCTCCGGCTCCAGTGGAGACCGAGCGCGCGGTCGAAGGAGACCGACGGATGCCCGAGTCCCAGGTTCAGGAATCCAGTGAGCCGGCCCGGTGGCCGGCCGCGACCCTGGCCGTCGTCCTCCTCCTGGGCGCGATGATCCCGGCCGCGCAGGCCGCGACCTGGTCCCCGGCTCTCGACCTCGGGTCGCGCCTGGACGGGAGCCACAAGCCGCCGTTCGCGGCGCAGGACAGCCTCTTCGCGACCCTCCAGCCCCAGCTCGGGCTCCTCGCCGGCACGGGCGCGACCCGCTTCCAGGCCTTCGGGCGGACCCTCTTCGGCTACCGGCCGGCGCCCGCGCTCTCGCCCGGGCAGCCGCGCGTCCTCTCCTACGATCGCATCTCGGACCGCGCGTCCGCCTCGCTGTCGAGCGCCTGGTCCGACGTGGACAGCGTGGCCCTGGGCGGCCGCTACCTTCGCTCCCACGATCCCCTCGAGCTGGGAGATTGGTCCGCGCTGGCGACGAGCAACGTGACGCAGTGGGGCGGCTGGGGGCGCGGCAGCCTCTGGCGCGCGGAGGGCGCCTACCGGATCGACGATTGGTCGTACAGCGCCGTGGGCTTGCAGGACGCGCGGTCCGTGTCGTGGAGCGCGTTCGCCCTGCCGGTCCGGCAGCGCACCGACGCGCTGCTCGTCGGCTGGCGCGAGCACGAGCTGGACTTCGGCAGCCAGACCGCGGTGCAGGCGAGGATGGCGTTGGCCGGCTACCGGCGGACGTTGGCGCCCTGGGCGGTCGCCCAGCTCGAGGCGGGCGGCGCCGACATCCATTACTCGGACGGGACGCACCAGAGGAGCGCCGTCTTCGGGTTGATCCTGGGTGACGCCCAGGCCGGCCCCGGCTCGCGCACCTCCGGCCTCCACGTCTGGCGCGACTTCGCCACCAACGTGACCGCGCAGGTCGCCCACGGCCTCGGCGACGGCAGCATCGCGCTGCGCTGGGAGTCGGTCGGGGACTTCGAGGGAGGCATCTTCCGCAACCCGACCTTCGTGCGCCGCGGCGCGATCGACATCCAGGACACCCTCGCGCGCTCCACGGTGGTCGGCCTCGAGGCCAGCTACGGGCGCACGGAGCCCTTCCACTTCATCGGCCCGCGGGCCGACCTCGGCCGGATCTCGGGGTGGCTCGAGCGGCGGGTGCGGCCCTGGCTCTCGGTGCGCGGCAGCGCCGCCTACCTCACCCAGTCCGCGGTCGGCGCGGACGACGTTCCCACCTTGCGGCGCCTTCGTGTCGACGTCGCGATAGGGGCCCACGGGCCCTGATCAGGCACCGGCCGCGCGACAACCGTCCACGACCCGGCCGCGACTTCGAACGAGGTGGTGATCATGCGCATGCGAATTCTCTTCGTGCTGGCGGCCGCGGCGGGGTTGGCCCTGAGTGCGGGGCCGGCCAGGTCTCAGGCGACCGGGGCGATCGTGGGCCCGGGCGATGTCCTGCAGATCACGGTGTACGCGGGCGGCGACAAGCAGGACGACTTCGCCGCCACGGTGTCGGCCCAGGGCACCATCACCTGCCCGTTGCTGGGTGAGTTCAAGCTGGGCGCCATGGAGACGAGCGGCATCGCCGCGAGCCTGCAGGCGGCCCTGGCCAAGGACTACTACGTCGATCCCCAGGTGCTGGTGAGCGTCAAGGAGCACGGCGGGATGGTCTACCTGCTGGGCGAGGTGCGGCGCCCGGGGGCCTACCCCCTCGGCGACGCCTCCACGGCCCTGAGCGCGTGCGCGATGGCCGGCGGCTGGACCGACTTCGCCTCGCCGCGACGCGCGAAGGTCACCCGGATCGAGGATGGCAAGCCGAAGCTGATCGTCGTGGACCTGCTGAAGGTGCGGCAGGGCAAGGCCGCGGACCTGCCGCTGCAGAGCGGGGACCGCGTCGAAGTCCCGCGTCGTCTCTTCTAGCGGCGCACGAGGAGGTGGAACCCATGAGTGCCCAACAGCAGCGACTCGATTCCCTGGACGCGCGCTCGGTCTGGCGCGTGCTGAAGCGCAGGAAGCGGATCGTCTTCGTTTGCGCCGGCGTGTTCGTGGCGCTGGCGATCGGCGTGGACTTCCTCATGCCCCCGGTCTACCGGGCCACCGTCCGGCTGGAGATCCGCCGGCCGCTGGAGCGCACCCCGCTCACCGGCCAGGCGCTGGCGAACCCCAGCTACCAGTCCGAGAACCTCAACATGCTGACCGCTGCGGACCAGATCACGAGCCGCCGGCTCCTCGGCCAGGTCGCCAGTGACTTCGACTCGCGGGGCTGGATCCAGACGATCCCCACCGTGGCCTGGAAGCCGCCGATGGGGCAGGGACTGGCCCGCTGGCTGCCCGTGGCCGCGGCCCGGGCCGCGGGCGAGCCTGGCGCGACCCAGAAGGTGGACCCGGCGATGCGGGACGCCCAGGTGGACTGGCTCGAGACCATCGTGAACGTCGAGCCCGTGCAGGACACCCGCCTCGTGGACGTGAAGGTCGAGCACGGCGACCCGGACGCGGCAAGAGCCATCGCCGATCGGCTGGGGCAGCTCTTCGTCTCCGACCAGTGGCTGCGTTCGGTGGACGCGGACACCAGCGGCCTGCTCTATCTGGACGAGGAGCTGGCGCAGATGAGAAGCCGGATCCAGGCCTCGGGCGAGTCGGCGGACGGCGCCGGGATCGCGCAGATGGCGGCGGCGGAGGCCAAGATCCGGCAGGCGAACGAGACGATCACGGAGCTGAGCGCCGAGCACCTCAAGGCGCACGACGACCTGGTCGCGGCCCAGGCCAGGATCGCGAGCATGGCGCGCGGCGACGACTCGGACCCGATCCCGGGCGGCAGCCCCGGCCTCGAGGCCGTGCGCCGCGACCTGCAGGCCTGCCGGCAGCAGCTCGTCTCCGCGCGGCAGGTCTTCAAGGAGAAGCACCCCAAGCTCATCGCGCTTGAGGCTCAGTACGCGGCGCTGCAGGACGCGTACCGGCAGGAGCGCGGGCAGGTGGTGGCGGGGCTGAAGACGGATGCCGCGATCCTCGCCGCCCGCGAGCGGGGGCTGCAGGCGTCGCTCGACCAGAGCGAGCAGGCGCTGAGCGCCGCGCAGCAGATGTCCCAGCGCTACGGCCCGGTCTCGACCGACCTCAAGACGAGTCAGGACCTCTACGGCCTGCTGGCCGCGAAGGTCCAGGAGGGGCGCATCGAGGGGCTGATGAAGACGCCGCCCGTGGAGATCGTGGACGCCGCCACGCTCGATCCGGCTCCCGTCCAGCCCCGCAAGGTGCTGAACCTCGTGGTGGGCCTGCTGGCGGGGCTCTTCGTGGGCTCCGGGCTCGCCCTCTTCCGCGAGTCCATGCACCGGACGGTCCGGGTGCCCCAGGACGTGGAGGACCAGTTGGACCTGCCCGTGGTCGGGGTGATCCCGAAGCAGGGCTGAGGCGTCGCAGCGCCGAGCGCTGACGAGGAAAGGATGAAGTTCATGGCCATAGAGAAGCTCTATCAGGATTCCCTCGCCGCGATGGTTCGCGAGTTCGCTTCGAAGCGGCTGCAGAAGCTGCTCGTGACAAGCACACTGCCCGGCGAGGGGAGATCTTCGGTCGTGGCCGCCCTGGGGCGCGCCCTGGCGGCATCGGGGACGGAGAGCGTGGTGCTGGTGGACGCGGACTCGACGCACCCCGATCTGCACCGCGCCTGCGGGGTGGCGGCCGAGCGAGGCCTGCCCGACCTGCTGGAGCGCGTCTATCTCTTCGACATCACGAAGGAGGATCCCGCCCAGTTCGGCCTCGGCGACTGGCTCGAGATCCTGCGCGCCCAGCGGAAGTCGGGAGAGCTCCAGGTCCGCGAGGGCGATCAGCGCTTCACGCTGCACCTGGCGAAGGGGCGCGTCTACAGCCTGGCGGGACCGGAGGAGAGCGACCAGGACCGCCTGGGCGAGCTGCTCGTCCGGCGCGGCGTCATCACGGCCGCGCAGCGGGACGACTTCCTCCGCGTCCAGCGGCAGGCGGGACGGCTGCTGGGCGAGGTGCTGCGCGCCCTGGGCCCGGTGAGCGAGGCCGAGCTGACGGACGCGCTGCGGGAGCAGACCGGCCGCCGGCTCGCGAACCTCATCGCGCTCCGCCAGCCGGACTGCCGCTTCGCGGAGCTGGCCGAGCCCTACCTGCCCGCGACCGGAGGCCGCGCCCAGTCGGCCCCCGACAACCACGGCGTCGAGGAGCTGGTGAGCACGGGCCTCCGGCACTACCTGCGGGATCCCTTCCTCGCCAGCCAGGTGCCCGTCTACCTCAGCGACACGGGGCTCCTCAACCTGAAGCTCCTGGCCGGCGGCCGTGCCTTCGATCTGCTCTCGCCGCGCTACGCGCAGGCGTTCGCCCTGGTGCTGAACCGGCTGGGGCGCATCTTCGACATCGTGCTCGTCGACGCACCACCCGTCTCGATGACCAGCCCGACGGCCTCGCTCTCCTCCATGGTGGACGGGGTGCTGCTCGTGGTGAAGGCGGGGGGCGCGGACACCGAGGGCATTCGCGGGGCCGCCGACGACCTGCGCCGCGCGGGCGCCAATCTGCTCGGGGTCGTTCTCAACCAGGTGGAGGTCGGGCGCCGCGCGGCAGCCGCCCAGGGGATGGCCGTGGAGGCGAAGGAGGCGTGAGCCCGCGCCGGACCCGGGAAGAGCGCCGCTGGGGCGGCGCTCGGGTCCGGACCGGGCGCAGGGGCGGGACACGCGGAGCGTGTCCGGGGGGCCGCTGCTGGCTGTGGCGGACGTGCCGCAGGCGAGGGGGGTGGTCAGGCTGAGAACACAGTTTCTGCCGTTCTCCGAGCCCCTGCTGGGCGAGGCGGAGATCGACTCGGTCGTGGGCTGCTTGCGCTCCGGCTGGCTCACGAGCGGGCGCCGGGTCAAGGAGTTCGAGCACGACTTCGCGGCCTACCTGGGCTGCACGCACGCGCTGGCCGTCAACTCGTGCACCGCGGCTCTGCACCTCGGCCTCGAGGCCGTGGGCGTGGGCGCGGGCGACGAGGTGATCACCTCTCCCATGACCTTCGCCGCGACGGCGGCGGTCATCGAGCACCTCGGCGCGCGCCCCGTGCTGGTGGACTGCGATCCGCTCACCCTGAACCTGGATCCCTCCCGGATCGAGGAGCGGATCACCCCGCGCACGCAGGCCATCGTGCCGGTGCACTTCGCCGGCCAGGCCTGTGACATGGACCCCATCCTCGAGATCGCTCGTGCCCATCGCTTCGCCGTGGTGGAGGACGCCGCGCACGCTCTGCCCTCGCACTACAAGGGCCGGCGGGTCGGCACGCTGGGGGACGTGACCTGCTTCAGCTTCTACGCCACCAAGACCGTGACCACGGGCGAAGGCGGCATGGCGGTGACCGACCGCGACGACTACGCCGAGCGGATGCGGATGATGCATCTGCACGGGATGAGCCGGGACGCGTGGAAGCGGTACACGCAGAACGGCTCGTGGGCCTACGAGATCCTGGCGGCCGGCTTCAAGTACAACCTCACCGACATCGCCGCCGCGATCGGGATCGAGCAGCTCAAGCGGTCCGACGACTTCCATGCCCGCCGGCGTCGGATCGCCCAGGCCTACACGGACGGGCTCCGCGACCTCGACGGCCTCGAGCTGCCCGCGGTCGCCGACGAGTGCGCTCACGCCTGGCATCTGTACGTGATCCGGGTCGTGCCCGAGCGGCTGCGGATCGACCGTGACGAGTTCATCCGCCGCCTGCAGGCCTTGAACATCGGGGTGTCCGTGCACTTCATCCCCCTGCACCTCCACCCCTACTACCGCGACAAGTACGGCTACGCGCCCGACGACCTGCCCAACGCCCACGCGGCGTTCCAGCGGATCCTCTCGCTTCCGCTCTACCCCAAGATGTCCGACGCCGACGTGCAGGACGTGATCGCGTCCGTGCGCCTGGTCGCCGAGGAGGGCCGGCGATGAAGCGCGCCCTGGACGTGGTGCTCGTCTCCGTGGGGCTCGTCCTGCTCGCCCCCGTGCTGCTCCTCGTAGCGCTCGCGATCAAGCTCGAAGGCAAGGGTCCGGTGCTCTTCAAGCAGGAGCGGGTCGGACGCGGCTTCCGTGGCTTCCGCCTCTTCAAGTTCCGCACCATGGTCGTGGACGCCGAGCGGCTGGGTCCCGGCCTGACCGTACAGAACGACTCACGCGTCACGCGGCTCGGCCGCTTCCTCCGGAACTCCAAGCTGGACGAGCTGCCGCAGCTCTTCAACGTGCTGCGGGGCGAGATGAGCCTCGTGGGACCGCGTCCCGAGCTGGCCCGCTACGTGAACCTGTTCTCGCGGGAGTACCGGGAGATCCTGCGCGTGCGTCCCGGCATCACGGACCTCGCCTCGGTCACCTATCGCCGCGAGTCCGCGCTCCTCGACGCCCCCGAGGACGCCGAGTCGACGTACGTCAAGACGATCCTGCCCGAGAAGCTCCGCCTGTCGCGGCTCGGAGTGGAGCGGACCTCGGTCCTGCACGATCTGGGCTTGATCCTCGAGACCCTGCTCGTGCTCGTCTACCCCGCGAAGGTCCTGGACGGGCTGCTGGACCGCCTGGGTCGCCGGCACGGGCTGGTGACCGGGATCCTCCAGGCGGCACTGGCCGTCGCCGCGACCCTGGTCGCGCTGCGCATGGACTTCGGCGGCTCGGCCCCCGCCGCCACGGCGAGGATGGTGCTGGCGGCGCTGCCGCTGCTGCTGGTCCTCCGTCTCGCCTGGCTCGGGCCCTTCGGCCTCTACCGCGACGTGTGGCAGTACGTCGGGCTCGGCGAGCTGGGCGCGATCCTGGCCTCGGTGGCGGCGAGCAGCGTCACGTTCTGGCTGCTCCTGCACTGGCCCCTGGGCGAGCCGCAGTATCCCCGCTGGATCCTCGTGCTCGACGCCCTGCTCTGCACGCTCGCCTGGAGCGGCGCGCGCGTGGCCCGACGGGTCCACCGCGAGCTGAGCTTCAAGGTGCTGGGCTCGCGGCGGGTCCTGGTCGTGGGGGCCGACGATTCGGCCGAGCGCGTGCTGCGCGAGCTGGCCAGCGGGCCCGAGCCAGGCTTCCGCCTGATCGGCATGGTGGGGAGCGACGCGCGGATGCGCGGCCTCCGCATCCACAACGTCCCGATCCTGGGCTCCTACGACCAGCTGGACGAGATCCTGGCGGCGCACGATCCGGACGAGATCCTGGTCATCGCCTCCGCCGTCCCGCCGCCGCGACGCAAGGGCGTGGTCCACCAGTGCCGCGCCTCGCGCCGGCCGGTGAAGGTCGTGCCCGGCCTCGCCGACGTGCTCGCGGGGCGCAGGGGGGGATCCGCGCTCGAGGCGCCGGAGCCCGAGGAATTCCTGTTCCGCGACCCGGTGGTCGTGGATCTCGAGGGCGTGCGCGCCGGCTTCCGCGGCCGGCGCGTCATGGTCACGGGCGCGGGGGGCTCGATCGGCTCGGAGATCTGCCGGCAGATCGCGACCTGCGCTCCCGAGCGCCTCGTGCTCTTCGAGAAGCACGAGGAGAGCCTCTTCCACCTCGAGCGGGAGCTGCGGGCCCTGCACCCCGACCTGTCGCTCTCCGCGGTGATGGGCGACGTGCGCGATGCCGCGCGGGTCGAGGAGACCCTCGCCTCTACGCGGCCGGCCGTCATCTTCCACGCCGCCGCCTACAAGCACGTGCCGATGATGGAGCGCAACCCGTCGGAGGCGGTCAAGACGAACGTGCTCGGGACCCGCATCGTGGCCGAGGCGGCGCATCACCTGGGCGTCGAGACGTTCGTCCTCATCTCGACCGACAAGGCGGTGGACCCGGTCTGCGTCATGGGCGCCTCGAAGCGCATGGCCGAGCTGACCGTGCAGGGACTCGCCTCCCGGTCCTTGACCCGCTTCCTGACGGTGCGCTTCGGCAACGTCCTCGACAGCAGCGGCAGCGTGATCCCCATCTTCCGCGAGCAGATCGAGCACCGCCGTCCCATCACCGTCACCCACCCCGAGGTGGCGCGCTGGTTCATGACCGTGCCCGAGGCGGTGCAGCTCATCCTCGAGGCGGTGACCATCGGGCGCGGTGGCGAAGTGTTCGTGCTCGACATGGGCAAGCCCGTGAAGATCGTGGACCTCGCCCGCTCGGTGATCCGCCAATACGGGCTCCGCCCGGGGAAGGACATACCGATCGTGTTCACCGGCCTGCGTCCCGGCGAGCGGCTGTTCGAGAAGCTGTTCAACGACCGGGAGCGGGTCCTGAAGACGGCGCATCCCCGCATCCTCATGGCGGTGGACCGGTACGCCGGGGCGGAGCCGGGCGCCGAGGGGAACGGCGCGGCGAACGGGAACGGCGTGGCGTGCGCGAACGGGAACGGCATGGCGTACGCGAACGGGAGCGGCGTGGAGCCGGCCAACGGCAACGGCGTCGCACACGCGAACGGGAACGGAAACGGGAATGGGAACGGATCCGGAGCCTCGCCGAGAGCGCAGGAGCTGCGCCGGCTGATGGGCGTCATCCAGGCGGCGGCGGGACGAAGCGAAGCGCCCGGCCTGCAGAAGGTCGCGGACGAGCTGACCGAGATGGTCTGCCGGTGAGAGGAGAGCGGGAATGCCTGACGACGCGGTAGCCCTCACGGCCCCCGAGGCGCGGGAGGCGCAGGCGCGAGCCCACCTGCTCGCGCGCGGCTGGGGGCTCTACCTCCTCGCCGCGGTGGCGCTGGTGCCCGTGGTGGTGCCTTCCGGCCCGGCGCAACTCGCCTTCGTTGACGTCATCAACGTGGCGGCCATGGCCGTCTTCTTCGGCGTGGCCCTCTGGTACGGCATTCCCCTCCGCCTGCCGTTCCTGCTCCCGATCCTCGTGATCTCGGCCGGCAGCCTGATGGCCATGGCGAATGCGGTCTCGCTCTCGGCCGGACTGCTCGCCATCACCCAGGACGCCTACCTCTACATCTGGTTCCTCGTGCTGGTGGCCCTGCTCAGGGACCGGAACGACTTCGACCGCCTGTTCCTGGTCTGGCTCTGGGTCGCCGATCTCCTCGCGCTGCTCGTGCTGGCCCGGGTGGCGACCGACGGGCACTTCTCGGTGCGCCAGCTCGTGACCGGCGGCGGCCTGCGCGCCGCGGGCACGTTCTACAACGCGAACATGTTCGCGGACTACCTGACGTTCAGCGTGTTCATCGCCCTCGCCCTCGTGGGACGCGCCGGCTGGCGCTTCCTCGGGCCGACGCTGCTCCTCCTCGCGGTGGCCATGCTCGCCACCAAGTCGAACGGAGGCGCCATCTCCTTCCTCGCCGGGCTCGTGGCCTGGGCGCTGGCCTCGGCCCGGGCCCGCGGCGTCTCCTGGCCCCGCGTGGCCGGGGTGACGGGTCTCGGGCTGGGCGTCGTGCTGGTCCTGTTCTGGCTCTATGCGGGACTGGGCGTCGGGGGCACGCTCGTCGCGAGGCTCGAGCAGCAGACCTTCGTCGGGCGCGTGTCCAAGAGCACGGCGGTGCGCGAGCAGATCTGGCGGAAGCTGGAGGAGACGTACGCGCGATCGCCTCTCGGCCTCGGCCCCGGCAACAGCTCCTCGCAGACGCTGACGATCGGGGAGCGCGAGCTGAGCAACGTCTTCCAGTCGAAGGAAGCCCACAGCGACTACATGGGCTACGCGGTCGAGCGCGGGCCGCTCGGCTTCCTGGGCCTGATCTTCCTGACCGTGCAGATCTTCTGGCTGATCCTGGCGGGGCGACGCCGGATCGTCGAGCGACTGGGCAGCAGCCGGGCGGGCGGCATCCTCTGGGCGGCGCTCCTGGGCGCCCTCGTGGCCACCTCCGTCCACTCCCTGGTCATCGAGAAGCTGCACTTCCGGCACTTCTGGCTGTTCCTCGCCATCGTCACCGCCCTCACCCTCGAAAGCCGCGCGGCGGGGCGGCACCTGCCGGCGCTGGCCCGCGACGCGCGGGGCTCCGGGCCGGAGCACGCCCCCGCGGCGGCCCGCGGCTGATCCGCCATGCGTGACGAGCCGACACGGGGGCAGGCGCGTCCGCTGCGCATCGTGGACGTCATCAACCTCAGCACCTCGGCGGACACCCTGCTCCGCGAGCGGGTGCTCGCCCTGCGGGCGAGCGGCATCGACAACCGGATCGTCTGCATGGACGGCCCCAGCGTCGCGGCGCTGCGCGAGCGCGGCATCCCGGTGCACACGGCTCCCCTGCCGCGCGGCCTGGACCCGCGGCGGCTCCTCGCCTCGACGCTCGACATCGCCGCCTATCTGCGCCGGCTCGAGGTGGACGTCGTCCACACGCACTGCTCGGTGCCGGGCGCGGTGGGGCGGATGGCCGCCCGGCTGGCCCGCGTTCCGGTCGTCATCCACACCGTCCACGGCTTCGCCTTCCACGAGCGCACGCCCTGGCTCGAGCGCCGGCTGTACGTGCTCGCGGAGCGGCTCCTCGGGCGGATGACGAGCCTGCTCCTCACCCAGAACCGTAGCGATCTCGAGCTGGCCGAGCGCTACGACATCGGACCTCGGGGCCGTCGGCGCCTCATCGGAAATGGGATCGACCTGGCACGGTTTCATCCGGAGAAGCGGCACGGCGGCCCCGCAGACCTGCTCACCTTGACCTGCGTCGCGCGCCTGGAGCCGGTCAAGAACCACCGCCTCCTGTTCGCGGCGGCGCGCCTCCTGAAGGCGCGCGGGCTCTCCTTCCGCCTGCGACTCGTCGGCGATGGGCCGCTGCGAGCCGAGCACGAGCGCGCGTGCCGCTCCCTGGGGATCGGCGAGGAGGTCGAGTTCCTCGGCTATCGCGGCGACATGCCCGCGCTGCTCGCCGAGACCGACATCGCGGTTCTGACCTCGCTGAAGGAGGGAGTTCCGCGCGCAGTGCTGGAAGCCATGGCGATGGGGATCCCCGTGGTGGCGACCCGGGTCACGGGGACCCGCGAGGCGGTCCGCCATGGTGAGACGGGGCTGCTGGTGGGGCTGGACGACGCCGTCGCCCTGGCGGACGCCCTGGCCGGGCTCGCCGCCGACCCGGCGCGGCGCGAGCGCATGGGCGCGCGCGCCCGGGAAGTGGCCGAGGAGGAGTACGACGAGAGCGTGATCGTGGCCGCGCTGGAGAAGACCTACCGCACGCTCGTGCGCGCCGCCGAGGCGGCGGCGCCGGTGAAGGCTTCCGAGGTGTACGGCGACACGGTGGAGGTGCGTCGCCGCATCGGCCGCTGAAGCAGTCGAAGGTTCCGGGGGCGCCGCGTGCGCGAGCGACCCCGGCGGTCAGGAACAGTAGGGAGCGAGCCGCGCGGCCGGACGTCGGAGTGGTCGTCAGGCGCCATCGCTCACCGCAGCCAGGAGGTGGGTTGAAATGGCATTTGCTCGAACGTATCTCGTGCGCTCCCGGGCGGGGGTGACGGCTCCCCGCGGCGCGCCGCGGCGGGGCCACGGCGGCCCACGGGCGCGCCTGGCGCTCGGGCTGGTCCTGGCCGTCTCGGCCTCCACCCTGGCGGCGCGTCCGGCCTCGGCGTCGGGCACTTTCTACGTGAACAACTCGAGCACGTCCTGCTCGAACACGGGACCCGGGACGCAGGCACAGCCCTACTGCACGATCTCGGCGGCGCTGGCGGCGCAGAACAGTCCGGGGACGACGATCATCGTCCTGCCCGGGATCTACCGGGAACAGGTGACGCTGCCGGCCTCCGGCGTGTCGGGGAGCCCGATCACCCTGCAGGGGCAGGGCACGGCCAGCAACCCGGTGGTGGTGACGGGGGCGGACGACTTCGGCAACCCGTCGTTGTGGACGCCGTACGCGGGGAGCGTGTGGCTGGCGGCGAGCGTGACGTGGAGCCCGGTGCAGGTGCTGGCGGACAGCGCGCGGCTGGTGGTCTCGACGGCGACGCCGTCGTCGCTGCCTTCGGGGAGCTTCGAGTGGGTGTCGGGGCAGGGGCTGTACGTGAACGTGGGGGGTGACAACCCGGGGAACCACGACGCGGAGGTGGGGCACCGGACGTACGCGTTCTTCGTCTCGAGCAAGTCGTGGATCGTGATCGATGGCTTCACCGCCACCCGCGGCGAGGTCGTGTCGGTCCGCGTCACGCAGTCGAGCCAGGTGACCATCACCCACGACATGGGGAGCTGGGCGGCGACTTACGGCATCCAGGCCGACGGTTGCACCTCGACGCTGATCGGCTCGTGCGTGGCCACGGCCAACCTGAGGAGCGGGATCGCGCTCAGCGCCGGGTCGTCCGGGTGCACGCTCCAGGACAACGAGTCGTACGCCAACGTCACGACGGGCACGTCCGCCGGGATCTACGGGAACGGCGCCCAGGGCAACCTGATCCAGAGAAACCGAACCCACGACAATCCCTACAACGGCATCTTCCTGTCGCAGAGCGCCAACAACAACGTGCTGTTGCAGAACCGCTCGTGGAACAACGCCCACATGGGGATCGAGGACATCTACTCCACCGGCAACTACCACGTGGGGGACGTGTCCTACGGCAACGGCGGGAACGGCTTCGCCGTCGAAGGCAGCTCCACCGGCACGACCTTCTACGACTGCATCGCCGTGAACAACGCCGGCTACGACCTGGAGGTGGATCCCACCTCGATCAGCGGCCTCACCTCGAACGACAACCTCTTCTGGAACTCGGG
Organism: Candidatus Eiseniibacteriota bacterium; assembly: GCA_033853925.1. GTDB lineage: Bacteria > Eisenbacteria > RBG-16-71-46 > RBG-16-71-46 > RBG-16-71-46 > JANXPZ01. The sequence goes on from JAWOLC010000185.1 coordinate 32,196, forward strand.
CACCCAGCCGGTGGTGAAGTGGAACGGCACGAGCTACAGCACCGTCTCGGCGTACAGCGCCGCCAGCGGCCAGGACACGCGCACGCTGCAGGCGGACCCGAAGTTCACGAGCCCCTCGAGCGGCGACCTGAGCCTGCAGGAAGGCTCGCCGGCGATCGACTCGGGGAACTCGGGAGTGGCGAACTGGCCTTCGACCGACGCGCTCGGGAACCCGCGGGTGGACGATCCCAACACGCCCAACACGGGCATCGGCCCGATCCCCTACGCCGACCGGGGCGCGCTCGAGTTCCAGCCGACGGGAAGCCTGGTGGCGAAGCTGACCCTCAAGCCCACCTCGGGCTTCCAGCCGCTGGCGGTGACGGCCGACGCCTCGGGCTCCACGGACCCCACGAGCACGATCGTCTCCTACAGCTTCAACTTCGGCGACGGCACCATCGTCGGCCCGCAGAGCGGGGCGACGGCGAGCCACACCTACACGGCGGCGGGCATCTGGACGGCGACGGTCACGGTGAAGGACGCGGCCGGAGCCACGGCGTCGGCTTCGGCGGTGGACACGGTGAAGAGTAGCGCGCCCATCGCCAAGCTGGCGCTCTCGCCCACCTCGGGGACGGCGCCCTTGCCGGTGACGGCGAACGCCTCGGGCTCGACCGATGCCAACGACAAGATCGTCTCCTACACCTTCAACTTCGGCGACAGCACGATCGTGGGCCCGCAGAGCGGGGCGACCGCGAGCCACACCTACACGAAGGCCGGGACGTGGACGGTCACGGTGACCGTCACCGACTCGCTGGGCCTGAGCGGCACGGCCTCGGCCCCGGACACGGTCTTCGCGCCGCCCCCGCCGATCGCCAGGCTGACGATGAGGCCCGCGGCGGGCTACGCCAGCCTCGCCGACACGGCCGACGCCTCCGCCTCGTTCGGACAGGTGGCGAAGATCGTCTCGTACACCTTCAACTTCGGCGACGGCACGACCGTGGGGCCGCAGAGCGGCGCGACGGCCGCGCACACGTACGCGACCGGCTACTGGACCGCCTCGGTCACCGTCACGGACTCCCTCGGCTCCACCGGCTCGACGTCCCTGCTCGTGCCGGTCGCGCCGAACAACAGCGGCACGAACCTGGCCGGCAATCCTTCCTTCGAGACGAGCCTCACCGGCTGGGCCTCCGTCGGCTCGGCCACCTTGAGCCGCGTGAGCGGCGGCTTCGATGGCAGCTACTCCCTGCAAATGCAGAGCCCCGCCACCAAGTCGGCCCGCTTCGGCGTGACCGACCAGCCGGACTGGGTCGGCTCCACTCCCGCGGCCGGGACCAAGTACCGCTACATCGCCTGGGTCATGTCCCCCGTCAGTCACGGCCAGGCGTACCTCACGGTCCAGGAGAGCCTGGGCAAGAAGCACAGGCCCGCCGTCCAATCCACCGCGGTCACGCTCTCGCCGAGCTGGAACTTCGTGTCGCTGGACTACACGACGTTCTGGGGCGGCTCGACCCTGAACCTGCAGATCCTCGATCAGCCGGCCGCGGCGGGTGAGGTCTTCCAGGCCGACGCCGTCACGATCGTCCAGAACCCCACGGGCGCGGCCCTGATCGCGGCGGCGGCTCCGGCTCCTGCCGATGCCTCTCCGGCTCCCGCCTCTGGCGAAGCCCCCGATTCGACGACCACCCTCGCGTCCCTGTCGCTCGTCGGCCAGGCTCCGCGCGTGGCGCCGAACCCGATGAGGGACCGGGCGGTCCTGGCGTTCGCCGTCTCTCGCCCGGGCACGGCGAGCATCCAGATCTTCGATCTGAGCGGGCGGCTGGTGCGCACGCTCCTCGACGGGGGCCCCGCGTCGCAGGGGACGAACGTGGTGCCCTTCGACGGACGCGCCGATGACGGAGCGCCGCTGCGCGGCGGCATGTACTTCTACCGGGTCATGACGGCGGAGGGCTCCGCCTCCGGACGCTTCGTGATCGTGAGGTAGCGGCGAGCGCGGCCCGCACAGCACGGGTGGGGAGATGGGCATGGGCATGCTGAGGAGAGACGTCATGGTGGATCTGCGAGCGCTCGCTCTCCGCTGCGGCGCCGGCCGGGACCTTCCTCCCTCGCTCCACCGGGTGAGAAGCGGCGCCTGCGTGGCCGCGGCCGCGCTCGCCCTGGCGCAGCCGGCGTCGGCGTCGGGCACCTTCTACGTGAACAACTCGAGCACGTCGTGCTCGAACACGGGACCGGGGACGCAGACACAGCCCTACTGCACGATCTCGGCAGCCCTGGCGGCGCAGCATGGTCCGGGGACGACGATCATCGTC
>JAWOLC010000186.1:0-7458 GCA_033853925.1 Candidatus Eiseniibacteriota bacterium
CTCGCCGCGATTGTCGCTCGTGGCGTTGCAGTCGGTCACGTTCCACTTCAGGCCGTTGGTGACCAGCACCTGGGCGTGGTTGGCCTCCCGGTTGACGAACAGGCGGTTGCCTTCGCCGCAGCCGCCCATGTACTCCCGGCCCGCGGGGTAGCCGATCACGTTCCACTTGTAGACCAGCTTGGCGCCGGCGGGGATGTCCTTCGGCAGGGCGAAGGCGGTAGTGGCCACGGCGAGGGCCGTGGCGGTGACGAGAAGGGCGACGAGCAACTTGCGCACTGGGAACCTCCGGGTGAGGAAGCCTGGCCTGTGGGCGGCGGCCGCGCGCATGCTCGGACGTGGCGATGAGCGGAGGCGCGGTCGCCCATTTGCTCCGACCATCCAGGGGCAACTGCGACCCCTGACACGGGGCCGTGCTCCCGGCATCTCGCGTGCCGGTCCGCCCCGAGAAACGGCAGCGTGCGCGGCGCACTGGCACGCCGTCGAAGGCAATTGCGCCGCGGCGGCGCCGTGATCGGGGTCTCCGCCGAGAAGCGCCTGGATCGCAGCCCTCCCGGCGTGGCGGCTGATGATTCCGACCCGCGACGTAGCACTTTGCAGAGGCGAATGGCTGGGCTTGGTCCGCGTGGAGGGAGCAGCGCGGGCCTGCGAGTTGCCGTGCCGGCGCTGTCGGTTTGCAACGTGGAGGTGCCTGGAGTGGGGTCCGCGGGGGCCAGGGGCCGCGGCGCTCCCGGGCCCGCGGCTTCAGGCCGCCTTCAGCTCCGCGCCCGGCTCGAGGGGGAGGCGGATGGTGAACGTGCTCCCGCGATCCAGCCGGCTCGCGAGCAGAAGCTCGCCGCCGTGCGCCTGGATGATGCCGCGGGCGATCTGAAGCCCGAGGCCCAGCCCCGCGGACCTGAACGCCAGCGCGCTCGAGGAGTGGTGGCTCAGCGAGTCGCGCACCATGAAGGGCCGGTTGAAGAGATCGCGCTGCTTGTCCTCGGGAATCCCGACGCCGTCGTCGGCCACCTCGATCACCAGCTCATCGTGCTCGCGGCTCGCCGCGACGCGAACGTGTCCGCCGTCCGGGGTGAAGCGGATCCCGTTGCTCACCAGGGCGGCCACGGCCTGGGCGAGGCGCGGACCGTCGGCCGTGATGGAGCCGAGATCCGGGGCGACGTCGAGCGCGACCTCGACCTGCCGTCTGTCCGCGCCGGAAGTGCCGAAGGCCAAGGCATCCTGGATGATCTTGGCCACGTCGCACTCGGTCGTGCTCAGACCCCGACGACCGCTCTGAAGCTCCGCCATGCGGGTCGAGTCGTCGGCGAGCTTCGTCAGGCGGGCCAGGCTGTCGTCGATCGCGACGAAGGCCTTGCGCTGCTCCGCCGGTCCGAGCTCGCCGGTGACCAGCATCTCGACGTACGCCTTGATCACCGCGATGGGCGTGCGCAGCTCGTGCGAAGCCACGCTGATGAATTCGCTCTTGACCCGGGCGGCTTCCCGGAGGCTCGACACGTAGGCGCGCTCGTGCTGGCGCATCTCCTGGAAGCGCTGGGAGAGATAGCCGATCTCGTCCCGGCGGGTGTCGCCCAGCGGGAACTCGTAGTTGCCGCGCTCCATCTCCTCTGCGCCGCGCACCAGGCGCCGGACCGGGCGCGTGATGCTCGCCGCGACCATGACGCCGGCCAGCAGCGCCGCCGCCGCCGCGAGGATGCCGAGCCGGATCAATCCCGCCTGCACGTCGCGCAGGAACGCGGTCTCGGCGTCCAGGGAGCGCTGCATGACGTAGACCTGCCGAGCGGCGGGCAGGGTCCGGGGGATGGGCCGGATGAGGGTGAGGTACTTCTGCCTGGCGCCCTGCGCCTCGATGAGGTCGCGAGGCTGCGGGGGTGCCGGGGCGCCGGAGCCGTCGCTCGCCCGTGAGGACCCGGCCGGGCCGGAGAGCTTCTGGCCCTCCGATCCGCCGACCCGCGCCGGGCGGCCGGCCCGGAGAGTGGCGAGAAGGGCGAGCCTCTCCGCGGCGCTGTCGAACGAGGTTCCGGTGATGGCCTCGCGCGAGACGAACGTCACCTCGCTGTGCGTGGTCCTCTGCAGCTCGCACGCGAGGGGCCGCGCGATCCCGGCGCCGAGCAGGAGCGCGCCGACGACCCGACGATTGACGACCACGGGAGTGACGACGACCTGGAACTGGGCGCGATTGCCGACCAGGACGCCCGACACCTGCCGCCCGAGCAGGGCCCCGTGCACGAACGTGTCGCGCGCCGCCGCGGAGCACGTCGCGCGCCCGCTGGAGGCGAGCAGCCGGCCTTGCCGATCGAGCACCTCGAAGAGATCGGCGGTGGTGATCGAGTTGAAGTCCCCGGCGACCTTCTGGACGGTGGCCCGGTACTGGGGGTCCACGCCGGAGCCCGAGATGATGAGGATGGAGGAGAACCGCGGGTCCCGGACGATCACCTGCGCCGTGACCGCGAGGCTCGAGACGCGGGCCGCGAGCACGTCCTCGAGCACCAGCGACGAATGGACCAGGCTCTCGTAGATGGTGCCGCGCACCCGGCGCGTCACGCTCCGGTTCACCATCCACAGCGTCGCCGCGGTGAGCATGAGCAGCGGCAAGATGGTGAAGAGGAGGATCCGCCAGCGGAGCGAGACGTACATGGTCAAGGTCTCAGCGCGAGGACCACGTCACCGCGCTTCGGCATCTCGACGTCCAGGGTGCGCTTGGGGTGCGCCGGGTGCCACACGGTGAGTCGGTACTTCCCCGGCGGCAGCTTCGGCAGGGCGAACTTCCCCGCCGCGTTGGGTCGGGTGAAGGCGTGATTGGGCACGACGACGACGAGCCCCATCTCGTTCGGGTCGATGTCGCAGAACAGCTCCACGATGCCCGGGTGGTCGAACGTCACCCGGCGGGTCTCGTGAGGGGCGTACTTGCCGATGTCGAAGCGCTTGGCCGGCGAGGGGCTGAAGGCGTTGTGATACACGTTGTCACGGTTCTCGAACGTGACGGTCGTGCCGGCCACGACCGGCAGGACGCGGGGGACGAACCGACCGTTGCGCTGGACGATCCGCGCCGCCGGGGTTCCCTTGGCGAGCTTCTGTTCGAGCTTCTTGGGGATGTCCTCGAGGTAGATCACCGCGTCCCCGTCGCTGTCGTGCTCGAAGGGAGAGGAGCTGGATGGCCCGCGGCCGTCGGGGCCATGGCTGGTCTGCACGCTGGAGGCGCGCACGGTCCCGCGAATCACCCCTGCGACCGCGGGTGCGGGTAGCAGCAGGCAGATCCCGACCAGCGGCCATCGCAGTCGAGATGAGTTCCTCGTCATCTCTGTGCATCTCCAAGCTGGGGGCAGCCTCGGCGCGCTCGCCCATCCTGGGAGAAGGCCGAGGAGATCCCCGTCCAGTGTTTTCGGCCAACTGACGGGGGCTCATGAGCCTTACGTGCGTGGAGCCGGCGGCCCGCTCCTGGCGGGCGTCTTCGGCCGGTGGCTGGTGGAATCGGGGCGGGCATCCGTTCGGGCCCCGGGGCTCCGCCTCGCGCTCGACCCCTTGCCGCTTCTGGCGCGACGACTCCTGGTTCCGGGCTGCCAGGACGGATGCGATGATGTCCGCGGGCGGCCGCGGCGCTGGCTGCTGTCGCCCGGCGGCAGGTGTGCGGCAGGGGCTCCACGTGGTCGTGCCGAGAGGCGCTCGATGCTTTGGTGGCTCATCACCCTCGCGTTGACGGCGGTCCGGCTCTGGCTCGCCGCCTGGATTCCCCTGGGCGACGACGAAGGCTACTACTGGGTCTGGTCCCGTCACCTCGCGGCCGGCTACTACGACCATCCGCCGCTCGTGGCCTGGCTCGTCGCCCTCTCGACTCGTCTGTTCGGCGACTCGCTTGTCGCCTTGAGGCTGCCGTTCGTGCTCTGCGGCACGCTCTCCGCGGTCGCCCTGCGCGACCTCGTCCGCGAGACCACCGGCCGCCCGCGCCTCGCCCGAGACTCGTCGCTCGTCCTGCAAGTCGTGCCGGTCTTCTTCGGCCTCGGGTTCATGGTGATTCCCGACACCCCGCTGCTCCTCTTCTGGCTGCTGGCGTCCCGCGCACTGTGGCGGCTGCAGCATGTGAACGGCGCCTCGCGGGTCCTCCTCGGCCTCGCGCTGGGCGGGGGCCTCCTGAGCAAGTACGTCGCGGCTCTGGCGCTCGTCTCGGCGGCCGGCTACGCCGCGGCGGTCCGGCGGCGGGGTCTCGTGACGGATCTGCTCGTCACCTGCGGCCTCGCCGGCCTCCTCTTCGCGCCCGTCCTCTGGTGGAACGCCGGTCATGATTGGGTCTCGTTCCGCTACCAGTTCGTGGCGCGCCACCAGGCGGCGGGCGTGGACCCGCGCGGGCTCGGCCTGTTCGTGGGCTCGCAGCTCCTGTACCTCTCCCCGATCTTCTTCGGTTGCGTCGCCTGTGCAGCGCTGCGCGCAGGGCCTTGGCGCCTGGATCCGCAGGACAGAGGCCAGCGGCTGCTCTGGTGGCTCGGCGTGCCCACGCTGGGCGTCTTCTTCCTCGCTGCGGCGCTCGGCGACTTCAAGCCCAACTGGCCCGTGCCTGCCTACCTGACCCTGCTCCCGCTCGCCCTGCTCGGCCTCGAGCGCTGGCGGACGCGAGCGCCCGCGCTCGCCGCCTGGACCGGGCGACTGGCAGTGGCGATGGCGGTCGCCTTCTCGGTGGTGCCCGTGGTCCAGGTGATGCACCCGATCGTGCGCATGCCCCGCGGGGCCGATCCATCGGTGGACATGCGCGGCTGGCCCCGGATTGCCGCCGAGGCGCAGCGCGCCGCTGCCGGGCTCGGCTCGACCGGGGGCACGCCCGCACCGTTCTTCGCCGCGGGGCGCTATCAGCTCGCCTCGCGCTTGGAGTACTACCTGCCCGGCCGCCCGCCGGTGATCTGCCTGAATCCCGGGCGCGACGCATATGACGATTGGCAGCGGCTCGACCGACTGCAAGGCCGGGACTTCGTCTTTGTCGCGAGCGATCGGTTCCCGACGCCTCCCGACCGGCTCGCGAGGGTCGCCTCCGCAAGGGTGTTCGCGCGGCTGGTGACCTCAGGGGAGAAGCAGGCGGAGTTCGGCGTCACGATCTACCAGTGCAGGGGATTCCGCCCCCGGAGCGAGCCCGCTCCGCCCTGATGGAGCCGCGCTGGCGGGCTGTAGAAGCGAGGCGGCAGCCCGATCTTGCCCCGCCGCCGCGACCCGAAGCTCTGCGCCCGCGCCTGCGGGGCCCGCACCGCCGCGGCCCGCGCTGCGGCGCCTCCGCGGCTCGCGCCTCCTCGGCCCGCGCCTGCAGGGCCCGCGCCTGCAGGGCCCGCGCCTCTGCGGCCCGCGCCTGCGAAGCCGCGCCTCTGCGGCCCGCACCTTCGCGGCCCGCGCCTCCGAAGCCGCGCCGCTGCGACCCGCGCCTCCGCGGCCCGCACCGGCGGCTGAACGGCCTCTTCCGCCCCATGCCTCGTTCGGCGTGATGGCCGGGCGGGGGTATCGTATCGGGCTCCGCATCGAACGACCCGGCCTCGGAAGAAGGCGCTGCGCATGGACGAATCCCGATTTCTGCTGGAGAGGCTCGCGGAGCTGGAGCCCCTCTCACGATCCCTCGACACCCCGGCGCCGGAGCTGTCGGCCTGGCTCGCCTCGCTCGAGCGCTTCTCCGCGCGCTTCGTGACCGCGAACGCCGACGGCCCGGCGTACCACGGCGACGGGCCCGGACGGCCCGCGCCCACCCCGCTTCCCCTCGCGCCCGCGCCGTTCGACCAGGTGCTCGCGGAGTACCGCGACCTGGCCTTGACCCGATCGCTGGTGCCGACCTCCGGACGCTTCTTCGGCTACGTGCCCGGCGGCGCCTTGCCCAGCGCCGCGGTCGGCGACTACCTCGCCGCGCTCACCAATCCCTACGCCGGCGTGTACGCGGCCTCGCCCGGCGCCGCGGAGATCGAGAACAGCGCGATCCGCTGGCTGATCGAGATGGTCGGCTATCCGGACACGGCCTGGGGCACGCTGCAGAGCGGCGGCTCGCTGGCCACGCTCACCGCCGTGGTCGCCGCACGCGAGACCCGGGCAGCGGCGGAGTGGAGCGACGGCGTGCTCTACCTGACCGAGGAATGTCACCTCGCGATCCGCAAGGCGCTCCACGTCGCGGGGCTCGGCGGCGTGACTGCGCGCCTCGTGCCGGTGGACCGTGAGCTGCGCATGTCGGCGCCGGACCTCGCGCGCCTGGTGGACGAGGACCGCGCCGCGGGGCGCCGGCCGTGGATGGTGTTCGCCAGCGCGGGGACGGTGAACACGGGGGCGATCGATCCGCTGGAGGCCATCGCCGACGTGGCCGCGCGCACCGGGTTGTGGCTCCACGTGGACGCGGCCTACGGCGGCTTCTTCGTGCTGGCCGAGGGCGCGCGCGACCGACTCCGCGGCATGGCGCGAGCCGACTCGGTGGTGCTCGATCCGCACAAGGGCCTGTTCCTGCCCTACGGCTGCGGCGCGGTGCTGGTCCGGGACGGCGAGCGCCTGCGCGAGGGCTTCGCCTTCACGTCGCACTACCTGACCGACGTTCACCACGAGGAGGACGCCTCACCGGCGGACTACTCGCCGGAGCTGACCCGGCACTTCCGCGGGCTCAGGCTGTGGATGAGCCTCAAGCTGCACGGGCTCGAGCGCGTGCGCGCGGCGCTCGAGGAGAAGCTGCTGCTCGCGCGTTTGGCACACGAGCGGCTGGCCGCGATGCCGGCGCTCGAGGCTGGCCCCGAGCCGCAGCTCTCGTGCGTCGCGTTCCGCGTGCGCGGCGAGGGCGACCAGAGGACCGAGCGGCTCCTGGCGCGCATCCTCGCGCGCGGTCGGGTCCATCTCAGCTCGACGCGGCTCGGCGGGCGGCTGTGGCTCCGGGTCTGCGTGCTCTGCTTCCGCTCCCACCGCGCCGACGTCGAGGAGGCGCTGGACGAGATCGCGAGCGGTCTCGCCGAGGGTTGAATCGCGCGAGGGTGGGCGGTCTCGCCGAGGGTTGATTGGCGCGGGGGCGGGCGGTCTGGAGACCGATGGCGGAGGAAGGCGACCTGAAACGAGCGTCCATCATCAAGGACGACGTGCGAGCGGAAGGCCGTTAGCGGGAACTCGAGAGCCCTGGGGCCTTCAGTGACTCCAGGGCTCGTTCGCCGCTTCGATCTTGGGAGTGGCTGGAAGAACGGTTGCTTTCAGCCAGGTTTGAAGACAGGGGAGCGGTGAGCGCGAACAGTTGTGTGGTCGCTGTCGAGGTCGTGTAGCCGATCGGCACCCCGCCTCCCATCGAAGACCTCACCATGCGCCGGCGGTCACCACCGCCCCTGTCGAGCGCGAGAAGACGGATGAAGAACTCGCTGAGAGGACACGGTCGGAGGAGTAGGATGAGGTGGCACCTGCGTACCCCAGTGGAGCGCTGCTTCAAAGACACCTTGTAGCCATGGCCGGGGCGGGGCACTTGCCAAGATCGTTTTACATGCTGTA
>JAWOLC010000187.1:0-9632 GCA_033853925.1 Candidatus Eiseniibacteriota bacterium
TCGCACCGCCCTCGCGTCCGGCGGCGGGCATCACGCAGGCGGTCTACCCCGTGGCGCGCCACCTGAAGGTGGACCTGCTCGACCAGGTGCTGTTGGGCCCCGGGGTCGCGAGCGTCCTGGTCTTCACCCGCACCAAGCATGGCGCCGACCGCCTTTCGCGCCTGCTCCAGCGGCGCGGCCACAGCGTGGCGGCGCTACATGGCGATCGCACACAGGGCCAGCGTGAGCGGGCGCTCGGCGATCTCAGGCGCGGCCGCGTGCAGGTGCTGGTGGCCACCGACATCGCCTCGCGCGGAATCGACGTGGACGACATCTCGCATGTCGTCAACTACGACGTACCGCGCACGCCGGAGGACTACGTCCACCGCATCGGGCGGACCGGGCGGGTGCAGGCGACGGGGGATGCGTTCACGCTGATGAGCCCCGAAGAGCGGCAGGAGGTGGCGGCGATCGAACGCTTCTTGGGGCGCGCGATCCCGCGGGTGCTGATCCCGGATTTCGACTACGGCCGAGCGATGAGTCGAGACCTCGAGCCCCGGCGGAAGCAGGCATCGGATCACGGCCACGGCGAGGCCCACAGGTCGCGGAGGCCACGCCGAGGCGAGAGGGTTCCGGCGCGCGCGCGGGTGCGGGTGCCCGCCTCGGGCCCGGCGCTGACGGGCGCAGCGGACGCCGCGCCCCGCCTGCCCGAGGCGCTCTGCGGCTTGACTCACGGCCGCCGTCCGCAACGCAACGCATCCGATCGTCGGCGACGGCGGATGTGATCAGTAGCCGCGCCGCCCTCGCGGTCCGCCTCCGCCCTCTCGTCTCGGCGGCCGCGGGCGGGCTTCGCTCACGTTCAGAGCCTGGCCCTTGACCATCGTCCCGTTGGTGCCCGCGATGGCCGCCTGGGCTTCCGCCGCCGCGGGCATCTCCACGAAGCCGAAGCCCTTCGATTCGGAGGAGAACCGCTCCTTCACCACCTCGGCGGAGGCGACCTTGCCGAACGGCTCAAACGCCTGGCGAAGATCGTCGTCCGTCACGTCACGAGACAGATTGCCCACGAAGATCCTCATTCCCTTCCCCTCTCTGTGGATGTCCTTGTGCCCGCATGAGGGCGCCACGGCCCCCAGCGTCTCACGCCCACGCGGACAGGCCGTCGAGACGCATGCCCGGCAGATCAGAGCCCAGTCGTCCGCTCGGCCCGTCCGCGCCGTGCATGCCGAGGGCAATGTACCTCAACTCGACCCGCGCCGTAGGGGGCGCAGATTCAGGGGCGCGCGGATCGCCGTTGGCTGGCCCTCGCTCGCGTGACGCCCGGCGACGGCTCGGGGTCGGATGAGTGACTCCCGCGCTCGAGTCTGCGATGATGTGCCGTCGAGTGGAGCGGCCGAGGGTAGAGACGGACGCTGGTAGAGGCGAGCGCACGAGAGGAGCACGACTTGGCAGGGCGCAATCGGCCATCGTTTCTCAAGAAGCAGAAGGAAGAGCAGCGCCGGGCCCGAGCCGCCAGAAAGCGCGAGGAGCGCCGGGCGCGCAGGCACGCGGCGTCGTTGGGGGAGGCGGGTCCCGAGGCGCCGGAAGACAGCTCGAAGCCCATCGGTGGGGACGAGACGAGCGAGCCGGCAGACCACTGAGCGCCCGCGCCCTCATCGCCGACCGGCGGACCGAGTCGGGCATCGACAGCATGTGTCGCCGGATCTCGGGTGCCAGGAGGAGCATGCCCATGACCTGCGTCACCCGGGCGGGGGTGATCGGACCGCGGCGCCCGGCGCCCGGCCCCGCGCGCCCCACCCGCGCCGGCCGGGCCGGGTGACGGCGATGGCCCGGAGCGACGAGCACCGCGACCTCTGGTGGGAGTCGCCCACCGTCACGCTCGGCCGGGTCGTCCAGCTCGTCCTGCCGGAGGGCTTCCGCACGGTGCGAGGGGCCGAGCTGCAGCATGTCCAGGTCAGCTACGAGAGCTGGGGCGAGCTGAACGCCGCGCGCGACAACGCCGTGCTCATCGTGTCCACCCTGACCAGCGACTGCCACGCGACCGGCGACTTCCGGGGCGAGCCGCTCGGCTGGTGGGAGGGGCTGATCGGCCCGGGCCGCGTCATCGACACCGAGAAGTGGTTCGTGGTCTGCCCGAACCTGCTCGGCAGCTGCTACGGCTCGACCGGACCCCGCTTCCCGGCTCCCGACGGGCGGCCCTACCTCGAGCGCTTCCCACTCCTCACCCCGCTGGACCTCATGCGCGTGCAGCAGCTCTTCGTGCGCCAGCTCGGGCTCGAATCCCTGGCGCTCGTCATCGGCCCGAGCCTCGGGGGCATGATCGCCTGGGAATGGGCGATCGAGGGGGGGGACATGCCCGGGCTGGTCGTGGTCGTGGCCGCGCCCCTGCGCACCACGCCCTACCAGATCGGGCTGAACTGGCTGCAGCGTGCCGGGGTGGAGCTGGATCTGGGCGGGAGCGAGGCCGAGGCGAGATGGGGACAGATCGTGTCGCGCGGGATTGGCATGCTGAGCTACCGCTCCCCGGTGGGGCTCGACGAGCGGTTCGGCCGCGAGTGGGCCACGCCCCCCGGCCGCACCCTCGGGGAGCCCGGGACGTTCAACGTCGAGTCGTGGCTGCGCCACCAGGGGCGCAAGATGGTGCGGCGCTTCGACCCCTACTCGTACCTCCTGCTCAGCCGGGCCATGGACCTCCACGACGTGAGCGAGGGGCGCGGCAGCCTGGTGACGGCGCTCGCCCGCGTGCGCTGCCGGACGCTGGTCGTGGGCATCAGCTCCGACAACCTCTACCCGGCGGCCGACGTGCATCTCGGCGCCGAGATCCTCAGCCACCTGGGCAAGCGCGTCGAGTACGCGGAGATCCGCTCGCCTCACGGGCACGACGCGTTCCTGCTCGAGACTGCGCAGCTCGCCGCGATCCTGCACGACGCCCACCGCCGCGAGCCACGCGGCGTGCCGGCGGCGGCCACCCGCGAGGTCCGTGAGGTGCGGCTCGGGATCCTGGGCGCGGGCCGGGTGGCGCGCCTCTTCCTCGAGCTGCTGACCGAGCGGCGCACGCAGCTCGAGCTGGACTACGGTCTGCGCTTCGTGGCGCGGGCCGTCGCCGACGTGAACCCCGAGAAGCTGCGCGCGCCGGTCTTCGCCGGCCTGGACGCCCTGTCCGACCCGGAGCGGCTCGTCACCCGCGACGACGTGGACGTGGTGCTCGAGGTGACCCGGGGAGGCGACACGCACGCCCTCCTCGAGACCGCGCTGCGCCGCCGGCGGCCGGTCGTGACCGTCAACAAGGTGCTCGTGGAGCGCTACGGCCCCGCGCTGGAGCGCCTGGCGCTGGCGAACGGCGTGCGGCTCGCCTACCACAACGCGATCGCCGCCGGCTGGCCGCTCCTCTACGCCGTGGAGCGGCCCCTCGGGCGCGAGCAGTTCGACTCCCTCCTCTCGGTGCTCTCGAGCACCTGCAACGTGATCCTCGAGGGGCTCGAGGCGGGCGACGCCTTCGCCGCCGCCCTGGCTCGGGCGGACGCGCTGGAGGTGACCGAGCAGGATCCGCGGCTCGACGTGAGCGGCTGGGACACGGCGCAGAAGCTCCTCATCCTGGTGGCCCGCACGCTCGGGCTGCGCTTCGGGATCGAGCAACTGGAGGTGCGGGGGATCGCGGACGTGGACCCGGTCCTGGTGCGCGCCGCCCCCCCGCTCGGGCTGCGAGTCAAGCTCGTGGGCCTGTTCGTGAAGACCGACGGTCTCCCCGTGGCCGGGGTTCTGCCCCTGGCGGTGCCCGCCGAGAGTCACCTGGGGGGCGTGCGTGGCGTCGACAACGTCATCGTGCTCGCGGGGGAGGAGACGGGCGAGCTCGTTCACCTCGGCAAGGGCAGTGGCCAGCTCCCCGTGGCCACGGCTCTGCTGAACGACCTGATCGGGCTGTTCCATCCCAGCCACAGCTGGATCGGGCGGTTCCCGCCGGCCGAGTTCGCGCCCGCCGTGCCTCGCTTCGGCCGCTTCCTCGCCCGCGACGGGGCGGTCCGGATCGTCGAAGCGTCGGCGCCCGGGGCCATCCCGCTGCTGGACTCGCTTCTCGTCCGCTGAGGGCCGACGGCTCGCCACCCGACCCGAAACCCAGTACGATGCCCGCCCAGCCGGACCTCGATCCCCACCCGGCGCCTCTCATGACCTCGACTCTCTCCGATCGCTCGTCGCTGACCCGCTTCGCCTGGCTCTCCATCGCCGCGGCGCTGTCCACGATCGGCCTCAAGAGCGTCGCCTATCTCCTGACCGGGTCGGTGGGGCTCCTCTCGGACGCCCTCGAGTCGCTGGTGAACCTGGCGGGAGCGCTCATGGCGCTGACCATGCTCAGCGTGGCGGCACGCCCCCCCGACGAGGAGCATCCTTACGGTCACGGCAAGGCCGAGTACTTCTCCAGTGGCGTCGAGGGCGGGCTGATCCTGGTGGCCGCGGTGAGCATCGGCTACGCCGCGGTCGGCCGGCTGCTCCACCCGCGAGGCCTCGAGCAGGTCGGTCTGGGACTCGCGATCTCGGTGCTCGCCTCGCTCGTGAACCTGGCGGTGGCTCTCGTGCTGATCCGCGTCGGCAAGCGCTACGATTCGATCACGCTGGAGGCCAACGCCCATCACCTGCTGACGGACGTCTGGACCTCCGTGGGCGTGGTCGCGGGCGTGGGCGCCGTCGCCCTGACCGGCTGGCAGCGGCTCGACCCCATGGTGGCATTGCTGGTGGCCGCCAACATCGTCTGGACGGGGGTGCGCATCGTGCGCCGCTCGGTGCTGGGGCTCATGGACACGGCCCTCGCCGCGACCGAGCAGGCGAGGCTCAAGCGTGCCCTCGACCCGCATCTCGCCGAGGGCGTCGTCTTCCACGCGCTGCGCACGCGCCAGGCGGGGGCACGGCGCTTCGTCTCCCTGCACGTGCTGGTGCCCGGCGCCTGGACCGTGCACGAAGGGCACGAGCTGCTCGAGCGCATCGAGGCCGACATCCGCGGCGCGGTCCCGAACGTCACCGTGGACACGCACCTCGAGTCGCTGGACGACCCTGCCTCGTGGGACGACATGGCGCTGGACCGCCCGGAGCCGGCGCACGGACCGCCTGCGGCTCCGCGTGAGGAGCCGTCCGGCGGGGCGGCCCGCTGACCAGGCGCGGCCGGCCCGCCCCGCCGCCTCGCCCGGGCGGCTCGGGCACCCGGGCCCCTTCCCTCAGCGCGCGACCGCCGACGTCTCCTCGTGCACGATGCGCGTCCCCAGCACCTTGAGGAACGCCGCCAGCCACTCGGGATGGGCGGGCCAGGCCGGGGCGGTCACGAGGTTGCCGTCCACGACCGCCTTGTCGATGGGGATGTCCGCGTACTCCCCGCCGGCGAGCTTCACCTCGGGGCCGACCGCCGGATAGCTGGAGAGCCGGCGACCCCGCACCACGCCCGCCGCGGTCAGGATCTGCGCGCCGTGGCAGATGGAGGCCACCGGCTTCTTCTCCGCGAAGAAGTGGCGCACCATGCCCAGCAGCTTCTCGTCGAGGCGCAGGTACTCGGGCGCGCGGCCGCCGGCGATGACGAGCGCGTCGTACTGCTCGGGCCGCGTCTCGTCGAAGGTCGCGTTCAGGACGAAGTCGTGGCCCCGCTTCTCGCTGTAGGTCTGGTCGCCCTCGAAGTCGTGGATGGCCGTGCGCACCTTCTCGCCCTTCCGGCGCCCCGGGCAGACGGCGTGCACCGTGTGGCCGACCGCGAGAAGGGCCTGGAACGGCACCATCACCTCGTAGTCTTCCGCATAGTCGCCGACCAGCATCAGGATCTTCCGGGCCATGGGACACCTCCCGCTCGTGGTGAGCTCGCGCGGCCCCTGGCGGCCGGGCGGAATGTTCGGGCCCCGCCCGGGGGCGGTCAAGCGCCCGTCCGGTCGGCGTGAAGGGCGGCCTACTCTCGCGCCACGTGCCCGACGCCGCGCGGGTCGCTGGCGCCCCAGGCCGTGCCGCCGGCGATCTCGATCGCCTGCACGTCGCCGAGGGGCCCGCGGAGCGTGATCGTGTAGCCCAGCGCCTCGAGCGCCGCCCGCGTGGCCGCGTCCAGCTCGCGACCCCGCTCGATGTAGAGCAGATCGCGGTCGGGAGCAGGAGCGGGCCACTGGGCGTGGAAGCGCGGCGCGGCCACGGCCTGGGCGAGCGGCATCGCGAAGTCCCGGCGGTTCAGGATCACCTGGAAGACGGTGGTGAAGATGGTAGGCCCGCCCGGCGAGCCGAGCACGAGCCAGAGCGATCCGCCGCGGATCACGAAGGTCGGCGCCATGGAGGAGAGCATGCGCTTGCCCGGCGCGATGGCGTTGGCCTCGCCGCCCGTGACGCCGTAGAGGTTGGGCACGCCGGGCTTGGCCGAGAAGTCGTCCATCTCGTTGTTGAGCAGGAAGCCGGCGCCGCGGACCACGATGCCCGAGCCATAGCTGTCGTTGAGGGTCGTGGTGTTCGCCACCGCGTTGCCCCAGCGGTCCACGATGGAGAAGTGGGTCGTGTGCGCGGCCTCCCGGGTGACGTTCCCGGGCCGGATCTCCGCGGGAGGCGTCCGCCGGTCGGGAGTGATCTCGCCCGCGCGCCGGCCCGCGTAGTCCTTGGCCAGCAGGCGGTCGAGGGGCAGGCTCTGGACGTCGGGGTCGCCGAGGAACTCGGCCCGGTCGGCGAAGACGCGCTTCTCCATCTCGGCGATCACGTTCACGTACGGCGCGTGGTTGTGGCCGAGCCGCATGGGGTCGAAGGGCTCCATCATGGAGAGGAGCTGGACGAGCGCCACGCCGCCCGAGGAGGGCGGCGGCATCGAGACGACGATGCAATCCCGGTACGTGGTCTGCACCGGGGTCCGCAGCTTCGCCGCGTAGCGGGCGAGGTCGTCTTCGGTGACCAGCCCGCCGCCGCGCCGCATCTCCTCGGCCACGAGCCGGGCCGTCTCGCCTCGGTAGAAGCCGTCCTGCCCGCGCTCGGCGATGCGCCGGAGCGTCGCCGCCAGCTCGGGCTGCACGAGCCGGGATCCCGCCTCGCCATGGAAGTAGTCGCGGAAGCCGTCGCGCTTCTCGGCGGCGAAGCTGGCGGCCGTCCAGGCATCGAGGCGGAAGCCCTCCGCGGCCAGTCGGATCGCCGGCTGGAGCAGGAGCCGCCAGGGCATACGGCCGAACGTCTGGTGCGCGAGCCACATGCCCGCCACCGAGCCGGGCACCCCGGCCGCCCGGTGCGTGTCGAGGCTCAGCCCGGGGATCACGCGGCCCGTCGAGTCGAGGAACATGTTCCGCGTGGCCGCTGCGGGCGCGGCCTCGCGATAGTCCACGGCGAAGTTGCCCTGCGCCGTGTGGACGAGCATGAAGCCGCCGCCCCCCAGATTGCCCGCGTTCGGGAAGGTGACGGCCAGGGCGAAGTGCACCGCCACCGCGGCGTCCACCGCGTTCCCGCCCTCGCGCAGGATCCGGGCGCCCACTTCGGAGGCCAGGGACTCGGGGGCGGCCACGACGCCGCGGTCCACCGGGGTGGCCTCGGCCGCCCGAGCCCCGGAGAGGGGGGCGGACAGCGAGATCGCGACGAGCAGGACGCGCGCCAGCCCGAGCGCGAGCCCGGCCGCCCGCTGGCGCCTCACCCGGCATTCGGCCGATCGCCACTGCGCCATTCCGCCACCTTAGCCCGCGGGGCGCCCCTCTACAAGACGCGCTGCCCGAACCCCCGAGCGCCGCGTGTTTGGCCGAGGCGCGGACGCGCCGCGAGCGTATGATGAGCGGGGAGGCCTCCCGACGAATCCGCAGGCCGGCACGAAGAGCCGCGGCTCCGGCTCGAAGGCGGCAGCGCGCGGCGGCGCGACGCCTGGCGCGGGCGCGCCACGCGGCGGCTCCGGCGCGCCCCGACGGCCGCGACGGCCGCGAGCCGGCGCCTGGGCGGACGCGCTCCTGCTCCTGGCGATCGCGCTCGTCACCGCGCTCGCGTTCTGGCCCGCTCTCCGTGGTGGCTTCACGAATTGGGACGACCCCGGCTACGTGACGGAGAACTATCTGGTGCGCGATCTCTCCGCCCGGGGCCTCGAGCGCCTCTTCGGCAGCTTCGTCAAGGGCAACTACCACCCCCTCACGATGCTGTCGCTGGCGCTGGACTACCACTTCTGGGGGCTGCGGCCGCTGGGCTATCACCTCACCAGCGTCGTGCTGCACCTGCTGACGACCCTGGGGGTGTTCTGCCTCGTGCGGCTGCTCGCGGGCTCGCGTGCCCTGGCGACGTTCGTGGCGCTCTTCTTCGGCATCCATCCCCTCCATGTCGAGTCCGTGGCCTGGATCTCGGGGCGCAAGGACGTGCTCTTCGCCGCCTTCTACGTGGCGGCGGGCTGCACCTACCTCTTGTGGCTGCGAACGGCGCGGGCTTCCCTCTACGTGGGCACGCTCGTCCTGTTCGGGCTCTCGCTGCTGGCGAAGGCGACGGCCGTCACCTTCCCGGTCGCCCTGCTTCTCTTCGACTTCGGGCTTCGTCGCCGGACGGCGGCGGCTCGGGCGGTCGTCGAGAAGCTGCCCTTCTTCGCCCTGGCGCTGGCATTCGGCATCGTCGCCGTCGCGGCCCAGAAGGCCGGCGGCGCTCTCCAGGGAGCACCGCCCTACTCGTCCCTCGAGCGGCTGCTCGTCGCCTGCCGCAACCTGGACCTCTACCTGCTCCGGTCCGTCCTCCCCGTGGGCCTCTCGGCTCTCTACCCCTATCCCCCCGGCGGCGCGCTCCCGGCTTCGTGGCTGGCCGCCCCGTTCCTGGCCGGCGCCCTGGCCGTTGCCGCCTACGTGCTCGGCCGCCGATCCCGTGGCGTCCTCGTGGGGGCGGGGTTCTTCCTCGTCAACATCGCCCTCGTCCTCCAGCTCTTCCCCGTGGGCGGCGCGATCATGGCCGACCGCTACGCGTACCTGCCTTACGTCGGCGTGGCCCTGGCGCTGGGGGAGTCGTGGCGGATGGCGGCGGGTCCATTCCGCTCGGGCGCGGCGCGCGCCCTGGGGGCGGGCTTGCTGGCGCTGGCGCTCGTGGCCCTGGTGGGCGCCACGCGCTCCCGCTGCCAGGTGTGGGGGAGCAGCGACCGCCTGTGGTCGGACGTCCTCCGCCACTACCCCGAGGCGGGGATCGCCTACCGGAGCCGCGCCGAGGCCGAGAGCGAGACCGGGCGCCTGGACGAATCCGCGGACGATCTCGAGCGCGCCCTGGCCCTGGATCCCGGCGACGCCGCCGCGCTGGCCGATCGGGGCGGTCTCCGCCTCGCGAGCGGGCAATACGAGCGCGCGCTGGCGGACCTCGATCTCTCGATTCGACTGGATGGCCGCTCGGCCGCGGCCCACAACAGCCGGGGCGCGGCGTACCTCCGACTCGGGCGCCTCGCGCAGGCGCTGGCGGACTTCGATACGGCTCTGCGGCTGAACGACGCCCTCCCCGGGGCGTACGCCAATCGCGGCTCCGTGCTGTATCGGCTGCGGCAGCTCCCGCGCGCGCTGGCCGACTACGACCGTTACCTCGCCCTCGACCCCGGGAGCGCGCTGGTCCACTACTGGCGGGGACTCGTCTGGGCCGAGGTCGGAGATCCGGTGCGGGCCGTCGCCGATTTCGACGCGGCGATCCGGCTCGACCCGAGCCTCGCGTACGCCTATCGGGAGCGCGCCCGTGCGCACGCG
>JAWOLC010000188.1:0-8438 GCA_033853925.1 Candidatus Eiseniibacteriota bacterium
GGCAGTGGCCCTGAAGCCGAACGGCGAGGTGGTCACCGTCGGCTACACCGACAGCCCCAACTTCCCCACCACCGCCGGCGCCTACGATCAGACCCTCAACAGCGGCACCGGCCTATACGACGCGTTCGTCACCGACATCACGCTCGGGGACGCTCCGCCCCCGCCGCCGCCCCCGCCGGTTCTCGGCGAGACGGTCGCGGCCTCGAGCGTCACCATGCTCACCGGCACGGTGAGCGGCGGCTCGGCGGCGGCGCTGGGCGCCAACGACGCGTCCTACCTGAGCGTCACGGCCGCCAAGTCGGGCAACAAGTACAAGGCCGACTGGTATGCCTCGGTCCTGCTGGCGCACCCGCCACTCGAGTTCACGTTGACGTACGACGGCAGCTTCTCGGCGAAGGGGACGCTGACCCTGTACCTGTACGACTGGAGCACGGGCGGCTGGACCCAGGTGGACCAGGCGAGCGCGGGAACCAAGGACCTGACCCGGACGTACGCGACGACCGCCGTGCAGAAGTTCGTCTCGAGCGGCGGCGAGGTGCGCGTGCGCGTGCTGGGCAGTCAGGGCCGCTCCGCCTACGTCTGCCGGGCGGACTACCTCGCCATCACCTATGACTACCAGGAGGGCTCGAGCCTCGCGCCGGTGCTGACGCAGTATCCGGCGACGCCGGCCCCGCCCGACGAGGGCCCGGTCGAGGTCGAGCCGATCGCCCTGACCCTGGCGCCGAACCCCGTCGTCCGTTCGACCCGCTTCAGCTTCACGCTCAGCCGGGAAGGCGACGTGAAGCTCGAGGTCTTCGATCCGACCGGCCGCCGCGTGGCCACGCCCTTCGCGGGCCGGGCCGCCTCGGGCACCACGAGCGTGGACTGGGCGGTCGGCCGCGGCGACGGCACGCCGGTCCCCGCCGGGGTCTACTTCGCCCGGCTCGAGGGGCTCGGACAGGCCGCGATCCTCCGCGTGATCGTCGTCGGCCGCTGACGCGTTCGCCGGGGTGCCGGGGCTCCGCCTGACGGCGGGCCCCCGGTTCGCTTGCGGCTCTCCGGCCGGGCGCCGCGCCCGAGGCCGACGCCCCGCTCGCCGGCCCGGGAAATTCCTGGCGCTCGCCGGCGACTGGGACTAGATTCGCCACTGGCTAAGGAACCGCGCGTGGTGGTCCGGGTCGCACCCGACCCGAGTCGGTTTTCGTGCAGTCCAGGATGGCCCGCACTTCACCGCGCGCACCCGTTTCGAACCTCAGGAAGAGGTGTCCCCGATGCGACGGTTCCCTGTCCAGTGGCCTGGCCGCGTCCTTCGTTCCCTGCGGCTCGTGCTCCCGGCCGTGCTCGTCCTCGTCCTCGTCCCCGCCGTGGTCCGCGCCGCGGGCAACGGCCATCTCCAGATCCACCACATCGACGTCGGGCAGGGCGACGGCATCCTGCTCATCTCGCCGCTCGGCGAGACCGCGCTGTTCGACGACGGCACCTACACCGACTGCAGCGGGATCAAGAGCTATCTGCAGGGTCTCGGCCTCACCAGCGTCAAGTACCACTTCACCACCCACTACCACTCCGATCACATCGGCTGCATCGACGACCTGGCCGCGATCGGCATCACGATCTCGAGCAAGGGATACGACCGCGGCGGCTCGTACTCGAGCGGCGTGTACACCGCCTACGTCAACACGCTCGGCTCGAAGCGCACGACCATCAGCAAGAACCAGGTCATCACGCTCGACGCGGGGCAGGCGTACCCGGTCACCATCAAGTGCGTGGACCTGAACGGCGCCGGGGTCTACTCGGGCACGGACGAGAACGCGCTGAGCACCGTCTACCTGGTCGGCTACGGAGCCTTCCAGGAGGTGCTGGGTGGGGATCTCTCCGGCGCCAGCGGCAGCAACGTCGAGGCCGCCGTCGGCCCCGAGGTGGGCGATGTCGAGGTCTACAAGGTGCACCACCACGGCTCGGCCACCTCGACGACCACGGGCTGGCTGAACGCCACGACTCCGGAGGTGGGCATCATCTCCGTGGGCAACGGCAACTCCTACGGCCACCCCACCTCGACCGCCCTCACCAACCTGCACAACAAGGGCGTGCACACCTACTGGACCGAGACCGGGTCGGGCGTGTCGCCGAACCCGAGCTGGGACAAGGTCGGCGGCACGATCCTCGTCACGGCCGATCCCGGATCGGGCGCGGCCTACACCGTGCAGGGCAGCGGCTTCACCGACACCTACTACAACGGCGGCGGCGCGCCGCCACCGCCGGTCCACGCCACGCAGGTCGCCAGCTCCATGACGATGCTGAAGGGGAGCATCTCGACCGGAGACGTGTCGCGGCTCGCGGCCAACGACGCCAGCCGCGTCTCCGTCTCGGCCGGCGTGGAGAGCGGCAACTATGTGACCGACTGGTACGGCTCCGTCACGCTGGCCCATCCGCCGCTCAACCTGACCGTCACCTACGACGGGAACTACACGATCTCGCGCACCCAGTACCTCTACCTGTGGAACTTCAGCAGCAGCGCCTGGGTGCAGATCAACTCGGCGACCGTGAGCACCAGCGACGTGACGAAGACCTGGAGCACCACGTCTCCGGGCAGCTACGTCTCGGCCTCGCGCGAGGTGCGTCTGCGCGTGCGGGGCAGCACCCGCTCGGCCGGCAGCTACACCTGCCGCGGCGACTACATGGCCTTCGACTACGATTACACCTCCGGCACCGGCGTGGTGTACGCGCCGCCCGAGCCCGGCCCGGTCGCGACGACCCAGGCCGTGGACGACGAGATCGCGCTGGCGCTGGCGCCCAATCCGGCGTTCCGCTCGACGCGACTCCGCTTCACCGTGAGCCGCGAGGCCGACGTGCGGCTCGACGTCTTCGATCTCGCCGGCCGGCGCGTCGCCACCCCGTTCGCGGGCCGGGCGACCGCGGGCGAGACGAGCGTGGACTGGACACTGAACCGGCAGGACGGCTCGCCGATCCCGGCCGGGATCTACTTCGCGCGGCTCGAAGGCCTGGGCAAGGCCACGATCGCGCGGATGGTGGTGCTCGGCAGGTAGCCTGGGCGCCACGCTGGGGCTCGATCGCGGGGGTCCGCCGGCAGGCGGGCCCCCGCACCTTCCTCGCGGCTCGCCCGGCCCGCCTGCGCTATGCTCGCTCCGGCCCCCGGAGAGCGGCACGATGACCCGGACCCTCACGCTCGTCTGCCTGCTCGCGGCGCTCGCCTCGCGCGCCGGGGCCGCGGATTCCCTGCGGGTCAGCGTCACAGTGGACCCGCGCATCGAGCTGCTCACCGCCGTGCAGTGCCTGGCGGGCGCCGAGGACCTCGGCCACTTCGACCTCGCCTACCGGCGCGAGATCCTGCAGCGCTTCGGGCCGTGGCGGGCACACCGCGTGGTCGCGCTCCTCGCCGCGATGCGGCGCGCGGGCTTCACCCGCGAGGCCCCGGCCGCGGTGGTGCTGCGCCTGGCCGACCCGCCCGGCCTGGAGCTGCGCGCCCCCCTCACCGCCAGCCTCGAGGCGCGCGCGGGCGGACGCGAGCAGCTCTTCGCCTTCCTCTACGGCCTTCGCGACTTCGCCGCCGAGACCGGCTTCATGGCGTTCTACGAGGAGCACGCCGCGCTCTACCGCCGCCTCTGTGCGCAGACCGAGCGCTCGCTCCGGCGCACGCGGGTCGTGAGCCCGCTGGAGGAGTACTTCGGCGCGCGCCTGAACGGCTACCATCTGATGCTGGCGCCGCTCCTCCCCTCCGGCGGCTACGGCGCCGAGGTCGTGCGGCCGCCGGGGCGCGTGGACGGTTACGCCATCCTGGGTCCCTCCGGCGTCCGGGCCGACCGGCCTCGCTTCTGGGGCCCCGACGATCTCGAGGCGCTCCTCTGGCACGAGTTCGGGCACACCTTCGTGGGCAATCTGCCGGACTCGTGCCGGGGCGCGATCGCCGCCGACTCCGCGCTCTTCCCGCCCTTGCGCGCGCGCATGGAGGCGCAGGGCTACTCGCGCTGGGAGACCTGCGCGGACGAGCACCTGGTGCGCGCCGTGGGCGTGCGGCTGGTGGCCCGCCTGCAGGGGAGCCGCGCCGGCGAGCGGACGCTCGACCGGCAGCTCCGCCTGGGCTTCGCCTACCTGCCGGGACTGCTGATCGGGCTGGAGCGCTACGAGCGAGAGCGCGATCTCTTCCCCACGCTGGGCGACTTCTGCCCCGAGCTGGCGGCCGCCCTCGACCGCCGCGCCGCGCGGCAGCTCCCGCGGCCCTGAGCCCGCGGCGCGAGGCTTGCGTGCCACCCCGAGGCGGGCGAGACTGCGCGCGGATCCCGATGCCCCGAAGCGAGCGAGCAGGCGCGGAGGAACGACATGACGCTGAGCCCCGGCAGCCCCGCGGCGAAGGAGAAGGTCCCGTTCGCGGTGGACAAGATGCTCTGGCACCCCACGCCCCTGATCGGGCAGGTCACGCTGGTCACCACCCTGAACGAGGATGGCGTCTCGAACGTGGCGCCCAAGAGCCTCGTCTCGATGATGATCCTCCGGCCGCCGGTCCTGGCGCTCGGCTGCAACCTGAGCCACTGGACCTCGCGGAACCTGCGGCGCTCCCGCGAGTGCGTGGTGAACCTGCCGGGGGTCGAGCTGGCGGCGAAGGTATGGGCCTCGCAGGATCTGCCCCACCCGCGCACCGTGGAGGCGGCGGGCCTCACTCCGGTGGCGAGCCGACAGGTGAAGCCCCCGAGCATCGCGGAGTGCCGGGCGCACCTCGAGTGCGTCTACGAGCGGGAGGTCGTGTACGGCGAGGAGATCGTGGTGCTGGCGCGCGTCGTGGCGGCCGCGATCGACAAGGACGTGCTCGAGGCGCCCGACCCTTACGCGGCGATGCGGCTGTTCGCCTTCCTCGAGGAGAAGCTCTACGGCGTGATCGAGAGGAGTACCAGGTTGCGGGGGTAGGGCCGGCCGATCGCGGGCTCCTGGCGAGGCGGCGGGCGAGTCGACCTTTGACCCGCTCTCGCCCCGCGGGGACGGTCCCGGCCCGTTCCAGGAGCGCCCGGGGAGTCCCGCTCTCAGCTCCGGGGTGTGCTGGGTGCGGCTCCGACAGGCGGGCCGGTCGTTCGCCCGGAAGGTCGTATGGCTGCGCTGAGCGAGCGCCACTCCCTCACCACGCCCACGAGATACGCGAGGCCGGTGACCAGCGACACCGCCGAGAAGACGAGCAGCCGCGGCGGCACGCGGCCGGGCATGAGCAGCAGGGCGCGGATCTCGAGCGGCAGGAACAGTCCCCGCAGCGTGTAGACCGCCCCGATCGCGACCAGCGCCGTGCGCGCGAGCGGCAGGCGCGGCACGAGACCCGCGCCCGCGAAGGCGTAGAGCCCGCAGCCCGCGAACAGCACGGCGAACACCAAGCTGACGATCGCGGGCACGGGCGAGCCCGAGGCGGCCATCGTGGCGAAGCCCCCGCCGCCGAAGTAGCGGTAGGCCGGCGGGCCGAGGATCGGGAAGGAGACGTGCACCAGGGCGATGCCGATGCTCAGGCAGCCGCCCAACACGAGCGACTTGCGGCCTGTGGTCATGTCACGCTCCCCGGTCGCCGCTCAGCAGGTCACCCAACCCGCCGAGGATCGAGCCTTCCTCGCGCCGCTGCCCGCCGCGCTGCGGCGCCGCCGCGTAGATGCGGCTCGCCAGGCGCGAGAAGGGTAGCGACTGCAGCCACACCTTGCCGGGACCGCGCAAGGTGGCGAAGAACAGCCCCTCGCCGCCGAAGAGCGCGCCCATGAACCCGCCCGCCTGCTGGCCCGAGCCGTCGCCGAAGATGGTCTGCATCTCGATGCCGTCTTCGATGTACATCATCGAGCCGGCCTCGCCGATCACGGCCTCGCACGGGTCCAGCTCGACGCGCACGAACTGCATGTCGTCGCCGAGGATCTCGTAGTCCACCTCGTGCATGGCGGGCATGGACGGCCCTCCCCTGGAAGCGCGCGACGACCTCGCGGGTCGTCACGAACGGGTCTACGGCGCCGGCCGGCGCCGGGTTTCAGTCCAGCTCGACGAGCCCGTGCTCCTCGAGCAGGGTCTCGAAGCGCTCGAGCCCCTTCAGGTCTTCGGGGCCCAGCCGGTAGTGGAAGCGCCGCAGATAGGCCTCGACCTCCTCGGACCGCCAGCCGGGCTCCGTCTGCTGCCGTGCCACCTCGGGCAGCGAGGCCAGCCCCGCGGCGAGCGAGCCTTCGAGGAAGCGGCTCAGCGCGGTCTTGACGCCGGGGTCCAGGGCGCGGCGCACCGCCCACACCGCGTAGACGAAGGACAGGCCGGTCCACTCGAGCCAGTCGCTGCCCAGGTCGAGCGTGTAGGTGAAGCCCTCGGGCCGCTTGTTGCGCAAGCGCATGGCGATGTCGCCGATCATGAGCAGGGCGTCGGCCTGCGCCGGCTCCAGGCCGCGCACGTAACGGACGCCCCGCAGCCCGCGCCGCACGTCGAGCAGCAGGTGCAGGAGCCGGATCGAGGTCGAGGTGGCGGGCGTGACCGAGACGAGCGCGTTCGCCAGGGCGTCGGCCGGCCGGCGCGAGAACATGAGCACCGACTGCACCTCGCCGCGCGCGGCCACGCCCATCGGGGGCTGGAGCAGCTCGACGCGATCCTTGAGTCGCAGGTAGTCACCCGCGGCCATCACGCCCAGGTCCACGCGTCCGGCCTCGGCCTCGCGCCCCAGCTCGCGGGGCACCAGATTGCGCACCGCGAAGGGAGCCTCGCTCCACAGCGCGTAGAAGGGCGCGCAATTCGCGTAGGGGATCCGCGCGGCGACGGTGGCCGTGGTGAGCTTCGTGGTCGCGTCCATGGCGGAGTCGGACTCTACAACGCCGGGGCGGGCAGGGTCGAGGGCCCTCGGCGCGGGGCTCCGCCCGCGCGGCGGCGCTCCCGCCGCGCGTCCCCTCGGCGGCCGGCGGCCCTCGGGCCGGCCGCGCTCACCAGCTTCGCGCCACGCTCGCCCGCAGCGCGCGCGGCGGCTGGAAGAGCCGCGGATCGTTCACCGGCACCCAGTACCCGGGACTGCCATCCAGCGGCGCGCACCAGTAAGCGCCGCCCGCGAGCCCCGTCTCGCTCCGGTACGCGCCGTAGTCGTCGTACTCCGTGTTGATCAGCGGATTCGGGAAGCCGTCCACCGTGGCCAGCCGCTCGCCCCGACTGTCGAAGAGATTCCGCACCTGGACCCCGAACCTGAGCCCAAGCGCCAGCGGCGGCTGCCACTCCAGGTTCACGTTCGTCAGCTCCGTCCACCCGAACCGCTCGCTGTTCACCCGCCCCAGGTCCGTGAGCGCCGCCCGCCGCGGCTTCGGCGTCCACGGCAGGGGCGACCCCACCGCCGTCGTCCACGACAGCCGGCCCCGCTCCCGCCACGACCACGACCCACTCAGCAGGATCGAGTGCTCCCGATCCCACGACAGCGGCGTGTCCCCCAGCGGCGCCATCCGCACCGAGCGCAGCGGCGCGTAGGGATCGCCTTCCGGCCGCGACTCGTAGCCCCAGGCCTCCAGCCAGGTGTACGCCGCCTCGAACCGCCCACGCTCGCCCCCGGCCGAGTGGATCAGGCTCCACTCGAAGCCCAGGGCGTGCCCGTTGTCCGAATTGTCGTAGCGCAGATCTACCGGGCCGCCCGGCACCTGATAGTCCCGCGCCCCGATCTGGTCGTAGAGGTCGCGGTAGAAGACCGACGCCTGCACCGCCCATTCCGGCCCGAACACGTGCTTCACCGCTCCCTCGTAGGTGACCATCGTGGACGGGGCGAGCCCGGGGTTGCCCAGCGGCTGGCGGTTGCTGATCGCCAGGCGTCCGTCGTAGAGGAAGTCGCGCGCGGGGGCCTGGCCGATGCGGCAGTAGGCCAGCGAGAACACGTCGCGCACCGAGATCGGGTAGGCCAGGCCCAGCCGCGGCGAGAGCATCAGGAAGCCGCGGCGGTTGCCGGCCAGCGTCTGCTCGTCCGCCTGCGGACCGGCGGTGAAGTACTCGGCCCGCAGGCCCAGATTCAGGATCAGCCCGCCCGTGAGCCAACGACCCTGCACGTAGGCGAACCCACCCGGCGCGAAGGCCTGGTAGTCGCGGAGGGCGTCGAGGGGCGGCGGGAACCGCTCGCCGCCGCTGGCCTGGCTGAGCCGGCCCCAGGTGAACTCACGCAACGACACCTCCTCGTACGTGAGCCCGGCTCCGGTCTCGATGCCGCTGCCGCTCCGCGCCTTCGCCTCGGCGTCGCCGCGCAGCGTGAGGACGTCGCTGCCGCTCTCGCGGTACACGGGGTAGTCGCCCCAGACGACGTGAAAGGAATCACCCCCGCTCCGCGTGGCGTACTTGGGCTCGTGGTAGACCGGGAGCGCCTCCCGTCTCCCCGAGAGGGACGTCACGGCGCGCGTCCTCAGCCATCCCAGGGTGAGGGTCGCGCGACGGGCCTCGCCGAAGGTGGAGAGCGAGGCCAGGCTGGCGAGCTGCCTCTCGTCGGTGATCGG
>JAWOLC010000189.1:0-5222 GCA_033853925.1 Candidatus Eiseniibacteriota bacterium
CGCGAGGGACGCGCCCGCGACTTCCTCCCCGAGGCGACGCGCTTGCGCGGAGGGCTCATGGCTCTTCGTACTCGTAGACGCCGCGGCCGGACTTGCGGCCGAGCCGCCCGCCGGCCACGTACTGCTCGAGCAGCGGGCAGGGCCGGAACTTTTCGCCCAGCCGGCGATGCAGGAGCCGCAGGAGCGACAGCCGCGAGTCGAGCCCGGCGAGATCCGCCAGCTCGAGGGGCCCCAGGGGATGGTTCAGGCCGAGCTTCATGGCCCGGTCGATGTCCCGGGCGCTGGCGACGCCCTCCTGCAGGAGGTAGAAGGCCTCGTTGGCGAGGAGGGCGCTGAGGCGGCTCGTCACCAGGCCCGGCGACTCGCGCACGACCACGCACTCCTTCCCCATCGCCTCACCCACGGCCGTGGCGACGGCGATCGTCTCGTCGCTGGTCTCGAGCCCGCGCACGACCTCGAGGAGCTTCATCCGGGGGACCGGAGGGGAGAAGTGCATCCCCACGACCCGCGCCGGCCGGCTCGTCGCCGCCGCCAGCTCGGTGACCGAGAGGGACGCGGTGTTCGAGGCCAGGACGGCCTCGCGCGGAGCCGCCCGGTCGAGCTGGGCGAAGACCTCCAGCTTGAGCCGGAGATCCTCCGGCACGGCCTCGATCACCAGCTCGGCGTCCTTCGCCGCGTCCTCGAGCGTGCGCGCCGCGGAGAGCCGCTCGTGCGCCGCGACGGCCTCGTGCCCCTCGATGCGGCCCATCGCCACCCCCCGCTCGAGGAGGGCCGAGACGTCGTCCGTCATCTTCTGCAGGGCCTTGGGATCCGTGTCCTGCACCACGGTCCGCAGCCCGCCCAGCGCGGCGGCGTACGCGATCCCCCGGCCCATCAGGCCGGCGCCCACGACCGCGATCTTCCGCACGCTCACGCGTCGCGCCCGCCGCGGCCCGACCGCTGCGAACGCCCGGTCACCGCGCGCCAGGCCGCCGGCAGCGCCAGGGCCGCGGCGGCGGCCTTGAGCAGGTCGCCCGGCAGGAAGGTCACGAGGCCGGCCACGAGCAGCCGGCCGTCGTGCACGAAGTGCGAGAGCACGGCCAGCCCGGAGAGGAGGATCACCGCGCTGCCCGCCAGCATGGCCGCGAGGGTGCCGAGGAAGCGGCGGTCCCAGCCCCGCTCCGCGAGGGTGCCCGTCAGGGCCGCGGCCAGCGGAAAGGCGATCAGGTATCCCGCCGAGGGCCCGGCGAACGCGAGCGGGCCGCCCGACCCACCCGCGAACACGGGCAGGCCCGCCGCCCCCTCCGCCAGATAGAGGGCCTGCGCGAGCAGCGCGCGGCGCCCGCCGAGCGCGGCTCCGCTGAGCAGCACGGCGAAGGTCTGGCCCGTGAGCGGCACGGGCGACCAGGGCACGGGCACGGCGATCTGCGCCGCCGCGGCGGTGACGAGGCTGGCGCCGACCAGCAGCGCCGCATCGCGCAGGAGGCTGGCGCGGGGCATCACCGCATCGGCGAGGGTGAGCGTGCGAACGGAGGACATGGGCACCTCGATTGGATGGAGCGGGGCCGGGGGCGCCACGTGCGGGGGCGCGCCCTCGCGCCGGCTGCGCCGCGACTTCGCCGCGAAGGGGCTCCTTCGCGAGACGCCGCGAAGCTAGCACGGGGGGAGCGACCGCGGCAATGGCCGCACCGATGGCGCGAGCCGCGCCCGTCAGGCCTCGAACAGGCTCGGCTCCGGACGCCGGTCCTCGACCACGTGCCGCCAGAACGCCCGCTCGCGCTCGATCAGGCGGGCGATGTACGCCGGGTCGGGCGCCACCTCGACCAGGGCCGTGCGGCCCTCGCGGTAGCTCCAGTAGTGGCAGACCCGCGCGCCCGAGACGGCGAGCAGGTGCTGGAGCTGGGGCACGTAGTGGTCGGGGACCCGCCCGCGCACCGCGCTCGCGTGCGCGCTCGCGCCGGGGCACTTGATCTCGAGGGCCACGCGGCCGTCGGCGCTCAGCCCGTCGAAGCTGCCGCGCATCCAGCGCTCGGTGGCGTGCTCGAGGCAGATCGGCTCGACCTCGATGCCGAGCGTGCGGATGTAGAGGGCACGGGCCACCGGCTCGAGCCGCTGGCCCCGCAGCATGGCGCCGTTCCAGGGAGCGGGGCCGCGCCGCCCCGTCTTGTCGAGCCACAGCGTGTCCAGGTCCAGCCACGGGCACACGCCCATGACGGCCGGCGCGTCGGAGGCGCCGAGGCCTCCTCGCCGCCAGGCGAGCCAGGCGGACGTCCCCTGCACGAGCTCACGGCAAAACGGCATCGGCTCTCCCGCCGCCGCGTGGGGGCCACCTCCGGCCGGGCCGCCGGCAGGCCGCGTCGCGGCCGGCCGCATGATACGGAGCGCGGCACCGCGCGTCCACGCGCTCCTTCCCCCTGCGGCCCTCTGCTATCATCCCGGCCGTCGCCGCGCGCCCACTCGCGACCACGCGCGGAGCAGGATTCGTCCGAGCCCAGCCCGGAGCCCGAGCCTCCATGGCCGACACGATCCGCATCGCCAACGCCGGCGGTTACTGGGGCGACGACCTCGCGCAGCTCGAGCGCCAGCTCGCGCTCGGCCCCGTGGACTACGTGACCCTCGACTTCCTCGCCGAGATCACGATGTCCATCATGCAGAAGCAGCGGGCGCGCGACCCGCGCGCCGGCTACGCGCGCGACTTCGTCGCCCAGGTCGAGGGCGCGCTGCCCCGCCTGCGCGAGCGCGGCGCGAAGATCATCACCAACGCGGGCGGCGTGAATCCGCTCGCCTGCCGGGGCGCCCTGCTGGAGATGGCCCAGCTCAACGGCGCCGCGCTCGAGGTGGCGGCGGTGATCGGGGACGACCTCATGCAGCGCCTGGGAGAGCTGAACGCCTCGGGCGTGTCGCTGGACAACATGGAGGACGGGGCGGCCTTCGCCGCCATCCGCGAGCGAGTCTCGTCGGCCAACGCCTACTTCGGCGCCTGGCCCGTGGTCGAGGCCCTGCGCGCCGGTGCCCAGATCGTGGTGACGGGCCGCTGCACCGACACGGGGATCACGCTCGCGCCCATGATCCACGCCTTCGCCTGGGCGCCCGACGACTGGGACCGGCTGGCGGCGGGCATCGTGGCCGGGCACATCGTGGAGTGCGGGGCGCAGAGCACGGGCGGCAACTTCACGGACTGGCGGCGCGTGCCCCACTACGAGCGGATCGGCTATCCCGTGCTCGAGGTCTTCCCCGACGGCTCGTTCATCGTGACCAAGCACGGCGACACGGGCGGGCTCGTCACCGTGCGCACGGTCAAGGAGCAGCTCGTCTACGAGATGGGCGACCCCCGCGCCTACGTCACGCCCGACGTCGTCGCCGACTTCGCCAGCGTCCGGCTCGAGCAGGCGGGACGCGACCGCGTGCGCGTGTGGGGCGTCCGCGGCCGGCCGGCGCCCGGCTCGCTCAAGGTGAGCGCCTCCTGCTTCGACGGCTGGAAGGCGAGCGGGGCGCTCATCGTCTCCGGCCCGGAGGCGGCGGCGAAGGCCCGCGCCTTCGCCGCCCTCTTCTGGGCGCGGCTGGGGCTCCGCTTCGCGGCCACGCACACCGAGCTGGTGGGCCACTCCGCCTGCTGGGGCCCGCTCGCCCCGCCCTCCGAGCCGCCCGAGGTGCTGCTGCGCCTCTCCGTGCGCGATCCCGACAAGGCCAAGGTGGAGCAGTTCGCCAAGCTCGTGCCGGCGGTCATCCTCTCGGGGCCCCCGGGCGTGGCGGTGACGGGCGGCCGGCCGCAGATCCAGGAAGTGGTGGCCTACTGGCCGGCCCTCGTGCCGCGCGAGCGGGTGAAGCCGACGCTCGTCACCCGCGAGGGCGAGCGGGCGCTCGATTGGCCCACGCCGCTCCTGCCGCCGCGGGCTCCCCAGCCGCTGCCCCGGGCGAAATGGCCCGCGGCCAAGGGCGCCCGCAAGCTCGTGAGCGTGCCGCTCGCCGCGCTCGCGCACGCCCGCAGCGGCGACAAGGGCGACACCGCCAACGTCGGGGTCATCGCGCGGAAGCCCGAGTTCTATTCGCTCCTGGCGCGGGAGCTGACGGCGGAGCGGGTGGCGGCGCACTTCGCGGGGATGCTGACGGGCGGCGTCGACCGCTACGAGCTGCCCAACCTCGGCGCGCTGAACTTCCTCCTGCACGGGGCATTGGGCGGGGGCGGCACCGTCTCCCTCAAGACCGACGCCCAGGGGAAGACGCTCAGCACGGCGCTGCTCAGGATGGAGATCGAGGTGCCCGATGGGACGGTCTAGGCCCAAGCGTACAGGCGTACGGGCGTACGGGCGTGCGGCAGGGACGAAGAGCGGACGAGCGGACAAGCGGACCGCGAAGGTCAAGCGCGGGCGGGCGGACACGCGGCCGCCCGAACCCGCGACCGCGGCGCGCGTGCTCGTGACGCGCGCGGGCGGCATCACCACGCTCACGCTGAACCGCGCGGAGAAGCGGAACGCCCTCGACCGGCAGGCCGTCGCCGAGCTCAAGGCGGCGCTCACCGCCTGCGACCTCGCGCACGACGTGAGGCTCATCGTCCTGCGCGGGGCGGGGAAGGACTTCTGCGCGGGCGGCGACCTGGCCGAGATGCTCGCCTCGGTGGACGCGCCGGCGGAGGAGAACGAGGCGCACGCGCTGGAGATCGGGGAGCTGTTCCTCCATCTCCGCGCCATCCCCAAGCTCACGGTGGCGGTCGTGCAGGGGCGGGCGCTGGCCGGAGGGGCGGGACTCGCCTTGGCGTGCGACCTCGTGGTGGCGCGGGCCGACGCCGAGCTGGGGTTCCCGGAGATCCTCCGCGGCTTCGTGCCGGGGATGGTGACGGCGCTGTTGCGGCGGTTGGTCGGGGAGAAGGTGGCCTTCGATCTCGCGGCGACGGGCCGCACCGTGGACGCGAAGGAAGCGGCGCGGCTCGGCCTCGTCTCGCGCGTCGTGCCGGAGCGAGGGTTCGAGGGGCATGTCACAAAGATGCTCGCGTCCCTCGCGGCCCTGCCGCCCTCGGCGCTGGCGCTCCTCAAGCAGGAGTTCCACCGTCTCGACGGGATGGGGCTCGAGGACGGCGTGCGACTGGGCGCCAAGGTGAACGCGGTGGCCCGCGCGACCCCCGACTTCCGGCAGGGCGTGTCGGCGTTCCTGAAGAAATGAGCGGCCGATGAACGGCTGGACGATGGCGAAGTACGCGCTGATGCTGGCGGGGCTCGCGCTGGTCATCGGGGCCGACCAGTTCGGGA
>JAWOLC010000190.1:0-4762 GCA_033853925.1 Candidatus Eiseniibacteriota bacterium
CGCCGAGCGGGTGGCGGCGTCGGGGTCGCGCAGGCGGGCCGCGAGCGAGTCCCGAGCCGCGCGCGCCGCGGCCGAGTCGGCCGCGACCCAGGCGAAGCGGTCGGCCAGCGCCGCGGCGGCGGTGGCGCGGAGGTACGGGTGCCCCGCCGAGAGCATCCTCGCCAGCCCGCGCAGGCAGGTGCCGCAGGTGGTGTCGGCGATCGCCTGGAGGGCGCGAATCGCGTTCACCGCCACGCCCATCTCGGCGTCTCCCAGCTTCTGCACGACGTAGGCGGTGCCGTGCGGGGATCGCTGTCGCCCGAGGGTGCGCACGGCGTAGGCGCGCACCCGCCAGTCGTCGTCGTCCACGTGCAGGGCCGCGAGCAGCACGATCGGGTCCGGAGCGTGGATCTTCTCGAGCGCGTACAGCACGCGCCAGCGCACCGCCGCGTCGGGGTCGTCGAGCCGGGCGATCAGGGGCGCGAGGGCGGTCGAATCGGCCAGGCGCCACAGGGCCACGGCCGCCGTGCCGCGCAGCAGGGATTCCTGGCTCTGCAGGTAGGAGGCGACCAGGGGCGTGGCCGCGGGATCGCCCAGCTTCCCCAGCGCCTCGAGGGCGAGATCGGCGGTCGCCGGCTGGGCGCCGGCACAGACCCGCTCGATCGCGGCCCGGGCCGGCGCCGGGCGCCGGGGCACGGCCAGGCCGATCTCGCCGAGGGCGAACAGGGCCTCGCGCCGCACCTCCTCGTCCCGGTCGTCCAGGAGAGGCAGGAGGAGCGCGGTCCCGGAGCTGTCCTGGAGGCGGCCGAGCGCGAGCGCCGCCCGCCGGCGCAGGGCCGCGTCGGGATCGGCGAGATAGCGCGCCAGCACGCCGTCGGCCAGCGTGCGCTCGTCCTCGGACTTCTCGATGCGCTCGAGCGGCGTG
This sequence comes from Candidatus Eiseniibacteriota bacterium, assembly GCA_033853925.1. Taxonomy (GTDB): domain Bacteria; phylum Eisenbacteria; class RBG-16-71-46; order RBG-16-71-46; family RBG-16-71-46; genus JANXPZ01. The sequence continues at coordinate 905 of JAWOLC010000190.1, forward strand.
AGCGCGGCCGCGGCCAGCGTGTCGCCGGCCGGCGGGGAGGGCGCGAGGCGCGGCTCGGCCGACGCCGCCCCGGCGCTCAGGAGGAGCGCGAGCGCCGCGAGGGCGAGGCGCGCGGCGCGGGCCTCAGGGCCCGCTGCCCGCCGAGGTGTCCGTGGCGTGGCGCGGCCGGCGCAGCTTGACGAGGCGCCCGTCGTAGGACGAGGTGCCCTGCGGGCCGTGGGCCACCAGCTTGTAGAAGTAGACGCCGTTCGCAAGCTTCTGTCCCTCCGCATCCAGGCCGTCCCAGGGAAGCTCGTGGTGGCCCGGCGACAGACCCTCCTCGCGGGACTCGTAGATCAGCCGGCCGCTGGCGGTGAAGACGCGGACCAGCAAGTCGACGGGGGACTGCCCCGTCACGTTGAAGACGAAGCGCGTGCCCAGCTCGTCGTCGAACGGGTTGGGGAAGGCGTAGGCGTCGCGCAGCGCGAACTGGCTCACGACCCGGAACGAGTGCTGGGTCGTGGGCGCGTCGGGCGCCTCGAGGCGCACGGTGTGGACGCCGTCCGCGTAGGGCGCGTGGCTCCAGCTGAGCGCGTACTGCCGCCCCGACGTGTCGCCGCGCGCGGGCTCGGCGGCGAAGCCCAGCGAGTCGCCGTCCACGCTCAGGCGCAGCGTCCCGAGATCGAGCGTGTAGGGGGAGAGCACGAGCAGGGCGAGGCGCGCGTCGGGCGCGACGACGTCGTTCGCCTGCACCGGCACGCCGCCCGAGAGCAGCTCGGTCTCGAACTGGAAGACCACGTCGAAGGTGACCGTGATCCCGTAACGGTCCGTGACCCGGAGCTGGTAGGTGGTCGGCCCTCCCGCCAGCGAGGACACCAGGGTGAGGTGGTACCGGTGCCCGCCCGCGCCGCCGGGCAGCGTGTCGGGAAACGCGGGCGAGAGCGTGTAGAGCGATTCGGGCACCACCTGCGTGCCGGTCCGCGTCTGCTGGGTCACGACGATGGAGTCGATGCCCACGTTGGAGACCATGTCGGCTTCGAGCCGCAGCTCGTTCCCGCCGCTGGCCAGGCGCACGGGCTGGCCGCTCGTGACGGGCGAGCCGTTGGCCGTCACCGTGATCTGGGTGGGGCCGATCCAGATGCGGGTCGCCGGATCGCCGAGCAGGTTGTAGGAGAGCCCCACGCCGCCCTCCTGCGGCGAGTAGCTCACCGTGGGCAGGTACTGCAGGAGGGTGAGGGCGATCACCTCGCCGAGCGGCACGCGCGCGCCGGCGTCCGCGACCGCGCGGCCCAGCGGGTCCTCGTGCGGCGGCCGCTCGAAGAGCGCCCGGGCGAACTCCACGTTGAGCTGGTAGCTGCCGCTCCCCGGCACGACCTCGTAGCCGGTGGACGCCCAGGAGGCCACCGCCCCGCGGCTCGGCAGGGTCACCATGTCCTCGCCCAGGCTGTTGCCCAGCTGCGGATCGTTGGCCTTGAACCCGCCGAAGGCGTTCGCGTGGCAGGAGAAGGCCGAGAAGAGGAACAGCTTCCCGTCGTTCTGGAACTTGTAGCGGTCGTTCTCGGCCCCCAGGTAGTTCTGGTTGCGGTAGTAGCCCTCGTGGGCCAGGACGTAGGCGTTCGCGTGCCCCTGCCAGTTCCACCACAGCGCCCCCGAGTTGAGGGCCTCGAAGAACGTGCGCTGGAAGCAGCCCTGGGACATGCAGCGCAGCATGGCCTCGGCGCGCGACTCCCCGGAGCTCCACGGCTGGTCCGGCGCCGGCACGCGGCAGGTGTCGGCGGGGTCGGCCTGCACCTGGTAGAGCGTCGGCTCGGTGAGGAAGGAGCGCAGGTTCAGCACCTGCGCGTTCGCCAGCGTCATCCCCGCGGAATCGGGGAGGGTGATCGTCCGCTGCACGGCGTCGGTGAGCCGGGCGAAGACCTCCTCCTCGCTCTTGTAGCAGTAGCCGGGGGTGCCCGCCTCGTTCCCGAAGGTGGCCGCGCTCGAGTAGCAGTCGTCGGTGACGAGGAGCATGTGCCGGCGCCAGGTCTGGTCGGCGTTGAAGGCCTCGTAGGTCACGAGCTTGGCCACCACGTCGAAGGCCTGCTGCACCGAGTTCACGGGCAGGCGGCCGACGAACAGCTCGGGCTCCAGCAGGTAGTCGGCCGGCGTCAGCTCGTCGTGCAGGCTCCAGCCGTACCAGGGGTCGGAGGGGATCATCTCGTAGCCCGTGGAGCCGGCCGAGACCGACCCCGAGATGAACGCCGCCGGCACCCAGTCGGGAGCCGAGGTGTTGAGCACGTGGGCGCCGTCCACGCTGCCGCTGCCCAGGAGCAGCACGAAGCGCGTGCTCCAGCGCTCGGCCGCCCAGCGCAGGAAGCGCTTGATCGCGTACATGGACTTGCGCCCGCCGTTGAACTCGTCGTTCACCGACTCGAGCGGCGCCACCATCACCGAGAGCCCCTCGTTGCGCCGGAGCTGGACGAGCGGGTCGATCGCCGGCCGGAAGGCCTCGGGCATGATGAGCACGTAGTCCTGCTCGCCGCTCGTCTGCGTGAGGTGGCTGCGCAGCACGCTGGTGAAGTGGTCGGCGGGCGGCGTCTTCGGCGTGTCGAAGACGACGTAGCGCCGCGGCCTCGCGTCGGCCATCGAGTCGCGGAAGTCCGCGGCCCAGGCGCCCGGGGCCACGGCCTGGATCGAATCCGTGAGCAGCCGCTCGGGGTGCAGGCCGTCCGTCACGTCGTAGATCCGGATCGCCCCCGAGGAGAAGCCGGTCGCGTGCACCTGGAAGGAGCCCGGCGAGGCCGCGGCGCTGGAGGCGTCCAGGTAGCCGCTCAGGGCCTTGAACGGTCGCCAGTAGGTGGCGTCGAACGAGTTCAGGCGGGCGGTGCAGCTCGGGTACGCGGACGGATCGGCCGAGGCGTTACCGCCCTTGCCCCAGAGCCGCAGGGCGTTCGTGAGCCCGGCGGTGACCGCCGTGGCGGGAAGCTGGAGCGCGACCGTGTCGGGCTGCTGGCCGCTCCAGACGGCGTTGGTCGAGTCCAGGGCGGCGCTGAGCTGGCCCAGGCCGTTCCGGACCTGCCCGAACACGACGTGCGTGGCCGCGTCGGTCCCCTGGAGGACGACCTGGAGCTGGAACGGGTGCGTGGCGTCGAGATCGTTCGTCTCGAAGGAGATGGTGTCGGGGCGCGTGTAGTAGTTGAAGGGGAAGATGGTCCAGAGGAAGCGGTCCACGCGCGCGGTGTCCTGCGGGAGCGGAAAGGAGAAGTAGTCGAAATTACGCTCCCAGTGCTGGGAGAAGGGATAGGCCGAGAGCGGCGGCGGCGCGCTCGCGCGCCAGCCCGAGCGCTGGGGGATCCGCCAGCCCGCCCCGCCGCGCAGGCGCGTGGCGTAGACGACCTCGGCGTCGCCCCAGCCGCGCTGCATCGTCGAGCTGACGCCGGAGCGCTCGGCCCAGCTCTGCACGTAGGCCAGGATGGCGTCGCCCGCGTCGAACAGGCCGTCGCCGTTGGCGTCGATCACCTCGATGGGCAGCTCGATCGTGACATAGGGCGGATCGGTCTGGCCCGCGTACTCGTGGCGGTGGAGGCTCACCTCGCCCACGGGCACGTCCGGGGGATAGCCCTGGGCGGCGAGCTGCTCGTAGGGGAAGGAGTAGACGCCGGTCGTGTCGCACTTGATGCGCACCTCGGGCTCGTCCTCGTCGAAGGCGGCCTGCCCGAACGCTCCCGCGGCGAGCGGCGTGCGGCGCGAGAGGAAGCTCGGCGACGCCCCGGCCGCGGGCGAGAGGGCCGCGCGCCAGCGGCGCCCCTGCTCGTAGTTGGCGAGCGCGCTGCGGAAGACCGGCTCCCAGTGGCGGTCCGTGGCGGGCACGGCCGGGCGCGCCGCCGCGGCCGTGGGCGG
>JAWOLC010000191.1:0-21488 GCA_033853925.1 Candidatus Eiseniibacteriota bacterium
TGGCTCGTCCACGCGGGCCCGCGCGCTCCCGGCTCCACGGCTCGCGGCTCCGAAGGCCAGGACTGAACACGGGCTTGACGCGGCGGGCGTGCTCCGCTCACCCGTGGCCCGAGCGGCCGCGCTCGTGGCCTCTGCGGGGCGAATGCGCTGGAACCCGGAACCGGCGGGAAGTATAAACGGGTCGAGGGCGTGGTCCCCTTCATCGTAAGGGCACAGCCCCCATCAACGCATCGTCACCGGGAGGTCCGGTTCATGCCCTCGTGGAGCCGTATTGCTGCCGCTTCCCTCCTCTCCCTCGCCCTGGCCGTGGGTGTCGCGGCGCCGGGCAGGGCCCAGGACTACTTCGGTCAGAACAAGGTTCGCTACCAGTCATTCGACTTCCGGGTGCTCAAGACCGAGCACTTCGACGTCTACTACTATCCCGAGACCGCCGGCATCGTGGCCGACGCGGCGCGCATGGCCGAGCGCTGGTACGCGCGCTACGCCACCGAATTCCACCACGACCTCACGCGCCGCCAGCCGCTCATCCTCTACGCGAGCCACCCCGCGTTCGAGGAGACGAACGCCATCTCCGGCGATCTCGGCCAGGGAACGGGCGGCGTGACCGAGGCGCTGAAGCGCCGCATCGTCATCCCCTGCCCGGGCCCGATGGCGGACCTGGACCACGTCATCGGTCACGAGCTGGTGCACGCGTTCCAGTACGACATCGCGGGGCAGGGGCGCTCGCAGAGCCTCGGCCTGGCGACGGCCGCGCGCCTGCCGCTCTGGTTCATGGAGGGCATGGCGGAGTACATGTCGCTCGGTCCCGACGATCCCAACACGGCCATGTGGATGCGCAGCGCGGTGCAGGCGAAGAAGCTGCCCAACTACGCGCACCTGGACGATCCGAGCTACTTCCCCTATCGCTACGGGCAGGCCTTCTGGGCCTACATCGCCGGCCGCTACGGGCAGGCCTCCGTGGGCCGGATCCTCAAGGCGGCCGGGCGCTCCGGTGACGTGCGCGCCGCCCTCAAGAACATCCTGGGCATCGCCCCGGACACGCTCGACCTCGCCTGGCAGCAGTCGCTGCGCGACTGGTCGGCGCCGGTGGCGAAGGTCACCGAACCGCTGAACAAGGCGGCGCAGCCCCTGGAGCTGGCGAGCCGCGCGGGCGGGCACATGAACCTGGCCCCGTCGCTCTCGCCCGACGGGCGGCAGCTCGTCTTCTTCTCCGAGCGCAGCCAGTACTCGATCGAGATGTACGTGGCCGACGCCGTGACCGGCAAGGTGAAGCGGCAGATCACCAAGAGCGCCGTGGATCCGCACTACCAGAGCCTCGAGTTCATCAGCTCGGCGGGCGAGTGGAGCCCCGACGGCAAGCTCTTCGCCTTCACCGGCGCGGACCGCGGCCGGCCGACGCTGATCGTCATGGACATGCAGAAGGCGAAGATCGTCCGGCAGCGGCGCTTCCCGCAGCTCGGCGAGATCTTCAGCCCCACCTGGTCGCCCGACGGCAAGCGGATCGCCTTCTCGGCGCTGGACGGCGGCGAGGCCGACCTCTGGGTCGTGGACCTGGCGGGCGGCCATGCCCGCCCGCTCACGCACGACGAGTGGGCGGACCTGGAGCCCGCCTGGTCGCCGAACGGCAACGAGATCGCCTTCGTCACCGATCGCTCCGCCGACTCCGTGGGCACGCCCCGCTTCGGCCGCTACCACCTGGCCCTGATCGACGCGGAGTCGGGCGCGATCCGCGATCTGCCCACCTTCACGAACGCGGTGAAGAACATCAGCCCGCAGTGGGCGCCCGACGGTCGCAGCGTCTACTTCGTCGCGGACCGCCACGGGATCTCGAACCTCTATCGGGTCGGCGTCGACGACGGGAAGGTCGAGCAGCTCACGAACCTCCTCACCGGAGTGTCCGGCCTCACCAGCCTGAGCCCCGCCGTCTCCGTGGCGCGTGATTCGGGGCAGGTCGTCTTCAGCACGTACGAGGCTTCCAGCTTCGAGATCTTCCGTCTGGACAAGGCGCGCCAGCTGGGCGAGGGGATCACGGCGGATTCGCTGCCGGCCGACGCGGCGGCCCTGCCGCCGGTGACGCGCGAGCGGCCCGCCTACGCCGACACCGTGCGCACGCAGGTCGCGGAGGTGGACACGATGCGCTTCGCCACCGACCGCTACCATCCGCACTTCTCCCTGGACTACATCTCGCAGCCGAGCATCGGCATCGGGACCGGGGCGTCGGGCGGCGTGGCGGTGGGCGGCGGGGCGGGGCTCTTCTGGAGCGACATGCTCGGCGACCGCCAGCTCGCCACCCTCCTGCAGTTCGCCAACATCGGCGGCAGCGTGCTGAACAACACCGCGGCGGCGGTCGCGTACCAGAACATGGCGTCGCGCTGGGACTGGGGCCTGCAGGTCAGCCAGATTCCCTACATCACCAGCGGCTTCGCCCAGGTCATCGATCCCACCGCGAACACGGTGCAGAACCAGGAGTACCGGATCTGGGAGATCTACCGCGACGTGGAGGGCAGCGTCGCCTACCCGTTCAATCGCTTCCAGCGCGTGGAATTCTCGGGAGGCTTCCGCAACATCGCCTTCGCCCAGCAGCTCGAGACCTGGACCTACGACGCCACCACGGGCGTGCAGCTCTCCGACGTGACCCAGAACCTGCCCAGCCCGCCGGGGCTCGATCTGGTCACGGGCGGCATGGCGCTGGTCTACGACAACAGCCTCTTCGGCGGCACCAGCCCCTTCATGGGCCAGCGCTACCGCTTCGAGGTGGACCAGGTCGGCGGCAGCCTGCGCATGAACGAAGTGCTGGCCGACTATCGGCGCTACGTGCGGCTGGCTCGCTCCCTGACCCTGGCGGGCCGGGTGCTCCACTACGGCCGCTACGGCCCGGGCTCGGACGACCCGCGCCTGCAGCCCCTCTTCCTCGGCTACCCCTGGCTGGTCCGTGGCTACGACGACACGTCCATCGGCAACTCGATCGCCAACGGCAACATCGCGGACACGGTCGTGTTCAACAACCTGCTGGGGAGCCGGCTCGCCGTGGCCAACCTCGAGCTGCGCGTACCCCTGTTCGGAGCGCTCGGGCTCGTGCCCTCGCCCAGCGTTCCGCCCATCGAGACCGCCCTGTTCTACGACGCCGGCACGGCCTGGGACCGGACCGACAAGGCCGCCTTCCTGGGTGGCGACCGCCACACGGTGACCAGCTACGGTGTCGCCTTCCGGGCGAACCTGTTCGGCTTCGCCGTCGGCGAGGCGGACCTCGTCCACCCCAACGACCGGCCGGGACAGGGCTGGTACTGGGAGCTGTCCCTGCAGCCGGGCTTCTGAGCTTCGCTCCACGCGCGAGGCCCCGCCTCCTCGAAGGAGGCGGGGCCTCTTCTTCGCGGCGGCTCCGACGCCCTATTCGAGCCGGGCGGCCATGGTGATCTTCGCCGCCTTCAGCAGGCGGGAGATCGGGCAGCCCTCCTTGGCGGCCAGCGCCGCCTGCTCGAAGGCGGGGGGGGCCGCTCCCGGGATCCGCGCCGTCACGTCGAGGTGGATGGCCGTCACCGTGGGCCCCGCCTCCAGCATCTCGAGGGTCACGCTGGCGGTGGTGCGGATGCTCGCCGCCGTGAGGCCGGCCTTCCCCAGCTCGGCGGAGAGCGCCATGGAGAAGCAGCCCGCGTGCGCGGCGGCGATCAGCTCCTCGGGATTCGTCCCCACCTCGTTCTCGAAGCGCTTGTGAAAATCGTAGGGCAGGTCGCGAAAGGCCCCGCTGGCGCCGGTGATGACGCCCTTGCCGTCCTTCAGCCCGCCTTGCCAAACCGCGGTCGCCTGGCGCTGCATGACGATTCCTCCGATGACCGGGGGACGATCAAGCGTATGGGGATTCGCCGGATTCCGTGGCGCGGTAGTAGGGGTTGGTGCCGCCCGCGTGGTCGGTCGTGTCCACCACCTGGCGCACGTCGGGGAGCGCCTCGCGGATGCGCGCCTCGACTCCCCGCTTCAGCGTGACCTGCGCCATGCCGCACCCCTGGCAGCCCCCACCCAGCTCGACGTACGCCACGCCGTCCCTGAGATCCAGCAGATGCACGAACCCGCCGTGGGATGCCACGGCCGGGTTGATCTCCTCGTCGAGGAGCCTCTGCACGGCCGCGGCGAGGGGATCGTTCCAGAGCGGGTTGGGATTGTCGATCTTGAAGCCGCTCTGCTCGGGAGTCTCGATGTAATCCACAACGGTCCCGCCCAGGTAGGGCGCGCTGCGCGGATCGACCACGACCTGGAAGCCGTGCGCCTCCACGACCACGTCGTCCGGCGCGCGCTCCTCCGGCTTCATGAAGGCCAAGCGGTACTGGAACACGCCGCCCATGCGCCCGCTGATGGCGAAGCGCAGGGCCGAGCCCTGGCGGCCGTCGCCGGCCAGCAGCTCCAGGATCTTCGCGTGCGCGACCTCGGTGAAGCGGAGCACGACCCCTCCCGCGCGGGACTCTCGGCGGCCTCCACGACTCACTCTACGCGGGCCCGCCGGGGGCGCGCAAACCGTGGACTCGGGGAGCGCGCCTTTGTGCTACCTTCCCCGCGTCGGCGCCGTCCCGCCTCCGGGGCCGCCGAACCACCGGCAATGCATCGTGAACCCGCGCGCGCCGAGGGCGTCGCGGTCCGGGACCCGTCTCCCCCGGGGACCCGCGGTCCGCCGACGACCCGGCCTCACGGCCACGCTCGGTCTTCGCCGTTTCCAGCGCAGCGGCTCGCCGTCCGCCGCATCGGGGGAGGACACGGTATGCGTTGGTTGGTTCGAGTCCTTTGCCTCGCCGTCACCCTGCAGACCCTCGTGGCAGCGGCTCCGTCGCCAGCGCGGGCTCCTGCCCGGCCCGAGAGCATCGCGCGCGCACAGCAGGCCTACCTCGCCTACTGCGCGATGTGCCACGGGCCCCGCGGCGCCGGGGACGGCGAGGTGGCCGTGGCCCTGCGCCGCTCCGGCATCCTCGTGCCCCGGCTGGACGACGGGACGCGGCTCGCGCGAGTCGGGCGCGAGGGCGTGCTGCGCATCGTCGTCGAGGGCGGCGCGCACGTGGGCCGCTCCAACGTCATGCCCGAGTGGGGCGGGCTCGTGGGCGAGAGCCTGGCGAACGAGCTGGCGGACTACGTGATGACCCTGCCCCAGCGGGGGCCCCAACTGGCGGCGGGCGCGACGGAGGCCTATCTCCGCTCGCCTCCCGGAGTGCCCGCCGAGGGCCGGAAGCTCTACGTCTTCCACTGCTCCGCCTGCCACGGGCCTGGCGGCAAGGGCGACGGCCCCAGCGGGGAAGTCCTGTGGCGCAAACACGGCGTCCGGCCGCGCGACCTCACGAACTCTCGCTACATGCGCGCCAAGAGCGACAAGGATCTCTTCCAGATCATCTCGCTCGGTGGCGCCCACCTGGGGAAGTCGGTCTACATGCCGCCCTGGGCCAACGACCTCGGGCCGGCCGAGATCAAGAGCCTCGTCGCGTACCTCCGCGAGATCTCGCACACGCCCTCGCGGCGCTGATCTCGCGGGGCCTGGCCCGCCGGCGGCTCAGCGCGCGGCCCGCTCTTCGGGCGGCGGTCCGCGGCGGAAGGCCGCGTACAGGAGCAGGTCGTAGGCGATCTTGAGCCCGGCCCCGGCGAGGAGCGGCGCCGCGAGCGCGCTCTTGCCCATGAGCAGCCCGGCGAGCAGCGGCCCGACGATCCAGGCCGCGAGCCGAACGAGATGGGTGAGGCCCGCGGCCGGCGTGCGCTCCTCGGGAGAGACGACGGCCATCACGTAGGACTGGCGCGTGGGCACGTCCATCTCCACGAGCCCCTCCCGCAGCAGGAAGAGCGCAGCGGCTACCGCGAAGCCGGGCGCGATCGCCACGCCGGCGAGGAGCAGGCTCGAGGGGACATGGGTGAAGACCATCGTGTTGACGAGCCCGATCCGGCGAGCCAGCCAGGCGGCGCCCAGGTGCGAGAGCGCGTTCAGCACGCGGGCCGCGAAGAAGAGCGGGCCGATCACCGCCTCGTCCACGCCAAAGCGACGGAAGAAGAAGTAGGTGAGCAGGGCCGTCGTGAGGAAGCCCCCACCCAACCCGTCCAGGGCAAAGAGCGCGGAGAGCCGAGCGATCACCCGCCGGCTCTCCGGCGAGAGCCTCGGCATCCGCGCCCGGGCCCCGCTCTCCACGGCCGGCGAGAGGCGGACGTAGAGCAGAAGCGGCAGCGCCATGAGCAGCGCGTAGAGGCAGAACGCGACCCGGAACGACTCCAGCTCCCCGCTTCCCGTCCGGCGGAGCAGGGCGGGCGTCCCTGCCAGCAGGGCGCCGAGCGCGTGCCCCGCGTCCAGGAGCAGGTTGTAGACGGCGAAGGTCCGGGTGCGCTGAGCCGCCGCGCCCGTGCCGGGCAGGGCGGCCTGCTCGAGCGCAAGCGCGGCTCCGCGGTCCCGCCCCATGCCGTTCACCATGCCGACGAACGCGGCCGCCGTGAGCAGCCTCGAGTCCGCGCCGAGGGTGAGCCCCAGGCCGCCCGCGGCGGACGCGAGGGCGAGCGCCATCAGGCTCCGGCGACGGCCGAGCCGGTCGCCGCCCAGGGTGACGAACCAGGTGGCCGCCGCCGCGCCGGCCAATCCCGCGCTCACCACCAGCCCGATCTCCCCCACCCCGAGCCCGAGGCGAGCCAGGTAGAGCCCGAGCAACACCCCGATCGCCCCCGTGGCCACGGAACGGGCGAACGCCGCGCCGATCAAGAGCGCACGGTCGGCCCGGACCCTCATGGCACCTCCCCACTCTCCCGGCAGGCTGGACGCTCGCCCTTCTGCCCGCGGGCCTGGGGCGGAGGCGGACGCCGGCTCACCGCTTCGTCTGCCTTCGGACGGGCGAGGGCCCATCCTCGATGCGGCGGCGTGCTTCGAGGCTGGTCCCGCGCTTCGGGGGCCCACACCCGCGCGCCCGCCGGCGCGGGCTGACAGGCTGAGCATTCCGCCTGACAGGTTGGCAGCGGGGGGCGGGACGCGAGGAGCGGGCAGGCGGGTGGCGGGCTCGTCGGTGGCTGGCGAATTATCCACCCAGCCGCGGACTTCAACGGATTGGGCCACCTTCTCGAGCCGCTCGCGCGTTGGCACGAAGGATGCCCTCGTCGAACCTTTTCTTGAAGTGGAGTGCCCTTCCCGACCCGGCGGCCGGCCGGTTCCCGGGCCGTGTGGAGGCCAGCGCCGGAAACATTTCGAAGGGCATCGCTGCGAAAGGAGCACCTGATGCGCGAGCTCCGGATCCACGGGCGGGGGGGCCAGGGCGCGGTCGTCGCTTCGAAGATCCTGGCGTCCGCCCTGTTCCGCGAAGGTAAGTCCGTCCAGTCCTTCCCCGCCTTCGGGGTCGAGCGCCGCGGCGCGCCGGTCACGGCCTTCCTGCGGGTCTCGGACGGGCCGATCCTGCTGCGCTGCGAGATCACCGAGCCGGACGACCTCATCATTCTCGATCCCACGCTGATGAAGGCGATCGACGTCACCCAGGGGCTCAAGCCCGGCGGAAGCATCCTCATCAATACCGATCGCCCCCCCGAGGCGTACGCCGACCTGACCGGCCGCTTCCGGGTGGCCCTCGTGGACGCCTCGGCGATCGCGCGCGCCTGCGGGCTCGGCTCCAAGACCCAGCCCATCGTCAACACCGCGATCCTCGGGGCCTTCGCCACGGACTCGGGCAGCGTCAAGCTCGAATCGGTGTGCGAGTCCATCGCCGAGGCCGTGCGCATCAAGACCGACAAGAACGTGGAGGCGGCCCGCGAGGCGGCCAAGCAGGTGGCGAGAATCGGGAACCTGGAGGTCCACCATGGCTGAGGAGCGCACCGCGAGCGACATCGTCCACGGCGTGCCGCCGATCGCCGTGAGCAGCACCTCGACGCTGGCGAACCGCACGGGCTCGTGGAAGTACATCCGGCCCGTCTACCAGGACATGGTGGCGCCCTGCAACGCGGCCTGTCCGCTGGGCACGGACGTCGAGGGCTACATGAATCTCCTGCGCGAGGGCAAGGTCGCCGAGGCGCGCGACCTGCTCCTGCGCGAGAACCCCATGCCGGCCGTGACCGGCCGGGTCTGCGACCATCCCTGCCAGACCCACTGCAATCGCGCCTTGTTCGACGACGCCGTCAACATCCACGCCGTCGAGCGCATGCTGGGCGACCTGGAGCCCGAGGTGCGCCAGCCCGTTCCGGCCCGCACGCGCAAGGAGAGGGTGGCGGTGGTGGGCTCCGGCCCCGCGGGTCTCGCCTGCGCCTACCACCTGGCCCGCCTCGGCTACGCGGTCAGCGTCTTCGAGGCGGATCCCGAGCCGGGCGGCGCGCTGCGCTACGGCATCCCCGAGTACCGGCTGCCGCGCATCGTGCTGGTGCGCGAGATCGAGCGCATCCGGGCGCAGGGCGTCACCCTGCAGTGCGACGCGCGCGTGGGCGGCAGCCTGGCGTGGAAGGAGCTGGAGTCGTACGACGCGATCTTCCTGGCCAGCGGCGCGCGGGTGAGCCGTCCGCTCGAGCTGGCCGGGCGCTCCGTGGCGGACGTTCGCCCCGGCCTGGACTTCCTGCGCGAGGTCAAGGCCGGCGAGCGCCGCACGGTCGGGCGGCGCGTGGTCGTGGTGGGCGGCACGGACACCGCGGTGGACTGCGCGCGCACCGCGCTGCGTCTGGGCGCCGAGCCCGTCGTGGTCTGCCAGGGCACGCGGGCCGACCTCTCGGCCAACGCCGAGGCGATCGAGGAGGCCATTCGCGAGGGAGTGCGCTTCGAGTTCCAGGTCTGGCCGATCGGCGTGCAGACCTCCGAGCACCCCGAGGAGGAGGAGCCGCTCGAGGCCATCCGCACCATGTTCGCCGAGGGCGATGGGCCGCGGGCCCGCCTCACCGGCGTCGAGTGCGTGCGCATGCGCCCCGGCGAGCCGGATCCCTCCGGTGCCCGCCGCGCCGTGCCGGTCCAGGGCACGAACTTCATCCTCCCCGCGGACACGCTGCTCACCGCGCTGGGCGAGGAGCCGGACCTCGGCTTCCTGCCGCCCGAGATCACCCGCAAGGGCTACGTGGTCAAGGTCGACGAGTACGGACGCACGAACCATCCCGGCTTCTTCGCCGGCGGGGACATCACGGGCGAGCCGCGCACGGTGGCGCACTCGCTCGGCTCGGGCAAGCGGGCGGCGATCGGCATCGACCGCTACCTGCGCGAGCGCGCGGGCGAGGCCGTGCCCGCGCTCGAGACGCAGGAGCTGCGTCTCGGCGGCACGGGGAACCTCAGCATCACGCGCTGGCGCGGCGACGATCCGATCCGCCGAGCCAGCCCGGTGAACGAGGTGGTGCCCTACGACCAGCTGAACATGGCCCACTTCGCCGGGGTGCCGGGCAAGACCGACCGGCATCGCTCGTTCGAGGAGCGGCGCTCGAGCTTCGCCGAGGCCAACCTCGGGCTCACCACGAACGAGGCCCTGGCCGAGGCGCGGCGCTGCTTCAACTGCGGCGTGTGCAACATGTGCGAGCTGTGCCTCATCTTCTGTCCCGACGTGGCCATCAAGCGCCATCCGAGCGGGCACGGGTTCTCGCTCTCCTACAAGTACTGCAAGGGCTGCGGCGTGTGCGTGGAGGAGTGCCCGCGCGGCGCCATGACCATGACGCGGGAGGGGCTGTGAAAAAGGTCATGATGGGCAACCACGCCGTGTCCTGGGGCGTGCGGCTGGCCCGCGCGGAAGTCATCGCGGCGTACCCGATCACGCCCCAGACGCAGGTGGTGGAGGAGCTGTCCGAGATGTGCGCCACCGGCGCGCTGAAGGCCCGCTTCATCAAGGTCGAGTCGGAGCACTCGGCCATGGCGGCCTGCATCGGCGCCGCGTCGACCGGGGCCCGCACCTTCACGGCCACCTCGGCGCAGGGCCTGGCCCTCATGCACGAGGTGCTCCATTGGGCGGCCGGCGCCCGGCTGCCCATCGTCATGGCCGACATCAACCGGGCCATGGCTCCGGGCTGGACCGTGTGGACCGACCAGAACGACAGCCTGTCGCAGCGCGACACCGGCTGGCTGCAGATCTACTGCGAGAGCAACCAGGAGGTCCTCGACTCGACCGTGCAGGCCTTCAAGATCGCGGAGAAGGTGGACCTGCCGGTGATGATCGTGCTGGACGCCTTCTACCTGTCCCACACCTACGAGCCGGTGGACGTCCCCGACGCGGCGGAGGTGGACGCCTTCCTGCCCAAGCGGGTGACGCGCTACAAGCTGGACACGAACGACCCGCGCTCCTTCGGCGCCCTGGCGCCGCCGCCCGTGTACATGGAGATGAGGCTGCGCCAGCAGGAGGCGATGGAGGAGGCGCTGCGCGTCGTGGACGAGGTGGACGAGGAATGGCACCGCCGCTTCGGCCGGCGCTACGGCGCCGTGGAGTCCTACCGGACCGAGGGAGCGGAGCTGGTGCTCGTGGTCTCGGGGACCATCGCCTCGACCGCGCGCTACGTGGTGGACCAGCTCCGGGAGAAGGGCGAGAAGGTGGGCCTCGTGAAGGCGCGCCTGTTCCGACCCTTCCCCACCGCGGCAATGCGCAAGGCGCTGGCCGGCGTGCCCCACGTGGCCGTGCTGGACCGCAACATCTCGCCGGGTCACTGCGGCATCTTCGCCGAGGAGATCCGCGCCGCCCTCTACGATCTCGAGCCGGCCAGCCGGCCGGCGATCCACGGCTACATCATCGGGCTCGGCGGCCGCGACGTGAAGCCCGAGAACATCATCGACTGCGTCGATCGCACGCGCGAGGCGGCCCGCTCCGGCAAGCCGACGCCGCGCGAGGACGTGTGGGTGGGGGTGCAGCCATGAGCCAGATCGTCATCAAGGACAAGATCCCGCGCGAGGAGCTGATGGCGTCGGGGCACGTGGCCTGCCCGGGCTGCGGCGGGACGCTCGCCATGCGCCTCGTGCTCAAGGGGCTCGGCCCCAAGACCATCGTCACCCTGCCGGCCTGCTGCTGGACGATCATCTCGGGTCCGTTCCCGCAGACCGCCCTCGGCGTGCCGCTGCTCCACACGGCCTTCGAGACCGCGGCGGCCGCGGCCTCGGGCATCCGAGCCGCCCTCGACATGCAGGGCGACAAGGACACGACCGTGCTCGGCTGGGCGGGGGACGGCGGGACCTTCGACATCGGCCTGCAGGCCCTGTCGGGTGCGGCCGAGCGCAACGAGGACATCCTCTACGTCTGCTACGACAACGAAGCCTACATGAACACCGGCATCCAGCGGTCGTCGGCCACTCCCTGGGGGGCATGGACGACGACGACGCCCGTGGGGACGCCCAAGTCGCACCCGAAGAAGGATCTGATCGCGATCCTCGCCGCGCACCGCATCCCGTACGCGGCGACCGCCACGGTGGCCGACCCGGTCGACCTGATCGGCAAGGTGCAGAAGGCCAAGGCCATCCGCGGCACGAAGTTTGTGCACATCCTCGCTCCCTGCCCGCCGGGCTGGAAGACGTCGGACGAGGAGACCATCGAGCTGGCGCGCATGGCGGTGCGCACCCGCGTGTTCCCGCTCTACGAGGTGGAGAACGGCCAGCGCTGGCGGTTCACCGCGGAGCATCCGGGGGACCCGGTCGAACCGTACATCCGCAAGCAGGGCCGCTTCCGCCACCTCACGCCCGAGCAGATTCGCCACATCCAGGCGGAGGTGGACGCCCGCTGGGAGCTGCTCAAGCGGCGCGTCGAGTTCTCCGCCTAGCCCACGAGCGGTCCACCCTCGCCGACGGCGCGGCGTGGATCGCTCGACGCGAAGGAGGTCGCCGTGAAGAAGCTCACGCGTGTCCTGCTCGTCGCCGCCTGCGCCCTGCTCGTCGCCGGCGCGGCCCCGGCGGGCGAGGCGAAGCCGGCCAGCTCGGACGTCCAGAAGTTCGGCGCGCGGATCAAGGTGAAGAAGGTCGTGGATCTGGCCGAGCTGGCGAGCAACCCCGGACAGTTCGCCGGCAAGAAGATCCGCATCGAGGGCACGGTGAAGGAGGTCTGCCAGGGCAAGGGCTGCTGGGTGGAGGTCGAGGCCGGCGGGGCGAGCTTCCTGGCCAGGAGCCTCGACGAGAAGGTGCTGCTGCCCAAGGATTGCAGTGGCTATGCGATCGTGGTGCAGGGCGTGGTGAAGGCCATGCCTGCGGCCGCGAAGAGTGAGGCCGCGACCGCGGCCAAGGCCGAGGGGCACGCGTGTCCGGCGCCGGAATGGTTGTTGGCCACGCAGGGTGTGGAGCTGAGGGCGCCCGCGACGCCCTGAGGGGCCACCTCCTCCCCGCGGGTCCGGCCGACGGCCGGACCCGCTGCGTTCGCGGCCCGACTCTCCGCCGGGGCGGGCCCGGGTCCGTTCGCCCTCTCGCCGAGCCGCCTCCCGCCGCCAATCAGGCATTGACAGCCGCCTCGCCGCTGCTAGCCTGGGATCCGAGGGACGGTGCGTCGGCGGCGCAAGTCCTGCCCGATTCCGCACGCCGGCGCCTGCTGACCGGGAGGTCCGCATGGATCGCGGAGCGTCGTCTCCCCTGCTGACATGGATGTTGGTGCCGGTCGCCGCCGCGCTGGTGCTCTCCGCGCTCGGCCTCGCCCATCGGCCCTACGCGGGGATCACGCTGCGCGACGACTGGGTGGCCGCGGTCGTGCCGGGCGGTCCCGCCGCGCGGGCCGGGCTCGCGCACGGGGATCGCATCGTCCCACCGGACGGACAGCCGCGCCTCAGCCGCTCCCCGCTCGCCGACGCCGTGCCCGGCCGCCCCCTGCTCCTGTGGCGGGAGCGCGCCGGCCGGCTCGCGCCCGTGCGGCTCGTCCCCGAAGCGCTTCCCTATGGCGAGCGCCGGCTGATGGCGGCACTGCTGGCGGTCGCGTCCGGCTTCGTCGTGCTGGGTAGCTGGGTGTGGAGCGAGCGGCGGGATCGGCTGACGCGCGCGTTCTTCCTCCTCTGCCTGGCCTTCGCGCTGTTCCTCGCGCCGCTGCCGAGCGCGCTGAGCGTCACCTCCGGCGTGCTCTACGACACGCTCTACACGGCGGTGGGACTCTTCCTGCCGGCGCTGTTCATCCATTTCTTCGCCCTCTTCCCCGAATCGGGCCGCCCGGGACGCCGGCTGCGCTCGGTCACGAGCATCGCCTACGGGGTGGCCACCGGGCTCCTCGGCATCTCGCTCCTGCTGGTCCTGGCCGAGCCCGTGCTTGGGCCCGCGGCCCTGGCGGGACAGTCCTTGCTGCAGAGCGTCGCCGGCTCGTGGTTCGCCCTGGGCGTGCTGGTGGCGCTGGTGCTGTTCGCCCGCTCCTACCGGCGCGCGCGCTCGGTGGACGCGCGCCGCCGGCTGCGCGTGGCGCTCGCGGGCACGGGCCTGGGCGCTCTGCCGCTGGCCGCGATGATCGCCATGCGCAGCTTCGCCCCCGGCGCGCCGCTGCCCGGGGAGCGCGTGCCCGTGCTGCTGCTGCTCTTCGTGCCCGCCTCGTTCGCCTGGGCGACCGCGGTGCATCGCGTCTTCGAGTTCCGGGTCGCCCTGCGCGCGGCGCTGGTCGCCGCGATCCTGGGCGGCCTGGGGGCGCTCGTCTACGCCGCCGGCGAATGGCTGGCGGATGCCTGGCGGCAGGACATCGGCTCGGGCATCGCCGGCGGGGCGCTGGCGTTCGTGGCGGTGACGGCCGCGGTCGCGGGCCCGGCCCGCCGCGCTCTGCGCTCCCTCGGTCAGCGTTTCGTGCCCGACGAGGCCTCGGCCACCGAGCGTCTCGGCACCAGCGCGGGCGCGCGCAAGGGCACGCCCGATCAGGTCCTCGAGGCGGGATGCCAGGCCCTCGCCGACGCGTTCCACCTGCACGGCTGCGTCGCGCTCGAGCTGGCCCGCGGCGGGCTCCGCCCGTCGGCCCGCGTGGGCGCGACCCTGACCCCACCACCCGACACCGACTTCACCGCCTCGCTGCCCGAGAGCGGAGGGGTGGCCGCACTCGAGGAGCTGCGTCTCCGCGCCCCCGATCGGCGGGCGCTGGAGCGCTCCGGCGTCGCCTGGTTGCTGCCGATCGGCGGGCTGGTGCGGCACTGCCTGCTGCTGGGCCCGCGGCTGGGCGGCCCCTGGTTCGGGCTCGAGGATCAGCGCGAGCTGCGCCGCTTCGCCAGCCACCTCGAGGTCCTGCTCGAGAACGCGCGCCTGCGCGAGGAGGCGGTCACGCTCGGGGGGCTGGGCCGCGAGCTGTCCAGGGCCGGCGCGATCCAGGCGCACCTGCTGCCGCGCCGCGTGCCCACGTTCCATTCGCTCGACTGCGCGGCGGCCGCGCTCTCCTCGGAGCGGGTGGGCGGCGACTACTACGACTTCGTGCGCGGCCCCGACCGGGTCGTGACCCTCGCCGTGGGCGACGCCGCGGGCAAGGGAGTCCCGGCGGCGCTCATGGGCACGTGGGTGCACGCCGGCTTCCGCGGCCAGGCCCGGCGCGGTGCCGCTCCGGGAGCCCTGCTCACCGCGCTGAACCGCGACCTCGTGGCCCTCGACCAGCCCGAGGCGTTCGTCGCCCTGCTCTGCGCGCGCGTGGACGTGGCGAGCGCGACCTTCACCTTCGCCAACGCCGGCCTCACGCCGCCCCTCCTGCGGCGCCGCGCCGGCCACTTCGAGGAGCTGACGCGGAGCGGCGTCCTGCTGGGCGTTTCCCCCGGGGCCCGCTACGAGGACTGCCGCGTCGAGCTGGAAGCGGGCGACGTCATCGTGCTGTACTCGGACGGGCTCACCGAAGCCCGCCGGGGGGAGCAGGAATTCGGGCCGGAGGGCGTGCAGCGGGTGCTCGAGGCCCACGCCCGGCAGGGGGCCGAGGAGATCCTGCGGGCCCTGCTGGCGGCCGTCCAGGCCTTCACCGACCAGCCCCTGGACGACGTCACGGTGGTGGTCCTCAAGCAGGTGACCCAGCCGGCCCGTCTCCCGCGGACCCTGGCCGAAGCCGCTCCCAGTGCGCCCGGAAGGGGTCTCAAGTTCCGTGATGAACCGGCCGATAACTGACGGTGAAGCGGTAGGACACCGCTTCCCCCGTCCGCGATGCCAACCCGCGGGCGGCCGATCCAAGCGGTTGACCGCGCGAATAGCGCGCCCCTCGCGGTCGGAGGTGAACCGTGGAAGTCGGCCTGATCGTGTTGTTCATCGATCTGTTGTGGTGGATCCGCCGCTGACCTCGGCGGAATCGAGGCGGGACTCCCCGCCCTACGCGACGCGCCCGAACCCATGGAGTGGTCCGGGCGCGTCTCTCTTCTCCCCCACGCGCGGTCCCCCCAGCCCGGAGACCCACCGGGCCTCGTCCCCGGCTGGCGGCGCCGCGCGCCCGGCGACCGGGTGAGCGGACCCGAATGGCGGCTCCAGCCTGGGAGGAACCACCCGCCGCGCCCCCGGCGTTCTGCACGAAGCGGGAGGCGCGGCGAGGACCCGCGATGGGGAGAGCGTGAGCACCCCTCCGGCGCCGGGGAATCTCGCCGGCCGTGCCCCCTCGCCCGATCGCTCCGGCCGAGCCCGGTGCTGGTCCGGACCTTGCGTTCACGGCTCATCGAGAAGGGTCGGATCGGGACGAGCGCACTCCCACAGAGCTCCGCGCGGCCGACCGGATCAAGAGTGGCCGACTCGAGATCGGCGTAGCGAGAGGAGTCTCAACGTCATGATGAACCTGCTCCGCAGCTTCATCCGCGACGAGAAGGGCGAGGATCTGATCGAATACGGCCTGCTGTGCGCGTTCGTCGCCTTCGTGGCCCTGGCGCTCATCAACAACAGCGCAGGCCTGCGCGGGGCGCTCTCGAAAGCGTTCTTCGCGGCCTGCGACGCGCTGAACTTTCCGTTCTAGAGGGAGACGCCAGCCGCACCTCCCCCCGGCCGTGGCGGGCCGGCAGTGGTCCTCCCCCCTGTGGGACCATGCTCGCCACGGCCACATTATTTCCTGGCGGAAGCCCGCCGAACCGTGAGGCCGGCCCGAGGTCAGGGCAGGGCGTAGCGCCTCGCTCCCACGTACTCGGGGCGAGCGAGGAGGGGTTCCACCCGCGCCAGCCAGGGGAAGGCCAGCGCCTCCAGGTTCTCCCGGGTGTAGAGGCTCGCGAAGAAGGCCTCGCGGTCCGCGAGCGGCTGCGTGCCGTGGCCGGTGAGCGAATCGAGCCGGGCATAGTTCGCGCGGATCAGGGCCGTCACCGCCTCCTTGCGCCGCCCGATCTCCTCGTCCACCAGGCGGCGGACAAGGGCCTTGACGCCGTCCGCGCCGGCCGGCTCCGCGCCCTCGAGCGTGCCCAGGTCCGCCACCAGGAAGTGGAGGAGCATCCCGGCCCGCGGGTCGAGCGAGATCGCCACGTGATCCAGCTCGTGGTCGCGCAGGCGCCGGAACGCGGCGGCCGTGTCGGCCAGCGCGCGCGGCAGCTCGATCGTGTGGCGCCAGCGGACCTGGCCCTCCACGTGCGGCGTGACCCAGAGCCGCCGGCGCCCTCCGGCGCTCCCCCGATCCGCGCGGTAGGTGTAGGCGTACGAGAACTCCATGACGAAGCGCGTCACGCCCTCGGACACCGGCGCCGCGGAGGGCTCGTAGCGCACGTAGGAGACACGCCCATCCCGCTCCAGGGCCGCCCGTGCCGTGTCGGCGTCGAGCGGACCGGCGAGCCCCGGCCGCGTCTCCGCCCCCTCGGCGCGGGCGGCGAGGGCGACGAGCCCCGAGAGCGCGACGGAGCACAGCCGGACGACTGGACCTCCGCGCACCGTTCCCTCCCGTGTCGGCCCGGCAACCATACGGCATCCGGACCTCGCGTGCGCTAGACTGCCGCCGCGAGCCAAGGTCCGGGGCGGTTCCGGCGTGGGCCCGACACCGCCGACGGCGAGAGAGGAGGACGTATGTCCGAACGCTTCCGCGAGCAGGTCGCCACGGCCGTCCTCGGCACGGACACGCTGTGGGGCGGCGACGTCATGAACCCTTCGGGCCTCGGGCGCTTCATCGCCGATTGCTGGTTCAACGACGATCCCCTGCCGCCCGCCTACAGGCACCCGGCGGCCGCACGGTTGCGCGAGACGGGCGGCGTCTCGGCCAAGGAGCCCGACCGCGCCGCCATCGACGCCTACCTCGGGGCCGTCGACGTGCAGAGCGCGATCGCCGCGCTGGCCGCCGAGGCGGGGCCGCTCGGGGGGCTGCGGGGACGCTACGTGGCGGGGCTGGCGGAGTGCTTCGCGGTCATGTGGGACCTGGCCATGGAGATCCTGGGCCGGGGGCCCGCCGTGCCCTACGAGCGCTGCGTCAGGGCCTCGACCGGCCGCGCCCCCACGCCCTCGGATCCGGCGGCGAAGCGCCGCGAGGTGCAGGAGCTGCTCGCCCGCGCGGGCTTCCCCTCGAAGCGCGACGCCGACCTGCTGGCCGCCGTGGACTCCTGGCGCGCCGATCGCTACGTGCCCATGGCCTCGGTCCGCTCCGTGGGCGACGCCTACATCGCCCGCTACCGCGCGCTCTCCGAGCGGAACCTGCGCCCCCGCCTGCCCCGGGAGCTGGCCGACGTCCCCCTGGACAACATCGAGTTCCTGCCCATCAAGGACGCGTGGTTCTCGGGCTCGATGAACTACCTCGGACACAAGCGTCGTCCGGGGGGACGCCCGGAGTACGAGGCCACCTACGAGATCAACGCCTCGCTGCAGATCACCGTGCCCGAGTTCGAGCAGCTCGTCTCGCACGAGGTCGTGCCCGGCCACGTCACCACCTTCGCCTTCCTGCAGGACCACTACTGGCGCGGGGCCGTGGGCTTCGAGGGCTCCGTGCTCACCATGAACACGCGTGCGGCCACGCTCTTCGAGGGCATCGCCAACAACGCGATCCTGATCGCGCACGGCGTGACCGAGGTGGACCAGCTGCCCAGCGAGGACCTGCGCCTCGGCCTGCTCCTCGCCATGCTCCAGGACGACGCCAAGAACCAGGCCTCCTACCTGACGTGGCACGACCACGCGGCCGAAGCCGACGTGGCGCCGGTGCTGCGGCGCGACTTCCTGGTCTCGGAAGAGCGGGCGAAGAAGTTCGCCGGCCCCTGGGGCCGCCATCCGCTGCTCGGGCGCATGTACCTGCCCTGCTACCGCGCGGGCACCGACCTCGTCGCCGAGCTGCGCCGCCGCCACCCGGCGGAGAAGCTGCTGCCGGTGCTCTACGGCTGCGCGGGGCTGGTGGACGCGACGACGGTCGAGGAGGCGGTCGCGGCGATCTGAGGGCCGGGCGGGGCGGCGCCCCCGATCCATGGCCGGTGGATCCGCGGCGGGCGCCGCGGCTCTCGCGCCGCCCTAGGCCCGCAGCTTCGCGATCGTCTGGTCGATGAGCACCGACGGGAACACTCCGCCCGCCTCGAAGCTCGCCCGCTGGGCGGCCAGCGCCTCGGCCACCTCGAGGAAGCGCGTGGGCACCGCCGTGGGCACGCGCTCGCCGCGCTTCAGGGCCGCCGTCGAGGTGTGCACGAGCAGCTCGGCCACGTCGCCGCTCTCGTACGCGCTCAGCATGGCCTGCGCCACGCCGGCCAGCAGCAGATGCGGATGGGCCGAGCCGTCGGGCAGGCGGAACTCGATCGTCGGCGGGGCGACGGGTCGCCCCTCGGCGTTGTTGGCGACGATGGGGAGGCGTACGAGCGCGGAGCGATCGTAGTCGCCCCAGACGATGGCGCTGGGCGCCTCCTTGGCCTGCGTGAGGCGGATCAGGGAGCCCTCGGTGCGATTGCCGAAGGCCATCAGCGCGCCGCCGAAGCGCACGAGCCCGGCGATCAGCCACTGCGCCTCGCGGGGGAGCGAGCCGTCGGGTCCGCGGCCGCCGAGGTGCGAGCCCGCGCGCACGGGCGAGAGATGGAAGTGCAGGCCGGTCCCGGCGTGGCCGCGCCTCAGGATGGGGTCGAAGCTCACGCGCATGCCCTGCCGGTGCGCCAGATTCCGCAGCACCCACTGGGTGAGCGTCACCGCGTCCGCGGCCTGGACGAGGGGCGCGAGCCCCAGCTCGATCTCGTGCTGCTCCCAGATCTCGCCGTCCGTCTCGCTCGCCTCGACGTAGCCCACCTCGCTGTGCCCGTACTTCACGGGCACGCCCATCTCGGCCAGGATCGCCATGGTCTGCCGGCGGAGCGGCTCGCCGAAGACGAACGGGGAGGTGGCGTGGTAGCCGCGCTCGCCGGCGCCGTAGACGTCGCCCTCCCCCGCGCGGCGGCCGAGGAAATACTCGACCTCCCCCAGCGCGTGCAGCGCCACCCCCGTCGTGCCGCTCAGCCGCGCGCTCGCTCGCTGGAGGATCGTGTCGGGCGACTGGGCGAGCGGCGCCCCCGTGCGATCGGCATGGCCGCAGAGCACCACCAGCGTGGGCAGCGTCGCGAAGGGATCGAGGAAGGCGCTCCCCAGCCGCGGCCGGAGCAGGATGTCGGAGGCCCCCACCTTGAGGCCGACCTCGGGGAAGAGGCTCGAGCCGTCGGCGCGCTCGCCGCCGGAGAGGATGTCGCGCAGGTGCTCGCGGCTCTGCGGCACGAAGTCGAGCGCCTTGAGCCAGCCGTCGCCGCCCACGTGCATGAGGCTCACCAGGCGCACGCCCTGCTCGCTCGCCAGGGTCTCGAGGTCGTCCACCGTCCAGGTGGCCGCGGGACGGCCGATCAAGCGCTGGAGCCGGCAGGCCGGCAGGCTGACGGGTGCGGGGGAGCCGGGGGCGTCAGGGATCGGGGAATCGGGGGCCGTCCCCGCGCTCGTGCCGGGGGGGACGGGAAGGGTGCGCGGTTCCATGGGGCGACCTGTCCTCGTGAAGGCCCGGAGAAGCGGGGCGCCCGAGCCCGCGCTCGAGCGCCCCTCCGCTGCCTACTCCAGCACGTGGATGTTCTTCTTGGCGCAGATGTCCTTGAGCCGCTTCGGCCACACGGTGACGCTCACCTCGCCCAGGTGCGCCTTGCGCAGCAGGAGCATGGTCGTGCGCGACTGGCCGATGCCGCCGCCGATCGAGAGCGGGATCTGGTCGTTGAGGATCGCCTGGTGGTAGGGGAGCTTGAGGAAGTCGAGCTGCCCGCTGATCTCGAGCTGCTTCTTCATCGTCTCCTTCGTGACGCGGATGCCCATCGAGGTCAGCTCGTGGCGGCGCTTCGTGAGCGGATTCCACACCAGGATGTCGCCGTTCAGGCCGTGGTACTCGCGGCCATTGTCCATGACCGGCGTGCACCAGTCGTCGTAGTCCGCCGCGCGCATCTCGTGGGGGTAGCCGTCCTTCAGCACCCAGCCGATGCCGATGATGAAGATGGCCGGGTAGTGCTCGGCGACGACCCGCGTCTCGCGCTGCTTGCGCGGCAGGTCGGGGTACATGTCGAGGATCTCCTCGGCATGCAGGAACTTCAGCTCCTTCGGCAGGTTCGGGAAGCGCGGGTCCTTGAGCTTGGGGAACATGCCCTGGACCATGTCCTCGGCGCCCGTGATCACCCTCCAGATCCGGCGGACGGTGTCCTTCAGGTAGTCGAGGGTGCGCATGTCGGCGGTGATCACCTTCTCCCAGTCCCACTGGTCCACGTACGACGAGTGGTCGTGGTCGAGGAAGTAGTCCTTGCGCACCGCGCGCATGTCGGTGGAGATCCCCTCGCCCACGTTGCAGTTGAACTGCCTCAGCGCCATCCGCTTCCACTTGGTGGCCGCCTGGACGACCTGGCAGTCCATGCGCTTCTCGAGCCCGAGGCCGCAGGGGAATTCGATGGGCGTGCGGGAGCCGTCCCGGTCGAGGTAGTCGTTGACGCCGCTCTCCTTGGTGACGATGAGCGGCACCTCGATATGGAAGAGGTTCAGCTCCTTGCAGAGGTTGTCCTCGATGTAGCGCTTGACGGCCCCGAGAGCGATCTGCGTCTCCTTGGGGTCCAGGATCGACCGGTAGTCGGTCGGCAGGATCTTCTCGACCTCTTCGTACGTCGAGACGCCCGGGCCGGCGAGGTCCGCCCGCTTGTCCGCCGTCTGGCTCATGCCCATTCTCTCCCGCTCCGAGGTTGGCTGGTGCCGGACCCGGGGGACGCGGCGCGGGCGCGTCGCTCCCGCCCTGATCCATGGTCTCGTGGAGGCCGCCCGCCGGAGGATCCGCGCCGCGCCGGCGAGGACGCGGGGGCCCGGGCGAGCCGCCGTCGAGTGCGGCACTATACACGTTTCGTCCGACCCGTGCCCGCCCGCCTCGGCGGCCGTGTCATCGCGCCGCGTCGCGCCAGGTCCGCGAGCGCGCGGGACACGGCGTGCTCCGCCGTGGCTCACCCCACGAGAGCAGCCAGCGGTACCTTCGGCCCGATTGCTGCCCCCTCGCTCGCGCACTAGACTGCCGCCCAAACGGTTCCCCCATGCCGATACCGGACCGCAGGGCCGCCGCCAACAGCCTCGAGACCACGGTCTGCCCCTACTGTGGCACGGGCTGCCGCATTCTCCTCGACGGCTCCAGCGCCTTCCCGCTCGTCCACGATCCCGTGACCCAGGGCGCCTTGTGCCTGCGCGGCTGGAGCGCGGCCGAGCTGCTCTGGTCTCCGCTGCGCCTCGGCGCCGCGCGCCTGCGGGCGCGCGGCGGCCCGGCGAGCGCCGCGCCGGTCGA
>JAWOLC010000192.1:0-4420 GCA_033853925.1 Candidatus Eiseniibacteriota bacterium
CTGGAGGGCCGCGCCGCGCAGGAGGCTCCCGGCCCGGGGCCGGCCGCGCCGCCCGCGGCGAGCGTCCGGGGCGCCCCGCTTGCCCCGGGCTCGATGGCGAAGGCCCCGCCCGCGCCGCGCGAGGAAGAGGTGGGAGGCTCCCGGGCCATCAGCCGCACGACGCTCGAGCGCCGCGAGGGCGGCCTGGCCGTGCCCTCCGGTCGCGCGTTCGAGGTGCGGCGTGGGCCCACGGGAGAGGACGTGCCCGTGAGGGGGACTGGTTTGCCCGGCTACCATCCGCCCGCGCCCGCGCCGGGAACCGGCGCCCGCGTGCAGAAGCCGCGGTACGCCCAGCCGCTGGAGGCCGCGCAGGAGCAGACCGCCGAGAAGGCGGCGGCGCAGGAGCCGGCGCCAGCCGGGGCGTCCGATGAGAAGTCTCTCGGCGCCCCCGGCGGAGCGCGGCCGGCCGTGGGCGAGCAGGGCGAGGCGGCCCCGCACGTGCTCCAGAGCACGGGCGGAGCGTCCTGGGGGAGGGTGAAAGCCAACTCCGGGGTCCGTGGGCAGGCGGACGAGGCGCAGGCCAAGGGGGCCGAGCGGATCTGCGGGATCGTGCTCGACGAGCGCGGGCGGCCGGTCGCGGGTGCCCAGGTGGTGAACCGGGCGACGGGAGCGAGCGTCGCCTCCGCCAGGGACGGCCGCTTCTGCCTCGCCGCCGCGGGTCCGGAGCAGGAGGTCGCGGTGATGGCCGTGGGGTTCGAGCCCAAGTGGCAGACGTTGCCCGTGGATCGGCGGGCCCGCATCGAGCTGCGCGCCGTTTCCGTGCTGGGCGAGAAGAGCGAGTTGGCCGCGAAGTCGACCCCCGGCAAGGCGTTCACCGGCACCACGGCCCCGAAGCTGGGGCCTGCCGTCTCGCCGCGCGAGGATGCCTTCGCGCGCGAAGGCACGTTCCTGCGCGTGCGCGGCCAGAACGCCGAGCGGCTGACCGCGCTCGCCGAGCGGATGGATACGCCCGGCGCGTGGGACTCCGCGGCCTCCGAGTGGCGCCGGGTCCTGGACTCGGCCGAGGGCGGCCCGCTGGAGAATCGGGCGCGCTACGAGCTGGCGCGGTCGCGCTTCCGAGGCTGGCGCGTCGGGGCGACGGAAGCCCGGACTCTGCGGGCGCGCGAGGCGCTGAGGGACTTCCTCGCCAAGGCGCCGCCGGGAGCGCCCCGCGATTCCGCGCAGCGTTGGCTGGAGGAGCTGCCGCGCTAGCGGGTGCGGACGGGAGGAGAGCGCCCGCGCGGGGGGAGGCCGGCCCGCGTCCCGGGCGCGGCGCGCCTCAGGCCGTCTGATGCCCGTGGCGGGCGGGACGCTCGCTCGGCCTCTCGGGGCGCACCGGGGCCGGCAGCTCCCGGCGCGGCGGCTCGCAAGCCGCGCGCACGGCCTCGCACAGCTCCTCGGGGTCCACGGGGCGGGCCGCGAAGTAGATGGGGCGCATCGTCTGGATGAGCCGCCGCACGTCGAGCGAGGTGTCGTTCGCCACGATGATGAGGGGAAACTCGGGCGCCACGCGGCGCAGCAGGCGCAAGGAGACGAGGTCGTCGGAGCGCCCGGGCACGAGAGCGAAGAGGACGGCCTGATGACGGCCGGACGCGACCGCGTCCGCCAGCGCTCCAGGCGTGGCGGCCGCGGTCACATCGCACCCGCCCGCCGTGAGCATCCGGGCCAGGGACGGCTCGCCGTCTGCGGCCGCCTCGAAGACGATCACGCGAGGCACCATGTCCTCGATGAATAGCAATCAGAGTGCCTGAACTCGCTCTGGACGAGCTTGCCGGCTCGCCGCCCGCAAGGGGCTGAAATCCCCGGTCCGCTGGCCTCCGCCCGGGCCGCCCCGGGACCGCCGGCTGCCACGCTGTCAGGACGCAGCCGACAAAGTGACAGACCGGGTGGCGGCTCGGTTGGCCGCGGCCGGCGCGGCGTGGCGGAGGCGGCCGGAGCGGCTCCGAGCGCGTGGCGGAGGCGGCCGGAGCGGCTCCGAGCGCGTGGCGGAGGTGGCCGGCGCGGCCTTCGGCCCCTTCCCGGGATCAGGCCGAGGGCTGGATCTCGCCGATCTCCTGAAGCTTCCGGTAGAGCGTCCGCTCGCTGATCCCCAGGATGTGGGCGGCCTTCTGCCGGTGTCCCTTGCACTCGTGCAGCACCCGGCGGATGTAGCTCTTCTCCGCCTCCTCCAGGGTGAGCAGACCCGTGGCCTCGTCCTCGCCGCCGAACGAGGGCCCCATGCGGATGGCCATGGGCAGGTGCTCGCGCTCGATCTCGTCGCTGTCGCAGAGGATCAGCGCGTGCTCGATCACGTTCTTCAGCTCGCGCACGTTCCCCGGCCAGGGATAGCGCTGCAGCGCCTCCAGCGCCTCGGCCGAGACGCGGGCCTCGCGCTTGGAGGTGAGGGAGGAGTGATGGATGAAGTGCTCGACGAGCAGGGGGATGTCGCCGCGCCGCTCCCGCAGCGGCGGGATGGTGATGGAGAAGACGTTGAGCCGGTAGTACAGGTCCTCGCGGAACTGCCCCTCCTTCATCATCGTCTCGAGCGAGCGGTTGGTGGCGGCGATGACGCGCACGTCCACGCGGATGTCCGCCGTGCCGCCCAGCCGGCGGAACGTGCCGGTCTCCAGCACGCGCAGGAGCTTGACCTGCAAGGGAGGCGTGATCTCCCCGATCTCGTCGAGGAAGATCGTGCCCCGGTCGGCCACCTCGAAGAGCCCGTGCTTGAGGCTCACGGCCCCGGTGTACGCCCCCTTCTCGTGGCCGAACAGCTCGCTCTGCAGGAGGTTCTCGTGCAGGGCGGCGCAGTCCACGACCACGAAGGGCTGCCGGGCGCGCGGGCTCTGGCGGTGGATGGCGTTGGCGACCATCTCCTTGCCCACGCCGCTCTTGCCCCGGATCAGCACCGTGGAGTCGGTGGGAGCGACGCGCTCGATCAGCCGCAGCATGTCGCGCACCTGCGGGGACTGGCCCACGAAGCGCTGGCTGGGCTGGAGCCGCTCGACCTGGCGCTCGAGGGCGGTGTGGCTGCGCTCCAGGCTCTGCTTCTCGACCGCCTTCTCCAGCACCGCCTCGAGGGTCCCGAGCTTGCAGGGCTTGGTCAGGAAGTCGTGGGCGCCCTGCTTGATCGCCTGCACGCCCTCCTCGATCGTGCCGTAGGCCGTCAGCACGACGACCTCGGTCATCGGGGACTGCTCCTTGATCTCGGTCAGCAGATCGAGTCCGCTGCCGTCCGGGAGCCGCAGGTCGAGCACGGCCACGTGGAACGAGTGCTGGCGCAGCAGGCGGCGGGCCTCTTCGAGCGAGCCGGCGGTCTCCACGGCGTAGCCGGTGAGCGTCAGCTCCTTGCCGACGTTCTCGCGGAAGAAGTCCTCGTCGTCCACGAGCAGCAGGCGCAGGTCAGACATCGCCGCCTCCGGGGTTCTTCACGGGGAACTCGAGGATGAAGCGGGCGCCCTCCCCGGGGCGGCTCTCCACGCGGATGGTGCCGCCGTAGTGGGCCACGCTCTGGCGCGTGATCGAGAGCCCGAGACCCGTGCCCTGCCCGATCGGCTTGGTGGTGAAGAACGGGTCCCAGATGCGGTCGAGGTGGTGGGGCTGGATGCCCGGGCCGGTGTCCGCGATCTCGAGCGTCAGGGTGGAGCCCGCGACCCGCGTGGTCACGGTGAGCATGCCGCCGTCCTTCATGGCCTGCACCGCGTTCATCAGCAGGTTCATGCACATGCCGCGGATACCGGCCTCGCGCGCCCACAGCGCCGGGATCGCCGGATCGAGCTGCTGGACCACGGCGATGCCCTGCTTGGTCATCTGGTAGTTGAGCAGCGACAGCGTGTCGCGCACCGCCCGGTTCAGGTCCACCCAGGCCGTGGCCGCGCGGTAGGGGTGGGCGAGCAGCAGCAGCTTCTCGGTGGTCTCGGTGCAGCGCTGGGTCTCGCGCTCGATGCCCTGCAGCACGCCGTCCATGTCCTCGCGGCTACGCGACGGGAGCTGCTGCTCGCGGGTGAGCCAGCGGCGCAGCCGCTCGACCCCGGCCAGGATCGCGGCCATCGGGTTGTTGAGCTCGTGCGCCACGCCGGCGGCCAGCGTCCCCAGGGAGGCGAGGCGCTCGCTGTGCGCGAGCTGCGCCTCGAGGTCGCTGCGCTCGGTGATGTCGCGCCACACCTCGACGATGTGGCTGACCTCACCGTCGGTGCCGAGCACCGGGTTGTAGGTCGCCTCCCAGCGCCGCTGGGCGCCACCCGCGTCGGTCATGTTGCGCACCCTGCGCACGGGGCGCTTCGACTCGATCACCTCGCACGCCGAGCAGCGCCCGGTCTCGGGGTCGCCGTCCGGGCAGTGCAGCACGTCGAGGCAGTGGGTGCCGACCACGGGCTCGCGCTGGTTGCCGAAGGTCTCGAGGTAGCGGCGGTTCGCGGCCACGACC
>JAWOLC010000193.1:0-5871 GCA_033853925.1 Candidatus Eiseniibacteriota bacterium
TCCAGTACATGGCGCCGGAGCAGTTGGAGGGCAAGGAGGCGGACGCGCGCGCGGACCTGTGGGCGCTGGGCTGCGTGCTCTACGAGATGGCGACGGGGAAGCGCGCGTTCGAGGGCAAGAGCCAGGCTTCGCTGATCGCCGCCATCCTCGAGCGCGAGCCGACGCCCATCCTCGAGCTGGCGCCCCTGAGCCCGCCCGCGCTCGAGCATCTCGTGAAGCGCTGCCTGGCCAAGGATCCGGACCAGCGTTGGCAGAGTGCGCGGGACGTGATGCACGAGCTGCGCTGGATCGCCGAGGCGGGCTCGCAGGCGGGTGTGCCCGCCCCCGTCGCAGCGCGGCGTGCGCGGCGCAACCGGCTCGCCTGGGGCGCGGCGATCGCAGGGCTGGTGGTCGCGATCGGCGCGCTGGCGACGCTCCTCTGGACCCGACATCCGCCGGCGCTCGCGCCGGCACGGTTCTCCATCACCTCGCCGGGGAGCGACGCCATCCAGACCGACTACCCGTCGGCCGCGATCTCGCCCGACGGCCGACGGATGGTGTTCGCACTCGTGGATTCGACGGCGACGTCGCGCCTGTGGATCCGTCCGCTGGATTCGTTCTCGGCGCAGCCGATCGCCGGAACGGACAACGCGCTGTTCCCGTTCTGGTCCCCCGACAGCCGCTTCATCGCCTTCTTCGCCGACGGCAAGCTCAAGAAGGTCGCCGTGGGCGGCGGCTATCCCGAGACGGTCGGCGACGCTCCCGACGGGCGCGGCGGCTCGTGGAGCAGGGAGGGAGTGATCGTCTTCGCTCCCCAGGCCACCGGTCCCCTGCTGAGGGTCTCGTCCGATGGCGGCGAGGCCGTGACGGTCGCGAAGCCCGATTCGGCGCGGGGTGAGACCGCACTGCGCTTTCCCTGCTTCCTCCCCGACGGGCGGCACTTCCTGTTCGTGGGCCTGCCCAAGAAGCGGGGGGAGTTCGACGTCCACATCGGCGACCTGGGCTCGAGAGCGAACCGGGTGGTGATGACCGCGGGGTCGGCTCCCGTCTACGCGGAGCCCGGCTACCTGCTCTACGGGCGCAACGGCCGCCTGGTGGCCCAGAAGTTCGATCGCTCCAGGCTGCGCCCGGTGGGAAAGGCGATCCCTCTGGGCGACGCGCCGCCCCCCTGTCCGGCGGAGGCGGCACCGCCCTCGTGCCCGCCGGCGCGAGACGTGCTCGTCCATGTGGCGGCGAGGAGTCCGAACACGGAGCTGGCGTGGTTCGACCGCGCGGGCCGGCGGACGGGCACGATCGAGCTTCCTCCCGCACGCTACGAGTATCCCTCGGTCTCACCGGACGGCCGCCTGGCCGTGGTGACGAAGATCATGTCGGCCGCGAGCGGCGACCTCTGGATCGTCGATCTCGAGCGCGGGATCCCCACCCGTGCCACGTTCGACGGCTCCGTGGCGGCCGGCGGGGGAGCGATCTGGTCGCCCGACGGCAGCCGCATCGCCTACCAGTGCAACCCGTCCGGTCCGTACGACGTCTACGAGGTGCTGGCGAGCGGCACGGGGCAGCCCGAGCCGCTGGTCCAGTCGAGCGCGGCCTTCAAGATGCCCGGCGGCTGGTCGCCCGATGGGAAGTATCTCGTCTACGGTCAGATCGGCGAGGCCACCGGCTGGGACATCTGGCTGATGCCCCTGCAGGGCGAACGGAAGCCCGTGCCCTATCTCCGCTCTCCCTTCAACGAGATCGGCGGGGACGTCTCGCCGGACGGGCGGTGGCTGGCCTATTCCTCGGACGAGACCGGGAGCTACGAGATCTACGTCCAGTCCTTCCCGGTGCCGGGAGAGAGGCACCGCATCACGACATCGGGTGGGGCCCAGGCGCAGTGGTCCCGGGATGGTCGTGAGCTGATCGTCGTCGGGGGCGCCTGGTTCACCACCCTGGCGGGTCCGATCTTCTCCGTTCCGGTGCAGACGACCCCGACCTTCAAGGCCGGCACGCCACGCCTGCTCTTCACCCCACGGCCGGACCTGCCGGGCATCGCCGCGCTCCGCGACCCGACGCGGTTCCTGGCCGCGGTGCCGGTGGAGGGATCCGCGCGGCCGAGCATCACGGTGATCATGAACTGGCAGGCGGCGCTGAAGAGGAAGTGAGCGCGGCATCATGACCCTCTACCTCTCCACATCGCTCGGCGATCAGTCGCTGGTCTGGAAGCTCGACGCGCCGCTCGTCACGATCGGCCGCTCGTCGGGGTGCGAGATCCACGTCCCCGACGCGAGCGTTTCGCGCCGGCACGCCGAGATCGCCCGCCGCGGCGAGACCTTCCTCCTCCGCGACCTCGACAGCCACAACGGCACGCGGGTGAACGGCACCCGCGTGCGCGAGCCGCTGGCGATCGGGCCCGGGGACCGCATCGAGGTGGGCGACCTCGTGCTGAGGGCCACCGCGGAGGCGCCCAGCCGGCCCGTGGTGATCGCCGAGGGGGCGCGCCTGGACGCCTCCGTGGAGCTGCGCGCCGACCAGCTGGTCGAGGCGCGCACGCGCGGCGGCCGCGAGACCCAGCCCCTGGTCTCACTCCTCGCCGCCGCGGGCCAGCTCCTGGTCATGCCGCGACCGCTCCCCGAGACGTGCGACGAGATCCTCGAGGTCATCGCCCGCGCCGTGCCCGCCTCGCGTCACGTTCTGGCGCTGCGCGACGAGGCTTCGGGCGAACTGCGCCAGGCCGCGGCGCGACACCGGGGTGGCCGGCCGGACCAGCCGCTCGGGATCTCACGCTCGATCGTGGACCGCGTGCTGGAGGAATGCACCTCGGTGCTCACCGCCGACGCGCGCGAGGACCCGCGGTTCCGCGCGCACGAGAGCGTCGTGTTGCAGGGCGTGCACTCCGCCATGGCGGTGCCCCTCTTCGACAACCGCAGGGTCCTGGGCCTGGTCTACGTGGACAGCCAGGATCTCACGGTCGCCTTCGACTCCCGGCAGCTCGAGGTGCTGACCCTGCTCGCCAACATGGCGGCGGTGAAGATCACCAACGCGCGCCTGCTGGAGACCGAGCAGGTGCGCCTGCGGCTGGCGCACGAGCTGGCCACCGCGGCGCGCATCCAGCGCGAGCTCCTACCGCCCGCGCCCGGCGTCGAGGGCTGGCAGGTCGAGGCCTGGCTCGAGACCTGTCACGAGGTCGGCGGCGATCTCTACGACTGCCGCCTGCGGCGCGACGGCCGGCTGCTTCTCCTGGTGGGCGACGTGAGCGGCAAGGGCATGGGGGCGGCGCTGCTCATGTCCTCGTTCCTCGCCTCGGCGCGCGTGCTCTACGAGTCGTGCAGCGATCCGGGAGAGCTGGCCACGCGGCTCGGGGACATCGTGCGCGAGAACGGCGATCCCGCGCGTTTCGTGACCGGCTTCCTCGGCTGCCTCGACCCGCGGAGCGGCGCGCTCCGCTACGTGAACGCCGGCCACCCCGCAGCCGTGCTGCTCGGCGGCGGCGCGACGCGCGCGCTCGAGAGCAATGGTGTTCCCTTCGGGCTCCTCGACGAGTTCCGCTACGACGCCGTGACCACGGAGGTCCGCCCCGGCGAGATGCTCGCGCTCTTCAGCGACGGCATCCCCGAGGCGCAGCGCGGCGAGGAGTTCTTCGGCGACGAGCGGCTGCACGAGTCCCTGGCGGAGGCCGCGGACGCCCCCGACCTCTCCGACGTGCGGCGCAACGTCGTCGCGCGTCTCGACGCGTTCCTCGGCGACGTCCGGCGCAGCGACGACGTCACCCTGCTGCTGATCCGCCGCGAGACGGCACCCCGGCAGTCCCAGGAGGCCCCATGAGCGCGACGCTCCAGCCCGGCAGCTCGATCTCCCACTACCGAATCGTGTCGCGCCTCGGCGCGGGCGGCATGGGCGAGGTCTACCTGGCGCGCGACGAGACGCTGGAGCGCAGCGTCGCGCTCAAGATCATTCCGCCCGAGCGCGTGGGCAGCGAGGAGCGCGTCCGGCGCTTCGTGCAGGAGGCCAAGTCGGCGTCGGCCCTCAACCACCCGAACATCGTCACCATCCACGAGATCGGGCGGGCGGAAGCCGTCACGGAAGGCGCGGCCACGGGGGCCGCGGCCGCCGCCCCGGCGCAGCCCATCCACTACATCGCCATGGAGCTGATCTCGGGGCAGACGCTGCGGCACCTGATCCACGACGAGAAGACGGACCTGCGCACGCTGCTCGGCTATCTCACGCAGGCGGCCGACGGGCTGGCGCGGGCGCACGCCTCGGGGATCGTCCATCGCGACATCAAGCCCGAGAACATCATGGTCACGAAGGACGGCTTCGCCAAGATCCTGGATTTCGGGCTGGCGAAGCTCGTCGAGCGCCGCGAAGCGACGCCGGACGAGACCGATCTGCCCACCGCCACGAAGGCGAGCACGCGCGAGGGCGTGCTGCTCGGCACGATCAGCTACATGTCGCCGGAGCAGATCCAGGGGCGGGCCGTGGACCACCGTGCCGACGTCTTCGCCTTCGGCTGCGTCCTCTACGAGGCCACCACCCGGCGCCGCGCCTTCTCGGCCGAGACCGACGTCGAGACGCTGCACAAGATCCTGAAGGAGAACCCCGCCCCGATCGAGGAGCTGAGCCCGCAGGCGCCGGCAGTGCTGCGCCGCCTCATCCGGCGCTGCCTCGCCAAGAATCCCGACCAGCGCCTGCAGTCCATGAAGGATCTCTCGCTGGAGCTGGCCGAGATCGTCGAGGAATTCGACACGCTCTCGGCCTCGGAATCCAGCGGCTCGGGTGCGATGGCGGCCCCGAGCGGGATGCGCGGCCTGCCGCGACTGGCCTGGGCGGGCATCGTCCTGGGTGCGATCCTGGTGGCCGCGCTGGCCGGCATCGCCACTCGCGGCCTGTGGGAGCGCGGGCGGCCGGCAGCGCCCGAGCAGCGCATGAAGGTCACGAGCCTCACCTCGGACGGCTCGACCTCCTTCGCCGCGCTCTCCCCCGACGGCCGCTACCTCGCACACGTCTCGCGGGGGAAGGAAGGCCACGGGCTCTCGGTGATGCAGATCGCGACGGGCAGCGATGTCGCGATCCTGCCGCCGTCCCCCGCCGAGTTCGTGGGCCTCTGCTTCTCCCCGGACGGCGACTACATCTACTTCGTCCGGAACGAGCCCGGGACCGCCGGGTACTCGAGCCTCCACCAGATCCCCACCCTGGGCGGCACGCCGCGCCGCCTGGTGCGCGACATCGATAGCGGGGTGTCCTTCTCCCCCGACGGAAAGCGCATCGCCTTCATCCGCCAGGATCCGCAGACACTCACGTCGGCCCTGCTGGTCGCGGATGCAGACGGGACCAACGAGCGCGAGTGGGCGGTGCTCAGTTTCAGGCGCTCGGAGATGTTCCTGGGCGTCGCCCCGGCCTGGTCGCCGGACGGGAGACGGATTGCCGCGGTCACGCGCGAGGCGGGCGGACCTTTCGACCAGCGCGTCGTGACCATGGAGGAGTCGAAGGGGGAGCGCCGCCAGATCGGCGGAACCTGGGCCTGGGTGAACGACCTGGCCTGGCTGCCGGACGGCAAGGGCCTCCTGCTGGCAGGAGCCCGGGACGCCTCGCAGCTTCGGAGGCAGCTCTGGCTGATCTCCTCCCCGGGAGGCGAGGTGACCAGGATCACCAACGACCTCGCCAACTACTCGTCGGTGAGCCTCGCGGCGGATGGCAGGTCGCTCGCGACCGTGCAGTCCAACAGCATCGCGAACTTGTGGGTCGTGCCCGTGGGCGATCCCAGCCGGGCGAAGGCCCTCACCGACGCAACCGGACCGGAGGCCTCGCCCCGCGACGTGGCACCGGGCCCCGCGGGGTCCGTCCTCTACGACCTGATGGGCAGCCGCGGGTCGCGGATCGTCTCGCTGCCGGAGGGCGGCGGGAGCCCGCGCACGC
>JAWOLC010000194.1:0-2683 GCA_033853925.1 Candidatus Eiseniibacteriota bacterium
CGGGCCGAAGCGCGCGAGGCCTCGAAGAAGGGCGACGCGCTCTGGGAGACGGGCCGCTGCGACAAGGCGATCGAGCTGTGGAGCCACGCCAACTCGCTCGTCCACACCGCGCCGCTCGTCTTCCGCATCGCCCGCTGCCAGGCGATGGTCGGCCAGGTCGTCGCGGCGACGAAGAACTTCGAGTCGATTCTCCAGGAGGAGCTCCCGGCCAACGCGCCGCCCGCCTGGGCCGAGGCGCACCAGGCCGCCGAGCAGTGGCTGGCCGGCGTGCGCGCGCGCATCGCCACCGTGCGCCTGGAGGCCTTCGAGGTCCCGGCCGGGCTGGAGACGAAGGCCGAGCTCGACGGCGCGCCCGTCGTCCCCGGCGCGGCCACCCCGAGCGATCCCGGCCGCCACCAGCTGAAGGTGAGCGTCGGCAACGGGAGCTGGAGCCGCACCCTCGGCCTCGACGACGGCGCGACGAGCGCGGTGAAGCTCGACGTGAAGGTGGTCGCCCCGCCTCCGCCCAACCTCTTCCGCCGCCACCTCGGCTGGGCGCTCGCCGGCGCGGGCGTGGTGGTCGGGCTCGCCGCCGGGCTCGGCGCGGGCATCCCGGCGCTGGGGGACCAGAGCACCCTCAACCGCGAGTGCCAGCCCGACACCGGCACCGGGGCCAAGCGCCTCTGCCCTCCGCGGCTGCAGGGCAAGCTGACCGAGATGAACAACCTCGCGCTCGCGGCGGACCTCGGGCTGGCGATCGGCGGAGCGCTGGCGATCGCCGGCGTGGTGCTGGTGCTCTCCAACCCGATCCCCGCGCCGGAAGAGCCGCGCGTGGTCATCACCCCGCTCGGGGTGACGGGGGCGTTTTGAGGGCCCGCCTGCTCCCGGCGTTCGCGGCGCTCGCGCTCGCCGGGTGCCAGCAGACCTTCGAGATCGAGCAGAGCGAGTGCAACGAGTGCCCCGCGATCGAGGGCCTCGCGCGGCCCCCCTGCCGTGAGTTCCGCTGGAGCGGTACCCCGCTGCCCGAGCCGGACGGCGGCTACGTCTACGCCTGGCGGAACCTGACCCTCGGCTCGCGCCCGCTGCCCGACGGCGGCTACCATGCGGGGCTCGACCAGGACTGCAGCCTGCGGGAGAAGGGCACCCCGACCGCCTGCACTCCGCTCGAGGTGCCCCCGCAGGACGGCGGCTACCTGGTCCCGGTGCCGCCCTGGGTGGCGCTTCCCCATGGCATCGACAACGCGCTCGGCACGAGGGTGATCGGCCCGCTCGAGCGCGCGGCGCAGGGGATCGACATCGACGGGCTCGTCTCCCAGGCGCTCGAGTCGGGCCAGGCCGGGCAGTTGGTGGTGGTGCGTGGCTGGAACGGCCTGCCCGACGACGACCAGGTGCTGGTCAGCTTCGAGGGCACCGACGGAACCCTGCTCCCCGATGGCGGCCCCAACCCCGTCCCGCCGAAGTGGGACGGCCAGGACGTCTGGGTGCCCCACGGCACGCCCGACTCCTACCCGCAGTACGAGGGCTACGTGGTGGGCGGCACGCTGGTGGTCGACACCCGCTCCGCGGTGCAGGAGGGCCTCAGCATCGCGCTGACCGACGCGAACGGGAACCGGCGCGAGTTCAACTTCTTCGCCCGCTTGATCTCCCGGGTGGGGACCATCACCCCCGACTCGCTCGAGCTGATCAGCTACGGGCGCTGGGACGTCGCCGACGCGCTCGACCAGGTGCCGCTGATCTCCGACTTCCTCGGCACGGTGAGCAGCGGCGCGGGGCAGATCGTCCAGAGCGAGCTGCCTCACCTGCTGATCGGGGCGGCCGACCTGCCGATCGACTTTTCGCCCAACCCGAACCCGGACGGGCCCTGCACCGCCATCTCGGTGGCGCTCGACGCGCAGGCCTACCGGGTGATCCAGGTGGCCCCGAATCCATGAGCGCGCGCGCCCGGCTCCTCGCCCTGCTCGCCGCCTGGACCGCCGCGGCCGGCTGCTCCCTCATCACCTGCGGGCTGAAGGCCGAAGACGGCACCCGCGCCTGTGACTTCTGCACCGACCCCGGCCTCGAGCACGTGCCCTGCCCCGGCGGACACGCCCCCGCGCGGCCGAGTGATCGCTACTTCTACGCCCTGCGCGCGATCGAGTTCGGCTCCGACCCCGCCACCTGGGACGCGGGAGAGGTGGTGGGCCTCGACCTCGACTGCGCGGCGAACCCGGGCGGGGTGCGCCCGCGCTGCGTGCCGCCCGCCAGCCCGCCGCCGTGGCCGGCCACCTTTCCCGGCCTGCCGCGGGGCGTCGACAACGCGCTCGGGGCGATCTCTCTCAACTACGTGTTCGAGGGCAAACGCCTCGCCGAGTACCTCGAGCCCGCGCTGGACGCCCAGCTCGACGCCGGGGTCTGGAGCCTGGTGCTGGTGGTCGACGGGTGGAACGGCACGCCGGACGACGACGAGCTCACCCTCCGCCTCGCCTTCAGCCGCGGCCTCGCCACCGGAGGAGCGCCGAAGTGGAACGGCAACGACACCTTCTTCGCCACCTCGGCCTCGCTCGACGACGCGGGCCTGCCCGACGCGCCGTTCAAGGGTCGCGCCGGCTACGTCGTCGGAGGCCGGCTGGTCTGGGAGATCCCGGAGGGCGGCGTGCTGCGCCTGGCCAACAACCCGGGGCCGAGCTCGGGCATCGGCCTCGCCGCGATGCCGCTCACGAACGTG
>JAWOLC010000195.1:0-27812 GCA_033853925.1 Candidatus Eiseniibacteriota bacterium
CGGGGCGCAGATCACGAAGGAGTTCAGCCTGCGTGCCTACACCTGCGCGGAGCTGGAGTCGCTGTGCCGGCGGCAGGGCCTGCTCGTGCGCGAGGTGTGGGGCGGGGCGGATGGCAGCCCGTACTCCGTGGAGAGCCGTCGTCTGGTGCTGGTGGCGGCGCGGGCGGAATGACGATGAGCGAGCGCGAGAGCCTGCGCGCACGGCTGGGCGAGCTGGCTCGCGAGCGCCGGGCCCGCTCCGAAGCCGCGTCGGCGGGAGCGGGCCCACGGGGCGACCCGCCGCCCGGGTTCTCGGCTCCCGCCGTGGGCGTGGAGGAGTTCCTGCCGGGTGGCGAGTGGCGCGACAGCCCGGACTTCGCCGGCCCCCAGGGCGCGGTCTACGTGCACGAGCGGCTGCGCTCCGAGATCGAGCGGCCCCGGCCCCACTGGGGCCGGCTCGAGTCCGTTCCCCCCGACGAGCCCGACCTGATGGCTCTCGCCGGGCGCGGCCTCGAGAGCGCGCTGTTCCTCGATCTGGAGACCTGCGGTCTTGCCTCCAGCACGATCTTCCTCGCCGGCACGATGCACTGGAACGGCGAGGACTTCGTGCTGCGGCAGTACTTCGCCAGGCACTACGGCGAGGAGGGGCCGCTGCTGCGGGCGCTCGACGAGGCGATGGCCGGCTTCGAGTTCCTGGTGACCTTCAATGGCAAGACCTTCGACGTGCCCTTCCTGCGGGGGCGCGCGGTCGTGCACGGGGCGCGGCTCGCCTTGCCGCCGGGCCATCTCGACCTTCTCCACCTGGCTCGCCGCCGCTGGCGGGGCGACTTCGCGGACTGCCGGCTCAAGACGCTGGAGAGCCGGGTCTGCCGGCGCCGGCGTGTGGGGGACGTGCCGGGAGAGGAGGTGCCGGGGCTGTACCACGACTACGTCCGGCACGGCGACCCGTACCGGCTCGTGCCGGTCTTCCACCACAATCTGCTCGACGTCATCACGATGGCCGAGATCCTGCGCGCCTTGTGCCGGCCGGATCGTCGCGGGGAGGGAGCGGGGCGACGACCGGGGGGCACCCGCGCGAAGCGCGGGTCCGGGGCGAGCGTGTGTTCCATTAGCCGTCCCTCGGCCCCTGCGAGCCCCGCTCCAGGCCATCGTGGATCGCCTCCCGACCGCGCCGGACGCGGCTGAAATTAGTGCCGCCCAGGCGAGGCCATCCATTGACACTCCGGAATCGACTTCCCTATACTCCGCTTGCAGTTCCCGAGTGCATCGGTCCAGTCGAGCGTGGCTCTTCTGTGAGTTTCTCGTCCCAGTTCCATGCAGTTCTCGTACCGGGTGATCCGTCTCCCCCAGTGAAACGCCTCGGCGGCTTCCGCCTGCCGGGGCATTCGTGTCTCTGTCTCTTCCCTCGGAGGCTCCGCTTCACGCCATGACGAACGGCGAAGATCAGTGGATCAAGTGTGTGGACTGTGGCGAGGAGTTCCTCTTCACGGCCGGTGAGCAGTCGTTTTACGCCTCCAAGGGACTGACGAACGCGCCGATCCGGTGCAAGAAGTGCCGCGAGCTGCGCAAGCAGCAGCGATCGGAAGCGGGACACGGGGCTGCGGGCGGGTCCGGCGCCCGCATGGGCGAACCGCGGACGATGCACACGGCGATCTGCTCGAGCTGTGGCGCCGAGACGCAGGTGCCCTTCGTCCCGGTGGCGAGCCGGCCGGTCTACTGCCGGGACTGCTACCAGTCCCACCGTCCCGCGCGCGGGCAGGGCCGCCCCGCGGCGGAGGGGGGGCGCGGCCCGCGCGGAGCGCGCCCGGGCGGGTCGCCCCAGCGTCAGGCGGTCCCGCTGGAGGGGGCGCAGCACAGCCAGGGCGAGGTGAAGTGGTTCAACGAATCCAAGGGGTTCGGCTTCATCCGCGACGACGGCGGCGAGGAGGTGTTCGTGCACTTCTCGGCCATCCTCGGCGACGGCTTCAAGACGCTGGTGCAGGGAGACCGCGTCGAGTTCGACGTGGTGATGGGCCCCAAGGGGAAACAGGCCACGAACGTCACGCGCCTCGCGTAGGGCGCAGACGTCCACCGGGGCAGGAAGGCCTCCGTGCTCGGAGCGCGGAGGCCTTCCCTCACGAGGCGAAGCGACGAGGATGCTCGAGACCGTCAAGACGTTCACCGCGCTGAGCGAGGAGTTCGTCGAGGAGAGCCTGAGGCTCTGGCCCGTGCGGGCCACGGCGGCGGGCATCCACGACTACGATCGGCGGCTGCCCGACGACGGTCCCGAGGGGTTCCGGGCCCGGAGCGCCTGGCTGCGCGACCTGGAGCAGAGGCTCGTGGCCTCGGTGCCGTGGGAGGAGCTTCCCACCGAGCAGCGCGTGGACTACGCCCTGTTGCGCTCGCGCCTCGCCGTGCTGCGCGCCGAGCTCGAGGAGATACGCGCCCACGAGCGCGATCCCGCCCGCTGCCTCGCCACGGCCCTCGAGGGCGTGTTCCTGCTGACGCAGCCGTTCGCTCCGCTCGACGAGCGGAAGGAGGCGCTCGTCGAGCGCCTCATGGCCATCCCCGACTACCTGGCCGGCGCTCGCGCGGCCTTGACCCAGGCGCCCGCGGCCTGGGTGGAGATCGCCCTGGAGGTGGCCGACGGCGGGCCCGTGCTGGTGAACGAGGTCGTGCGCGCGCTGCTGCGCGCGTTCCCCAACGAGGGCGAGCGGATCGAGCACGCGGGCGTGCGCGCCAGCTCCGGGATCGCCGCCTACCGCGAGGCGCTGGAGCGCGAGATCGGGCCGAAGGCCGGCGGAGACTTCGCGCTCGGCTCGCGCTGGCTGGACTTCCTCTTGGAGCGCGAGCACCTGCTGCCGCTGGCGAGCGAGGCGCTGGAGGGCCTGGGGCGCGAGCACGTGGCGCTGTCGCGGCGGCTGCTCGAGGCGGAGGAGCGCCGGGAGCCCGGCCGCTCGTGGCGGGAGCGCGCCGCGGCCGCCCGCTCGGGGGCGGGGGCGTCGCTCGAGAGCCTCGAGGGCGCGCTGGCCCGGGCACGTGGCTTCGTGCTGGAGCATCGCCTGGCGCCCGTCCCCGAGGCGCGCCTCGTCGTGGCGGAAGCCCCCACCTACCGGCTGGCGCTCCGGGCTCGCACCGTGTACCTGCCGCCGGCTCCCTTCGACATCGAGCCTCAGGGCTCGTTGCTCGTGGCGAGCGCCGAGGCGTCCGGCCGTGCGGAGGCGGGCGCGGCGGGGGCGGAGAGCGAGCCGGCGCTCCTGGCCGCCCGCGAGGGCTGGCCGGGCCGCCATCTGCAGCGCGCGCACGCCCTGCATTGCGGCTCGCGCCTGCGCCGCCTGGCGGACGATCCGTTCCTGGCGGCGGGCTGGGGCCTCTATGCCGAGGAGCTGATGGTCGAGGAAGGCTTCCCCGGTGACCCGGGCGCGCGTCTGGGGCTGCTCCTCGATCTGCTGGAGAGCGCGGCGAGGGCGGTGGTCGGGGTGAGCCTGCACTGCGGGCGGATGGGGATCGAGGAGGCCACGGACTACCTCGTGGAGGAGACCGGGCTCGACCGCCACGCGGCCGCGGCGGAGGTGAGGCGGCAGACGCGCGAGCCGACGCGCGGGCTCGGCGGCCTCGTGGGGCGCCTGCAGATCCTCGAGCTGCGCGACGAGGCCAGGCGCCGGCTGGGCCAGGCCTTCGACCGGCTGGATTTCCACGCGGCCCTGCTGGCGGGCGGCGGTCTGCCCCCCACGCTCCTGCGCGAGGAGCTGTGGGAGCGGTTGGGGGTGAGCTGATGCGCGAGCGAGGCTTCGTCCTGCTCGTCACCCTGGCCGCGCTGCTCGCGGGCGCGCCGCGCGCTCGCGCGGTCGAGCCGGGGCCGAGCCACGAGCCGCTCCCGGCGGCCCTGGGGCTGCAGGCCGAGGACGTCACCTTCCCCGCGGCCGACAGCGTGCAGGTCTCGGGCTGGTGGTTCGCCGGCCCGAAGGGCGCGCCGGTCATCGTCGTCGCCGCGCGCGGCTCGGGCACGATGTCCGACATGCTGCCCGCCGTGAAGGAGTTCCTCGCCCGGGGCTTCGGCGTCCTCACCTTCGACTATCGCGGCTTCGGCCCGCGCGGCACGCCCGAGGGCCGGGACAGCCTGCGCTACGTCGTCTTCAGCTCGGAGTGGGTGGACGACATGGCCGGGGCCCTGCACTACGCGCGCGCCCGCGGGGGGAGGCACGTCTTCGCCTGGGGCCAGGACCTGGGCAGCGCGGTGGCGCTGGCGGGCGCGGCCCGCGACCCGAGCTCGTGCGACGCGGTCGCCGTGGAAGGGCTGTTCCGCACCTCGCAGGAGCAGCTGATGCTGAGCGGCACCTCGGTCGTCGAGGACATCCAGGCCCGTCACCGCCGGCTGGTGCGGGGTGCCGACGAGCCGTTCTCCGCCGCCTCCCGGCTGCGTGTCCCGCTCTTCGCGGTGCTGGCGGGCAAGGACGCGGTGACGCCGCCCGCCACGACCCGGCAGGTTGCGACCCGCGACCACGTGCGCGTGGAACTCTGGGAGGTGCCCGACGCCGGCCACCTGGGCGCCGAGGAGACCCCTGGCTACTTCGACCGGCTGGCGCGCTGGTTCAAGCAGTGGACGGCGCTGCCGCCGGGGGGAGCGCAGTAGCGCCCCGCGGCCCCGCGGGCGCAGGGGCGGAGCTTCCTCGCTCCGCCCCTGCGGGCTCTCCTCTCGATCTGCTCGCGGCGGGTCAGCGCCGCGGATACAGCGCGCGCAGCGCTTCCGCCAGACCCTCGATCCGTGGCCAGCGCGCGTCCCCCTCGCCCCGGGCGGGCCGGAGGCGGGAGGCCGTGGCCGTCGCGGCGTCGCTCAGGCTCACGTGCGGAACGGAGGCGCCGAACTGGGCGTTCACCGCGTCGATCATGGCGTTGGCGATGATGCCGTGCCCCAGGTCGGTGGGGTGGATGCCATCGAGGCTGAAGAGCCCGCCCGTGAGGAAGGCGCTCGAGTAGCTCGTGGCGCCGATGCGGAGACCGGTGGTGGCGGCGGTGATCAGCAACCCGTGCAGATCCACGAGGGCGGCGCCGCGCCCGGCTGCCTCGGCCGCGATCGCCGCGTTGTAGCCGTCCACGGCGCTGCGGATGCTGCTCGCGTCGCTCGCCAGGAGCACGACCCCGCTGGGCAGCGGATTGCCGGTGCCTCCGGCGGCGACCGGGACGCCGATTCCGGCCGCCAGGTACGGCGCGGCGGTGAGCAGCACGAAGTCGCTCTCGGTCAGCGCGCCGCCGGGACCGATGAGCGGGATGTGGGAGCCGTCCGCGGGATTCACGAGGTACGGCTTGATCGTGGTCACGAAGGGAATGGTCGTGACGTCGGGCACGGTGAAGAGCGCCAGCTTCGTGCTCGGCAGGCCGGCCTGCAGCGAGTCCAGCGTCACGTGCAGCAGCCCCGCGAACTGCGCCGCGGAGAACAGGGGCGTCCCCGATCCCCGCGTGGCCGGGCCCAGCACCTCGTTCGCGCCGAATTCGAAGGAGACGAAGGTCGGGCGCAGCCTGACGATCTGCTGGAGGATCGTGCCCTGCCGGCGGGCGATGATGCTGAAGATGGTGTCGCGACCGCTGCCCGGGGCGTAGAGGGTGCTGTCCATGACGTCGAAGAGCAGCGCCCCCGGCACGCTCATGTTCGTGTACGGCGTCGGCAGGGCCAGGTTCGTCGGCGCGCCCCGATGCGTGCCCGGCAGAATGACCGGGCCCGCGAGGGAGATCAGCCGGAGCAGCGGCGGCAGCCCGGAGTCGCTGATGGCCGGATAGGTGAAGGTCGAGCCCACCTGGCGCGCGAAGAGCGCCGGGTAGGCGTGGAGCTGGTGGCGGTAGACGAGGCCGCCCGACTGGTAGCCCGCGCCGATGCTCGTGCCCATGGCGGCGTAGAGCGAGAAGCTGGCGCTGCCGCCGCCGGCGACGGGCGCGCTGATCGGCTTGATCTTGCTGCAGGAGCCGATGGTGCCGGCCACGAAGAGCGCGGCCAGAGTGACGGCCGCGTAGCGTCGAATCATGCGGTTCATCTGTTCTGCCTCCCCTGACCGGCTACCAGCGGTAGCCGAGGTTGATGCCGGCGATGTTGACGAAGGTCTTGTACTTGCCCTGGAACCGGTACTCGACCGGCTCGGCGGGCGACGCGGCGGCGACGCCGAAGCGGTTCACGGCGAACAGGACCAGCTCGTAGGCGTCCACCGTCCACCGCTTGTCCTTGCCCAGCC
The DNA here is from genome assembly GCA_033853925.1 of Candidatus Eiseniibacteriota bacterium. GTDB lineage: Bacteria > Eisenbacteria > RBG-16-71-46 > RBG-16-71-46 > RBG-16-71-46 > JANXPZ01. Next base: position 6,180 of record JAWOLC010000195.1, read on the forward strand.
CGAAGCCGAGCCCGGCGCTCACCCCGTGGCGATCGGCGTCGGGCAGCAGCGGAGTGACCGCTTCCGTGGGGGCGGGCGAGTGGTCGAAGTAGTAGCCGAAGCGATAGGTGAAGGCCGGCAGCCGGTGCTCGGCGCCGGCCCGGATCTGCCAGCCCGTGCCGTAGTTCTCGATCCGCGTCGTGTTGATCGCGGGGGTCTCGCTGAAGGTCAGGGGCAGGTCGCTGAAGACCTTCCACTCGTGGAGCTGGAAGTCGGTCTCGACGGTCCACGCCGGCCGCGGCTGGAACGCCGCGCCCACCGACCACATGGCGGGGAAGCGGAGCACCGTGCTCACGCCCTGGGCGGGCGGCAGCTCGCCGGCGAGCAGCGCGTCCAGGACCGGGTCGCCGGTGGGGATCTGCGCGAAGGAGACGTCGGCGTCGTCGATGTGAACCACGATCTTGCTGCGGTAGTAGGCGCCCACCTTCCACTGCGCGTTCGGCGTGAAGACCAGGGCCGCGTTCCAGCCGGGCCCCGGCTTCCATCCCGAGGTGAGCGAGACATCGGCGATCGGCACGAGCGCGCCGCCCCCGCCGGGCACGGGGATCAGCTCGCGGTTCTGGAGCTTGGCCTTGGCCCACAGCACGTCGGCCCCGCCGGCGAGGCTCCACTGCTCGTTGAGCGCGTAGGCCAGGCAGGCGCTGGCGTTCAACGTCTGCAGGTCCACCTTGGTGCTCAGGTAGCTCCCCGGGAAGGTCGCGGGATCCCACTCGGTGCCCAGGCCGAAGGGCGCGTTGAGGCCCACGCCGATCGCCAGGCCCCGGGGCAGCCGGTGCGTCGCGTAGAACGTGGGCGGGTAGAAGGTCTGGCGCACCATCTCGTAGCTGGCGCCGAAGCCGGGATTCGCGCCCTCACCCGCGAGGCTCGTGATCGGCTGCAGAGCGCTGCCTCCGAGATAGACCTGCGTGCCCTCGAGCCGGGTCATCATGGCGGGGTTGAAGTACACGGCCGAGGCGTCGTGCACCGAGGCGGTGCCGGCGCCGGCCATGCCCAGAACGGCCGCGCCCTGCTCGTAGATGCTGTAGCCGGCGGCCTGGGCATTCGTGGCGAGAAGAATCGCCGCCAGCACTGCCGCGACCAGCGGGGTCCGGAGTCGTCCCATTGCGTCCGCTCTCCTCAGGTTGGGGGTCGGGGTGATTCCCTTCAGGCCCGGGCGGGCGCCTGTGGGGCGTAAAGGCTCTCGATCAGGGCGGCGTGCCGCTCGAGGAAGACGCGGCGCCGCACCTTCAGGGTGAGCGTCAGCTCGCCGCCCTCGTGAGTCATCTCGTAGTCGAGCAGGGCGAAGCGCTTGATCTGCTCGAAGGGGGCGAGCATGGCGTTCAGGCGATCCACGCGGCGCTGGAAGATGGCGAGGATCTCGGGCCGCGCGAGCAGCTCCGCGCGGGTCGCGAAGGGCCAGGCGTTGCGCCGGGCCAGCGCCTCGAGCCGCTCGAAGTTGGGCACCAGCACCGCCACGATGTAGGGCCGGCGGTCGCCCAGCACCACGGCCTCCAGGATCCATTTGCTGCCCTTCAGGCGGTTCTCGAGCGGCTGCGGGGCCACGTTCTTGCCGCCGGCCGTCACGAGCAGGTCCTTGAGCCGGTCGGTGATGTACAGGTAGCCCTCGTCGTCGAGATGGCCCACGTCGCCGGTGTGGAACCAGCCGCCGCGCATCGCCTGCTCGGTCGCCTCGGGGTTGTGCCAGTAGCCCTGCATGACGTGGGGGCCGCGCGTGAGGATCTCGCCCTCGTCGCCGATCTTGACCTCGACTCCCGGCAGGGGCGGGCCCACGGAGCCCGGCTTCTCCCGCCCCGGCGGATTCAGGCAGATGACCGGCGAGGTCTCGGTGAGCCCGTAGCCCTCGATCACGCGGATCCCCATGGCGAAGAAGAACTCGAGGACCATGGGGTGCAGGGGCGCGCCGCCCGAGATGCAGAGCCGCAGGCGGCCGCCCATGCGCGCCCGCACCTTCGCGCCGACCAGCCGATCCGCCACGGAGGCGAAGGGCAGGAAGGCCGGCCGCCGCCCCAGGTGGGCGCGGGCCTTCCTCAGCCCCTGCCCCAGGGCCCAGAAGAACAGGCCGCGGGCGACGAGCGAGCGGGAGCGGGCATTCTCGATGATCCGGGTCCGCACCTTCTCGAAGAAGCGCGGCACGCCCGTGAGGATGGTCGGTCGGACCTCCGCCGCGTCCTCGGCCACCGTGTCGAGGCTGCGGGCGTAGGCGATCGTCACCCCCGCCGCGAGCATGGTGTAGAAGCCGGCCATGCGCTCGAAGATGTGGGAGAGGGGCAGGAACGAGAGGATCGTGTCGGACGAGCTGAGCCTCACGACCTGCATTCCCGCCTCGGCGTTGGACGAGATGTTGGCGTGGGTGAGCATGGCGCCCTTGGGGTCGCCCGTGGTGCCGGAGGTGTAGATGATCGTGGCCAGGTCCTCCGGCTTCACCTGCTCGGACTCGCCGCGGAAGGCCAGCGGGTCGGTGGCGCGGGCCAGGGCTCCTCGCCCGGTGACGAGGTTCCAGCTCTTCTCGCGGGGGCTCTCCGCCGGCAGGTCCTCCATGGGGACGATGAACTCGAGGCGGGGAAGCTGGCCCAGCACGGCGCGGATCTTGGCGAGCTGCTCGGACCCCGAGACGATCACGGCCCGCGCCCCGGCGTCGTCCAGGATGCGCCGGCACTGCTCGGCGGTGAGCGTGGCATAGATGGGAACCGTGATCGCGCCGAGACCCACGATCGCCAGGTCGGAGACCGCCCACTCGTAGCGGTTCTCGGAGAGGAGCGCGACGCGGTCTCCGTGGCGAATGCCCAGATGGCGGAGGCCGAGCGCCAGGCTCTCCACGTCGGTGAGCGCGCGCTCGGCGGAGATGGTCTCCCAGCCCCGCTCTGCCCGGCGCAGGAACTGCACGGGCTTGTGCCACGTCGCCACGGTGTCGAGGAACAGCCGGATGAGCGTCCTGGCCATGCCGTGCCCCTCCTGGACTGAGGAAATCGGCGACTCACCCCGGCACCGACGGCCAGGGCGGTCCGCCGGTGACGCGCGGACGATCAGGTGCGCTCCCCCTGAGCCCGGTGGCGCGTCCGGGAATCGTTAACACCTCGACCACTCGGGCGACAAGCGCAAAGTGGCCGGGCGCGGGTCCCCGCCCGTCGAGGGGAAGGGCTATTGACAGGGTCGGGGCCGTGCGTGAGAGTCGCGGCACAGACGCGGCTTCCCGGTTGCGCACTCGTGAACCCGGGGCACGGCATGGCCTTCCGCGTCCCGCCCGGGCTCCGGCGGCGCCCCCGAGGCGCCAGAGAGGCTCGCTCATGCGCATCGCCTCATTGCAGGTGACGTGGCGCTCCGCGTCGACCGTGCTCGCGGCGCTCGCCGTCTCGCTGGCCACGGCAGAGTCCACTCCCGCGCTGGCCGAGGATCTGCTCGCCCAGGGACAGGCTCGCTTCGCGCAGGGCGATCTCAAGGGGGCGCAGGAGAGCTACCTCGCGGCCTTGCGCGCCGATCCCGACCGCTTCGCCGTTCTCTACCGCCTGGCCCGAGCCGAATCGGAGCTGGCCGAGAGCGCCTCGGGCGAGGACAGCCGCAAGCTCGCCGCCGCCGCCGTCGAGCACGCGCGCGAGGCGGTGAAGGTGGCGCCCGACAGCGCCGCCGGGCATCTCGAGCTGGCCGTGGCGCTGGGCCGGCAGGCCCTCAAGGAAGGGCCCAAGACCCAGCTCTCGCTCTCGCGCGAGATCAAGTCCGAGGCGGACGTGGCCCTGAAGATCGATCCCAGCCTCGGCCGGGGCTGGCACGTGTTGGCCCTCTGGAACCGCAAGCTGGCGACCCTCAACTTCGCGCAGCGGGCGGTGGCCCGGGCGATCCTCGGCGGGGTGCCCAAGGGCGCTTCGATGGAGAACGCGGTGAGCGACCTGCAGAAGGCCGTCGACCTGGAGCCCGCCTACGTGAACCATCGCCTGGAGCTGGGGCGCACGCTCATGCAGCTCAAGCGCCGCGACGAGGCACGCCGGGAGCTGGAGCGGGCCGTGTCGCTGCCGCCGACGAGCGACCCGCTCGATCCGAAGTACCAGGCCGAAGCGCGCGAGCTGCTGGCGCGCCTGCGAAAGGGCTAGCCCACCGCCCCATGACCTCGCCCGCCATCTGGATCCTGGGGGGCGTGCGCACGCCCTTCGCCAAGGCCGGGACCGTCTTTCGGCGCACGCCCGTCCACGAGCTGGGCCGCGTGGCGGTGAGCGAGCTGCTGGCGCGCCACGAGCTGGATCCCGGAGGCGTCGACGAGGTCATCCTCGGCAACTGCGCCCAGCCGGCGGACGCCATGAACGTGGCGCGGGTCACGGCGCTGCGCGCGGGCATCCCCGAGCGCGTGCCGGGCGTGACCGTGCACCGCAACTGCGCCTCGGGCATGGAGTCGGTGGCCGACGCGGCGGAGCGCATCCAGCTCGGGCGTGCCCGGCTGGTCATCGCGGGCGGCATCGAGTCCATGAGCCAGATCCCGCTCCTCTTCCCGTACGAGTTCGGCGACTGGCTCGAGGCTCTGAGTCGCGCCCGTACGCCCGCGGCGCGCGCCGCGGCGGCCCTGCGCTTCCGCCCCGCCATGCTCAAGCCGCGCATCGCCCTCGCCGAGGCGCTCACCGATCCCGTGTGCGGGCTCAACATGGGGGAGACCGCCGAGGTGCTGGCGCGCGAGTTCGGGATCGGGCGCGAGCGGCAGGACGAGTTCGCGCTCGCCAGCCACCAGCGCACGGTGGCCGCGCGCGAGCGGCTGCGCGAGGAGATCGTCCCGGTGTTCCCGCCGCCGGCCTACGACATGGTGCGGGACGACGTGGGGCCGCGGGAGAACCAGACGCTCGCGCAGCTCGCCAAGCTCAAGCCCTTCTTCGACCGGCGCAACGGCACCGTCACGGTCGGCAACTCCTGCCCGGTCACCGACGGGGCGGTCGCCCTCCTCGTCGGCGGCGAGGACGCCGCGCGCGCCGGCTCCGTGCCGCCGCTCGGCCGCCTGCGCGCGTGGGCCTTCGCCGCGCTCTCGCCGCGGCGCATGGGGCTCGGGCCCGTCTACGCGATGGCGCGGGCCCTCGAGGACGCCAAGCTCGCGCTCGACGACGTCGAGCTGTTCGAGATCAACGAGGCGTTCGCCGCCCAGGTGCTCGCCTGTCTCGAGGCGGCGAAGTCGGCGGAGTTCGCCCGGACGGAGCTGGGTCGTGAGCGTGCGCTCGGCGAGATCCCGCTCGAGCGGCTCAACGTGAACGGCGGGGCCATCGCCCTCGGGCATCCGGTGGGCGCGAGCGGCGCGCGGCTGCTGCTGACGCTGCTGCTCGAGATGCGTCGTCGCGGCGCGAAGCGCGGGCTCGCCTCCCTGTGCGTGGGGGGCGGGCAGGGCGCGGCCTTCCTGCTGGAGCGCGACTGATGCCCGTCTTCCGCGTGGAGTTCGCGCCGGACGGGCCGGCCGCGGCGACCGCGCCCGGCGAGATCGCCACCCTGGTGATGGACGATCCCGGGCGCAAGGTGAACGTCATCGACACGGCGGCGCTCGCCGATCTCGAGGCCGCGCTGACGCTGCTGGAGGGACGAGCGGGACTGCGCGGGGTGCTGGTGCGCAGCGGCAAGCCCCGCTCCTTCATCGCCGGCGCCGACGTGGACGCGATCGCCGCGCTCCGCGACCGCGAGGAGGCGCGAGCCATCGTGCGGCGGGCCCAACAGGCCTTCAGCCGCTTGGCCGCGCTCCCCGTTCCGACGGTGGCGATCATCGACGGCCCCTGTCTCGGAGGCGGGACCGAGCTGGCGCTCGCCTGCGACTCGCGGGTGGCGGCCGACGAGCCGGAGACGCGCATCGGCCTGCCCGAGGTGCTTCTCGGCATCCTTCCCGGCTTCGGCGGCACCACGCGGCTGCCGCGCCTCGTCGGCCTCTCGGCGGCGCTGGACCTGATCCTGACCGGCCGCCTGCTCGACGCGCGTCGCGCCGAGCGCGTCGGACTGGTGGTCCGCGCGGTCCCGCGGGCCTGGCTCCTGGAGCACGCGCGCCGGAGGCTCGCCGAGCTGGCCGGGGCGGGCCCGGGGCCGGCCCGGCGCGCCCGCTTCCGTCCGCGGTCGCTCGCCGCCACCCTGCTGGACGGCACGGCGGCGGGGCGCAGCCTGATCCTGTCGCGCGCGCAGGCGCTGACCAAGGCGCGCACGGGCGGCCACTATCCGGCGCCCGTCGCCGCTCTCGGCGTGCTGCGGCACGGGCTCGACCGGCCGGTCGAAGTCTCGCTCGGACTCGAGGCCGAGTGGGTGAGCGACCTGGTCGTCGGACCGGTGTGCAAGAACCTGGTGCGCATCTTCCAGCTCGCCGAGCGGACGAAGAAGGAGCCGGCCGCGCCGCCGCTGGCCGGCGGGAGGCTGGTGCTGGTCGGGGCGGGCGTGATGGGGGCGGGCATCGCCGAGCTGGCCAGCCGCGAGGGGCTCGAGGTGCGGCTGCGCGACCTGGACGCGGCCGCCCTCGCCCGGGCGCTGCGGGCGGTGCGGGCGCGCGTGGCCGAGCGCGCGAGCCGCGCGCGCGGAGGCGGCCGGACCGTGCGGCGCTCGGACGGCGACGCGCAGCTCGCGCGGATCTTCCCCACGCTCGACCTGGCCGGGCTGGGGCGCGCCGACTTCGCGATCGAGGCGGTGGTGGAGAGCCTGGAGGTCAAGCGCCGGGTGTTCGCCGAGCTGGAGGTGCGGATGCGCCCCGAGGCGATCCTGGCGACCAACACGTCCTCGCTGTCGGTGGACGAGCTGGCGGCGGGCCTCCAGCACCCCCAGCGCTTCCTGGGCTTCCACTTCTTCAATCCCGTCCACCGCATGCCGCTGGTGGAGGTGGTGCGCGGCACCAAGACCTCGGAGGCCGCCCTGGCCAGGGCCGTGGCGCTGGCGCGCCGGCTGGGCAAGACGCCGGTGGTCGTGCGCGACGCTCCCGGGTTCGTGGTGAATCGCGTCCTCATGCCCTACCTGCGCGAGGCGCTGCACCTGCTCGAGGACGGGTTCGGCATTCGCGACGTGGACGCGGCCATGCGCGCCTTCGGCATGCCCATGGGCCCGCTCGAGGTGGCCGACGAGGTGGGTCTGGACGTGGCCGCGAAGGTGGCGGAGATCCTGAGTCGGGCGTTTCCCGAGCGCATGACGGCCGCGCCGCAGCTCCAGCGCCTGATCGAGGCGGGCCGCCTCGGGCGCAAGAGCGGGGTCGGCTTCTACCGCCATCGCGGGAGCGCCCGCAGCCCGGACCCGCTGGCGCTGCGCCTGCTCGGCCGGGCGCGCGAGCGCAAGGCCACCAGCCCCGAGGCTTTGGCGGAGCGGCTGACGCTGGCGATGGTGAACGAGGCCGCCCGCTGCCTCGAGGACGGCGTGGTGGCCGATGCCGGGATGCTGGACCTGGCCCTCGTCTACGGCGCGGGCTTTCCGCCGTTCCGCGGCGGGCCCCTGCGCCACGCGGACTCGGTTGGGCTCGCCCGGATCGAGTCGCGGCTGAACGCGCTGCGAGCCGAGAAGGGGGAGCGCTTCCGGCCGGCGGCGATCATCACGCGCCTGGCGGCCGAGGGCGGCACGTTCACCGGCGCGGCCACGGATTGAGCGGGCTCGAGGCTCCGCGCGCGCGAGCCTCGTCCGCGGCCCACCTCCGGCGGCGGCCCACGAGCCCGCACCGCGCTGACTGGACGATCCGCAAGGCAATGGCGCCCGGCTCACTGGCCGGGCGCCATCGTTGGGGCCGGAGCTTGCCCTCTCCGGTTCCCTGCTCGCTTTTCCTGGAAGACTCTTTCGACGGTTTGGTTCGTCGCTCGCCACGTTCTCGCGTACGTGACGTAGTTATTGACGCTCAACACGGCGAAATAGTTGCAAGGAGACCGCAAAGAGTTGGCAGGGCGCGAGTCACCCCGGGGCCGACGAGCTGACCGCCCGCCTCGGCTCTTCCTCCGCGGCTCGCTCGCTTGACTTCTCCCTGACGCGGGGCATAGTTCAGTCGGGTTCTTGGGCCCACCACCGGTAGCATCGAGCCGATCCGAGACCGGTCCCGAGGCGCCGCGAAGCGCCTGGGGGGACGATGGGCCCGGGAGCGCGTGGTGGCCATTCCGGAGGCTCGTCGACCCGACCGGGAGGCGAGCCGGTGGCGAGGCGCCCGGCCGTGAGCGCGGGCCCGATCCACGAGTCCCACTTCCCGCTCCCGCCCGCGACATGCAGGCGGCCAGCAGCAGGCCGGGGCGAGCGTTTCCACTTCCATCGGGGCGGCGGGCTCGCCGCGCGCGCCCGGGGGTGCATCCAGGAGAGGTCCATGGCCAACAAGCCGTTCAACTCATTCGAGATCGCTCAAGCGCAGTTCGACCGGGTCGCGGCCCTCCTCGACCTGGACGAGGGCACGCGCGAATTCCTTCGCTGGCCGATGCGCGAGTACGCTTTCAGCATCCCCGTGCGCATGGACGACGGGCGGATGAAGGTCTTCCGGGGCTTCCGCGTGCAGCACAACGACGTGCGCGGACCTTCCAAGGGGGGCATTCGCTTCCACCCGCAGGAGACGATCGACACCGTGCGCGCGCTCGCCATGTGGATGACGTGGAAGTGCTCGGTGGTGGACATCCCGCTGGGCGGCGGCAAGGGCGGAGTGATCTGCGATCCCCACAACCTGAGCGCGCACGAGCAGGAGCAGATCTGTCGCGGCTGGGTGCGGCAGCTCGCGCGCAACGTGGGACCGGTCCAGGACGTGCCCGCTCCCGACGTGATGACCAACGCCCAGCACATGCTGTGGATGCTCGACGAGTTCGAGGTCCTGCGCGGCGGTCGCTACCCCGGCTTCATCACCGGCAAGCCCGTCGGCCTCGGCGGCTCGCTGGGGCGCACGGAGGCGACCGGCTACGGGGTCGTCTTCACGCTGCGCGAGGCCCTGCGCGAGCGGGGCGTCGCCGTCGAGTCGACGCGTGCCAGCGTGCAGGGATTCGGCAACGTGGCCCAGTACGCGATCCGGCTCTACCAGCAGCTCGGGGGCAAGGTCGTCTGCGTGTCGTGCTGGGACCAGAAGGACCAGACCTCGTACGCCTTCCACAAGGCCGCGGGCGTGGACATGGACCAGCTCGTGGCGATCACCGACTCCTTCGGCGGGATCGACAAGGAGCGCGCGAAGAAGCTCGGCTACGAGGTCCTCCCGGGCGACGCCTGGATCGAGCAGCCCGTCGAGATCCTCCTGCCGTGCGCCCTCGAGAACCAGGTCACGCCCGACACCGTGAAGAAGATCCATCCCGCGGTGAAGTTCGTGGCCGAGGGCGCGAACGGCCCGACCACGACCGAGGCCGATGCCGTCCTCCAGCAGCGCGGCATCTTCCTGATCCCCGACTTTCTGGCCAACGCGGGTGGGGTGACGTGCAGCTACTTCGAGCAGGTGCAGTGCAACATGAACTACTACTGGGAGAAGGACGAGGTGCTCGGCAAGCTGGACGTCAAGATGACCTCGGCCTTCCAGGCGGTGAGCGAGCTGGCGCGCAAGCGCAATCTGTACATGCGGGATGCGGCCTACGTGATCGCCATCAACCGCGTCGCCCAGGCCTGCAAGGACCGCGGCTGGGTGTGAGCGCGAGCCGGGGCGGCGCCTGGCGCCGTCCCGGCGGTCGGCCACGACCATGAGCTTCGACGCCCCGGGAAGCCGCGAGCTCCCCCGCTTCGACCGCCGATTCTTCGAGGGGCGGGAGAGCTTCACCGCCCTCGGGTCCGGATCGCTCGGCGGCAAGGCCACGGGGCTGCGGGTGGCGCGCGAGGCGCTCGCCGAGCGCCCCGCATCCCTGCGCTTCGCCGACCTCGAGATCTCCGTGCCGACCCTGGCGGTGATCGGCACCGACGTCTTCGATCGCTTCCTCGCGCGCAACCACCTGCACGAGCTGGTCCACTCGGGCGCCGACGACCACCGCCTCGCCGCGGCGCTGCAGCGCGCCGAGCTGCCCACGGAGCTGGTGGGCGACCTGTGGGCGCTGGTGCGCGAGGTGCACACGCCCCTCGCGGTCCGCTCGTCGAGCCTCCTCGAGGACGCGCTGGCGCACCCCTTCGCCGGCGTGTACGCGACCAAGATGATCCCCAACAACCAGCACGACGCCGACACGCGCTTCCGCAAGCTCGTGGAGGCGATCAAGTTCGTCTACGCCTCGACCTTCTTCCGCGCCGCGCGGACCTACGTGCGCCGCGCGGGACGGACGCCCGCCGACGAGAAGATGGCGGTCATCGTGCAGGAGGTCGTCGGCTACCGGCACGGGCCGCGCTTCTATCCGGAGGTCGCGGGGGTGGCGCGCTCGTGGAACTTCTACCCGACCGGGCACGCGCGGCCGGCGGAGGGCGTGGTGGACCTGGCCTTCGGGCTGGGCAAGACCATCGTGGACGGCGGCCGCACCTGGACCTACTCGCCGGCCCATCCTCGCGCGGTGCCGCCCTTCAACTCGGTGGACCACATGCTGGAGCAGACCCAGACCGACTTCTGGGCCGTGAACATGGGCTCGCCCCCGGCCTACGATCCCACCGCCGAGGCCGAGTACCTGCTGCAGAGCCACGTGGCCGACGCCGAGGAGGACGGGACGCTGCCCCACGTGGCGTCCACCTACGATCCGGACTCGGACCGCCTCGTCGTGGGCGTGGGCCCGCGGGGCCCGCGAATCCTGGACTTTGCGCCGCTCCTCAAGCTCGGCGCCTGGCCGCTGAACGAGGCGCTGCGCGGCCTGCTCGGGCTCTTCGCCGAGCGGCTGGGGACGGCCGTGGAGATCGAGTTCGCGCTGACCCTCCCGCCGCCGGCCTCGCCGGCCGCCCCCGAGGCTCGCCCGGCCAGGCTCGGGTTCCTGCAGGTGCGGCCCATGCTGGTCAGCGCGCAGGTGGTGGAGGTGAGCGACGCGGAGCTGGCCAGCCCGCTGGCGGTGGTCCGCTCGGAGCGGGTGATGGGGAACGGGCGGATCGAGGGCATCCGCGACGTGGTCTACGTGAAGCCCGAGACGTTCGAGGCGCGCCACACCCCGGTCATCGCCGGGGAGGTGGATCGCCTCAATCAGGCCCTGCTGGAGGACGGTCGCCCCTACCTGCTCCTGGGCTTCGGGCGCTGGGGCAGCGCGGATCCGTGGCTCGGGATTCCGGTCGGCTGGGCCCAGATCTCGGGCGCCCGGGTCATCGTCGAAGCCGGCCTGCCCGCGATGAACGTGGACATGAGCCAGGGCGCGCACTTCTTCCACAACCTGCTGAGCTTCCAGGTGGCATACTTCTCGGTGCCCATGCCGGGCCCCGGCGGCTCGCCGCCGGCGGTGGACTGGGACTGGCTGCGCGGACTTCCCACGCGGCGCGAGTCGAGCTTCGTCCGGCACGTCGAGGCGCCCGCGCCGCTCGCGATCCGCGTGGACGGCCGCCGGGGCCGGGGCGTCGTGCTGCGCGGCGGAGGAGAGGACGCATGAGCGAGCCGAGACCGGTCGACGAGATCGTGAAGGCGCTGCAGGAGCGGGCCAAGGAGCTGAACTGCCTCTACCGCATCGACGAGATCCTGCACGACACGACGCGGCCCATGGAGGAGCTGCTGCAGGCGGTCGTCGACGCGTTGCCCTCCGGCTGGCAGTACTCGGCCCACTGCGTGGCGCGCGTCACGCTGCGCGACCTGGACGTGCGCGGCGCGGGCTTCGTCGAATCGCCGTGGAAGCAGTGCGCCCCCGTGGTGATCGCCGCGCGGCGGGTGGGCGAGGTGTGCGTGCACTACACCCAGCACTTCCCCGAGGCGGGCGAGGGGCCCTTCCTCAAGGAGGAGCGCAAGCTGGTGGACGCGGTGGCCGACCGCATCGCCCACGCCGTGCAGCACCGCGAGCTGACGCAGATCTACGGGCGCGTGCAGCGCGGCGAGGTCCTGGTGGGCGCCGAGCCCCGCCAGGACTGGAACATCATCCTCGACCTCCTGCGGCGCACCGACCAGAACCTCTACAACCAGGTCGCGCGCAAGATGCTGAACTACCTCTCGTGGAGCGGCATCGAGGAGGCCAAGGAGCTGCTCCTCAGCGTCTCGGGCCCGGGCGAGGAGGAATGGGAGCCGGCCGACGAGAACCGCCCCACGCGGCGCAGCGCCCCCAAGGACGTCGAGACCATCAGCGCCGAGACCTTCCAGATCGCGGCCCGGACCCTGAGCGAGCAGGAGCTGCTCAGCAGCATCCAGACCTGGATCAAGGAGGATCGGCTCAACTTCCTGCTCTCCGCCCTGGAGAGCTCCGACACGTCGCTGCCCGAGATCGCCAACGCCCTCGAGCGCTACCAGCACACGGGCGTGGACGCGCGCGAGCTGTCCCCGGCCATGCACGCGGGGCTCAAGGTGTCGCTCATCCGGCGCCTGCTCACCGACAACCAGGACTTCATCAACACCTGCCGCCGCTGCGTGGAGCTCGAGGACTTCGTGGAGCTCGTCGCCCGCACGATCCTGCTGCCCAAGAGCCACGGTCGCCTGGGGGGCAAGGGCAGCGGGCTGTTCCTCGCCCAGCACGTCCTGCGCCGCGCGGCGCAGGACCGCCAGCTCCTGGACGGGCTCAAGGTCCCGAAGACCTGGTACCTGCCCTCGGACGGGATCGTCCAGTTCCTCGCCTACAACAACCTCGACGACGTCTACAACTGGAAGTATCGCGACCTGGACGAGATCCGCCAGGAGTACCCGCACATGCTCCAGGTCTTCAAGAGCTCGCGCTTCCCCGCCGAGTTCGTGCAGGGGCTCTCGACGGCGCTGGACGACTTCGGCGACCGGCCGGTGATCGTGCGCAGCTCGAGCCTCCTGGAGGACCGCGCGGGCTCGGCGTTCTCGGGCAAGTACAAGAGCCTCTTCCTGGCCAACCAGGGGCGCAAGGCGGACCGGCTGGCCGCCCTGCTCGACGCGATCGCCGAGGTCTACGGCTCGGTCTTCAGCCCCGATCCCATCGAGTACCGCGCCGAGCGCGGGCTGATCGAGCATCACGAAGAGATGGGCATCATGATCCAGGAGGTCGTGGGCACGCGCGTGGGCCGCTTCTTCCTGCCCGCGTGGGCGGGGGTCGGCTTCAGCATCAACGAGCTGCGCTGGTCTCCGCGCATCCGGCGCGAGGACGGCTTGCTGCGTCTGGTGCCCGGCCTGGGCACGCGCGCGGTGGACCGGCTCGCCGACGACTACCCCATCCTGGTGGCTCCCGGCCAGCCCGGCCTGCGGGTGAACGTGAGCCCGGAGGAGGTCTATCGCTACTCCCCGCGCAAGATCGACGTCATCAACCTCGAGACGAACGCCTTCGAGACCGTGGAGCGCCACGCCCTGCTCCAGGAGGTGGGCGATCGCTTCCCCGGGCTGGGCCAGCTCGTGTCGCGCTACGAGCACGACATGCTGCGCCGGCCGGGAGGACTCGACCTGCACTTCGCCGACGACAACCTGGTCTTCACCTTCGAGGGCCTGCTCACCGCCAGCGATTTCGTGCCTCGCATGCAAGCCATCCTCCGGGTGCTGCGGGAGGCCCTCGGCATGCCGGTGGACATCGAATTCGCCTCGGACGGGCGCGACCTCTATCTGCTGCAGTGCCGGCCGCAGAGCCACGCCGCCGACGCGGTGCCCGCGCCCATCCCCCGGGACCTGCCGCGGGAGCGCGTGATCTTCTCCGCCAACCGCTACGTGACGAGCGGCGCGGTGCCCGAGGTGACGCACCTCGTCTACGTGGACCCCGAGGGCTACTCGGGGCTGGGCGACCTGAACGAGCTGCGCGACGTGGGGCGTGTGGTCGGGAGCCTCAACAAGGTGCTGCCGAAGCGGCAGTTCGTGCTCATGGGACCGGGGCGCTGGGGCAGCCGCGGGGACATCAAGCTGGGCGTGAGCGTGACCTACTCGGACATCAACAACTCCGCGGTGCTGGTGGAGATCGCGCGCAAGAAGGGCAACTACGTTCCCGATCTGTCCTTCGGCACCCACTTCTTCCAGGACCTGGTCGAGTCGGGCATCCGCTACCTGCCCCTCTACCCGGACGACCCGGGCGTGATCTTCAACGAGCCCTTCCTCACCCGGTCCGAGAACGTGCTGCCCCGCCTCCTGCCCGAATTCGCCCACCTGGACCGGGTCGTGCGCGTGATCGACGTCCCCGAGGCGACCGGCGGCCAGGTCCTGCGCGTGCTCATGAACGCGGACCTCGACGAGGCCGTGGGCGTGCTCGCGCCGCCGGGCGTGGCCGTGAGCCCGGCGGCGGCCATGCCGAGCCCCGTCGCGCGGGTGGCGGACGACCACTGTCGCTGGCGGCTGCGCATGGCGCAGCGGATCGCGGCCGACGTCGAGCCGGGGCGGTTCGGCGTGAAGGCCCTCTACGTCTTCGGCAGCACCAAGAACGCCTCGGCGGGACCCGGCAGCGACCTGGACCTCATCGTGCACTTCGGCGGCTCGCCCGAGCAGCGGCGGGAGCTGGAGACCTGGCTCGAGGGCTGGAGCCTGTGCCTGGCGGAGATGAACTTCCTGCGCACCGGCTACCGCAGCCAGGGCCTGCTGGACGTGCACTTCGTGAGCGACGAGGACATCGCCCGGCAGACGAGCTACGCGGCGAAGATCGGGGCGATCACCGACGCGGCGCGTCCCCTGGCCCTGGGGCGGCAGGCGGCGCCGGGCGGATGAGCTGGCGGGTCGCCTCCTCCGGGGACTCCAGGTCGAAGCGCACGAGCGCCAGCTCCTCGCCGTCGTGAGCGGCGGAGAAGCAGTGGGTGCGGCCGAGGCGATCGCGCCAGTCCCCGCTGAGCCGCGCCGACTCGTGGACGTGGCCGTGCAGCGCGACGAGCGGCTGGCGCGACTCGATGAAGCGCCGGATGGCGATGCTCCCCACGTGCGGATCGAGCGGCACGTGCTCGACGAGCCGGCCCTCCAGCGCCGCGAGGTCCAGTCGCGTGCCGTAGGGGGGCGCGTGGAAGAGGAGGACCGCCTGCCCGAGATCGGCGTCGCCCGCGAGCCGCGCCAGGTCCTCGCGGATCGTGGCGTAGCGGACTTCGCCTTCGGGGCGCGGGACCGTGCGCCAGCCCTCCTCGGGTGAGGTGCAGCCCGGATCCACGTGGCGCGAGACGTCGTAGCGCTCCCAGTCCTTGAGCGCGAACGGCGTGGGGGGCACGAAGGCGTAGCCGTACACCGCCCACGCTCCGAACGGCAGGCGCCGGCCGTGGACGTACTCCCAGACGTCGGCCGCGGCCACGGCTTCCTCGTCGCCGCGGCCGTCGTCGTTGCCGAGGATGAGGAACACGCGCGGCGCCGCGGCGCCCAGCGCGCCGCGCAGGCGCGAGAAGCCGGGCACGAGGTAGTCGGCGACGAAGTCGCCGCCGCCGGCGCCCAGGGCGGCGCCGAGCCCCGAGGGCAGGAGGTCCCCGCCCAGGAACAACGCGGCGGGGCGCTCGGCGCGAACGGCGGCGAAGAGCGCCTCGTAGCGCCCCACGGCCCCGTGCAGGTCGGCGGCGAAGAAGCAGCGCGTCATGCCGCGGCCGGCCGGGCGCTAGCCTTCCGCCGGCCGCGGCCGGGGCGCTCCCGCGGTCTCCGGACGGGGTTCTCCGCCGCCCTTCGCCACCTGGCTCTCGCTGGCCGAGGGCGGCTCCGCCGGTACCGGCTTCAGCGGCTCGAGCTTCTCGCCGCGGAGCAGGCGGTTCATCTGCTCCCCGTCCAGCACCTCGCGCTCGAGCAGGGTCGTCGCCAGGAGGTGCAGCTTGTCCAGGTTCCCCTCCAGCGACGCCAGGGCCTTCTGGTAGGCGCCCTCGACGAGCACGCGCACCTCGTCGTCGATGCGCTGGGCCGTCTGCTCGGAGTAGTCCTTGTGGGTGGCGATCTCGCGGCCGAGGAAGACCATCTCCTCCTTCTTGCCGAAGGTGAGCGGGCCCAGCCCCTCGCTCATGCCCAGCTCGCAGACCATCTTCCGCGCCAGCGCCGTGGCGCGCTCGATGTCGTTGGCCGCCCCGGTGGTGAAGTGCTTGAAGATGAGGTACTCGGCGGCGCGCCCGCCCATCATCATGGCCAGCGTGCGCAGCAGGTCCTCCTTCGAGCGGGAGTAGCGCTCCTCCTTCGGCACGTAGCTCGTGATGCCCAGCGCGCGCCCGCGCGGCACGATGCTGATCTTGTCCACCGGGTCGGAGCCGGGCAGCAGCCAGGCCATGAGCGCGTGGCCGGACTCGTGATAGGCGGTCGAGCGCCGCTCCTCCTCCGTCATCACCAGGCTCTTGCGCTCCATGCCCAGGGTGACCTTGTCGCGCGCGTCGGCGAAGTCCTCGCCCGCGACCTTCTTGCGGTTGCGCCGCGCGGCGAGCAGCGCCGCCTCGTTCACCAGGTTGGCCAGGTCCGCGCCCGCCATGCCGGCCGTGGAGCGGGCGATGGCGGCGAGGTCGACGTCCTCCGCCAGGGGGATCTTGCGCGTGTGCACCTTGAGGATCCCCTCGCGGCCGCGCACGTCGGGCCAGTCCACCACGATCTGGCGATCGAAACGCCCCGGCCGGAGCAGCGCGGGATCCAGCACGTCGGGTCGGTTCGTGGCCGCGATCATGATGACGCCCTCGTTGGAGTCGAAGCCGTCCATCTCCACGAGGAGCTGGTTCAGCGTCTGCTCGCGCTCGTCGTGCCCGCCCCCCAGCCCCGCGCCCCGATGCCGGCCGACGGCGTCGATCTCGTCCACGAACACGATGCAGGGCGCGTTGCGCTTGGCCTGATCGAAGAGGTCGCGCACGCGGCTAGCCCCGACACCGACGAACATCTCGACGAAGTCCGAGCCCGACATGGAGAAGAACGGCACGCCCGCCTCGCCCGCCACCGCCTTCGCGAGCAGGGTCTTGCCCGAGCCCGGAGGGCCGAGGAGCAGGGCGCCCTTGGGAATGCGGCCGCCCAGACGCTGGAACTTCTGCGGCTCCTTCAGGAACTCGATGATCTCCTGCAGCTCCTGCTTGGCCTCCTCGCAGCCGGCCACGTCCTTGAACGTGACCTTCGGCTGGGTCTCGAGCAGCACCCGGGCCTTCGTCTTCCCGAACTTGAGCGCGGCGCTTCCGCCCGACTGCATCTGCCGGAGCAGGAAGAGCCAGGCCCCGAAGATGATGACGAGCGGCAGCCAGGAGAAGAGGATCGACACCCAGTTGAGGCCGGCGGGACGCACGTCGATCTCGGCCCCGGGGCTCTTCTCCCAGACCTTGTCCGGCAGGCTCGAGCCGTCCCCGACGATGTTCGTCTTGAACGCCTTGTACGGGACGTCGTGGTTGTTGATCTTGACGGAGGACTCCTTGCGCAGCTCCCCGGTGACCGTGTTCTCGGTGATCTGCAGGTCGGCGATGTTGCCGTCCTTCACTTCCTGCATGAAGCGCGTGTACGAGATCTCGACGCGCTGGGGCGCCATGAAGCTGCCCTGGTACATGCGGTAGGCCACCAGCGAGAGCAGCACCACCAGCATCCAGAACGCCAGGGTGCGAAACGGACGACCCGAGGGCAGGGGCACCTGCGGGCGGCGCGACGGGCCCCCTCGCGGGGGCGGCCGGCGCCCCTCGCGGTCGCGGCCGTTGTCGGGCCCCGGTCCGAGATCCCGGTGGTCCTGAGTCACGATCGAGCCTCCTCGAGCACGCCGACGTAGGGGAGATTGCGGGACTTCTCGTTGTCGTCCATTCCGTAGCCCACCACGAACTCCCTGCCGATCTTCCACCCCGCGTAGTCCACGGGGACGGGGATCTTCCGGCACGGCACCTTGTCGAGCAGCGTGGCCACCTTCAGGCTGGCCGGTCGCCGCCGCTTCATGACCTCGATGATGAACGAGAGGGTCAAGCCCGAGTCCACCACACCCTCGCACAGCAGCACATGGCGGTCGACCACGTCCTCGCGCAGGTCCATCAGCATGCGCACGTTGCCGCTCGACTGCTTGCCGGCGCCGTAGGACGAGACCGAGATGAAGTCGAGATCCAGGTCGATGGGGGTGGCACGGGCGAGGTCGCACTGGAACATGCAGGCGCCCTTGAGCACACCCACGAACAGGGGACGCTTGTCCTCGTAGTCGCGGGCCAGCTCAAGGCCCATCTCGCGCACGCGCCGAGCGATCTGCTCGGGCGTGAACAACACCCGGAGGTTCGTGCCGCCCGTCGCGACGGGATGGACGAGTGGATCGGTAGGCCGGCTGTCAGTCATGGCGCTCCGCGTGGACCCAGAGGACCCGGCGGGTGTCGGCGGCCACCGGGGCACGCGCCGAGCGGCGCACGCCCAACACCCAGAGGATGCCCCCCGAGTCGGCTAGTACCGTGGGGTTCTTACGCACGTCCTGCGACACTCCCTGTCGGCTCAGGAACCGCCCGAGCCGCGCTGCCCGACTTCGCCCGAAGGGGACGAAGCGCTCGCCCGGCTCGGCTCGCCGCACCAGCAGCGGCCTCGCCAGCCCGTCGGCGGCGAAGAATTCACCTGCGTCGGCGGACGCCGCCAGGCGACGCCGCGCCTCCCTCCCCGTGGTCCAGCGGGCCTCGATCCGCTCCCCCTCCCAGTCCACATGGCCGGGAAGGGGCAAGCGGACAGCGGCCAAGCGGCGGGCAGACCGGCCGTTGCGGAAGCGGACGACATCCCGGTCCCGCTCGGCCCGCCAGCCGCCCGGTAGGTGAATAATGCCGCCCCCGTCGCCGCTGTCAATCAGCCTGCCGAGGGCCTCGAGGTGGGGGCGGGTGAGCCCGGTCGAGCCCGGGCAGACCCGGTGCCAGAGCCCGCGCAGGGCGGCCCGCCGGACGTCCTCGGGTAGGCCCCGGAATCGTGCCGCTGCCAGCGTGGGCACTCCCGCTTGGATGCGCCAGGCCCGCGAAAGGGCCCGTCTCGCCAGCCCCCCGAGCCGGCTGGACGCGAGGCCCGCCTCGCCGGCCGCCTCTGCCGCCCGCCTGGCCAGCACGGCCCGCCCGCGCTCGGGCGCCAGCCTCGGCGCGAGCGCCCGCGCCAGAGCCGGGATCGCCTCGTGCCGCACTCGGCTGCGCGTGTAGGCCGGGTCGCGGTTCGAGCGATCCTCGCGCCACGTCTCGCCGGCCCGGGTGAGGTCGCGTTCGATGTCGGCCCGGGTCGCGCCGAGCAGGGGCTTGAGCCAGGCTCCGCGCCGCGGCCGCATGCCGGCCAGCCCGGTCAGCCCCGTCCCCCGCCCGAGGCGCATGAGCAGGGTCTCGAGCTGGTCGTCCGCCGTGTGGGCCGTCACGATGCCCGCGGCCCCCACTCGCCGGGCCGCCGAGCGCAGGAATTCGCGTCGCAGGGTGCGCAGGCCGCCCTGGCCCGCGAGTCCCCGGCGGCGCATGCGGAGGCGGGTGTTCCAGCGCGCGTGCACGAGAGGCACGGCCAGTCGGAGGCAGAGCGCGCGCACGAAGGCCAGGTCGCGATCGGCCTCGGCCCCGCGCAGGCCGTGGTGCAGATGCGCCGCGTGGAGGTCGAGGTCCAGCTCGCCGGCCAGGTGGCGGAGGCCGATGAGCAGCGCCGTCGAGTCCGCGCCGCCGCTCACCGCCACGAGCAGCCTGGTGGGGCCGCCCGTTGCCGGACGAGCGGGAGCGCAAGCGCCGCGAAGCGCACGGCGCAGAACGGGTTCGACCCGGCGCAGACGCATGGCGGAACGCGAAGAGGATGGTGGCGGCGCAGGGACTCGAACCCCGGACACAGAGATTATGATTCTCCTGCTCTACCAACTGAGCTACGCCGCCTGAAACCACTCCTTCCGGGCGAAAGGGGAGCAAGGGAAGTTAGGTTCGCTCCCCGGTGAAGTCAAGGCGGGCGGCCCGCCTCGGCGGCGCGGAGGACGCCCGCGCGAGAGCGGCCGGCCGCCCCGACGCGCTCCCCTTCGCCGCCGCCTCAGCCGCAATGCTCCTTCGGACCCTCGGCGAGGAGCCAGCGCCACACCGCCCGCATGGCCAACAGGTCGTCGGCGTTGTACTCCTCGATCTCGCGCAGGAGGCGCGCCCGCTCGGCGGTGTCGCCGCACGCTCGCGCGCGCGCGTACTGGACGATGGACCAGAGCGATCCCGACGCGGGATTCCGCCAGCGGAAGCCCACGAAGTCGGCGACCTTCTTGACGGAGTAGGAGTAGAGCGGGAGCCGCACGCTCCGGCGCACGCCACGGTAGAGCAGGTCGTAGAGCGCCTCGTCCAGGCGCTCGAGGAAGCCCGGCGGCGCGCCGTAGGTCGAGGCGTACTTCCGGACCCAGGTCCGCTCGTAGGGGGAGTAGTGCACCCAGCGGGCCTGGGGGTGCCGGTCCAGGATCTCGGTCGCGAGCGCCACGAAGCGCTCCCACGCGCGCTCTCCGCCCCGGTCGCCGAAATCGGCCGTGATGGCCACGGGCCGAGGCGTGCTCGCGCCGTCGTCCACGGCCAGGCCCCAGAGGTAGATGGCGCGATCCACCTCCTCGCCCTCGGGGTCGCCTTCCAGATCGAACCAGACCACCGGCCAGGGCGGGAGCCGCGGCGGCGCGAGCCAGACCGGCCGGCGCTCGCGATGCGCGCGAGCCTCGGCGACGATGGCTTCGGCCGTTCCCGCGATGCCCCGCATGCGGATCTGGCCGGGCTCGGCACGCGCCAGACGCTCGATCGTCCGGATCCCCGCCGCGTGCAGCCCGGCCGCCACGCTCCGGGTGACCTCGCGGAGGACCTCGATGCGGTCCTGCTCCACGGCGAGCGGCCAGCAGTGCCCGTAGAACGGGCAATCCGCGCAGACCGAATGCGTGCTCAGGAGGTCGAGGGGCTCGGCTCCCCCTCGGCTCAGCGCCCGCACCCGCTCCAGGGCCCGCGCGTAGGCCTCCTCGGGCAGGTCGGGAATCGTCCGCTGCTCGCCGTTCCCGTCGGTGATCTCGAGCCGCGCGGCAGGCGCGCTCAGGCACTCGCAGACGAGCCGCGCGTAGTGTGTCATCTGCAGGCCGATCTCGGGATGGCCGGCCAGGTTCACCGCGAGCTTCACGTCGTGCACGACCCAGGAGCCGTTCTCCCGCAGCAGGAAGTCGGGCACGCCCACGCGCTCGCCGTCGGAAGAGAGGAGGAGCGGTTGGTAAAGCGCCTCGTGGCCGGCCGCGATCCGTCGCAGCGTCTCCGCCGCCGCCTGCTCGGCCGGCTGGCCGACGTAGACGGGTCCCGTGGCGCTGGCGAACCGGCTCTCGCGCACGCCGCGCTCGTGCTCGCGTCCCCGCTCCGCCAGCATGCGCTCGAAGTCGCCGGGGGGCGCGGCCAGCTCGGGCCGGTGGTGCCCGAGCCACAGCCGGCGCTCGCACTTCTGGAGGACATAGAGCGTGGTGGCCGAGATGCGCCGGCCGAGCACGGGCTCGGGCGAGCCGCGGATCTCGAGGGAGGGCGAAACAGGCATGGGCGGGTCCGAAGGCGATTCCATCACGGTTGCCGACGATGGTGCGCCGGGCGGTGTCCGTCAAGCAACGCGGAACGGTCGAGGGGCGGGCGTGAATGCAGGACGGTCGACGGACGTGGGATGCCCGCGGGGCGCGGGATGCGCGAAGGACGGCTTGTGAGCAGATGGGCACAGGACGGTCGACGGACGTGGGATGCCCGCGGGGCGCGGGATGCGCGAAGGACGGCTATATACACACACCCTCGCCCTTCGCGCCGCCCCAGTCAACTCCCGCGCCCCAGTCAACTCCCGCGCCCCAGTCAACTCCCGCGCCCCGGTCAACTCCCGCGCCCCGGTCAACTCCCGCG